>USAI01000080.1 GCA_900552675.1 uncultured Prevotella sp.
TAATTAACTCTCTCATTTTCAAACGATTACATTAGAATTAACAGAGTATTGTTTTTAACAATTTAATAATATATTATTGCGCGTATTTATTTTTATATAAACGGATGTGCCCTCCAAGTAGGACGGTGGCCTCCGCGCCCCGTCCTCCAGCGCCCAGCACTTCTAAATAGATAACCTCACATATTTATTGCCCATTTCTAATGTCGGGAGGACGGGGCACAGAGACCACCGTCCTACTTGGATAATTCGTGGATAATTCATGGATAATTCATGGAAATTCGTGTTCAAGAAAGCGCCACATATCAAACAAAATATTGGTATGTGGCGCTTTTACGTGTTATTATAATAGACGACAGAATCATGAAAAACTGTTTAACGCACCTATAAAACGAAAAATATTGCTAACTTTGTTGCTTGTAAACAATAATCCCCAAATTATCCCCCAAAAGATGAAAAAGCTATTACTCTTGCTCTCACTCTTTGCCCTGACCCATCTCGGCATCATGGCGCAACTGCAGTATCATGAAGCCTCTCAGTTTCAGCTCATTGGGCATCCTAAAGTGGCCTCTGAGCGACTCTATACCCGACTGCCCGACTCGCTGAAAGGAAAAATACGCGAGCAGCTGTGGCATCTGGGACAAAACTCGGCGGGCATGGCCATACGCTTCCGCTCAAACGCCTCAACAATAGGGGCACGCTGGAAAAACATGTCGGTGTTTAACATGAACCACATGACGCCCACTGGCATACGCGGTCTCGACCTCTATTGCCTACAAGACGATGGCACCTGGACCTTTGTGAACAGCGCACGCCCCCGCGAGCAGCTCACCACCACTGCCACCATTATCGACAACATGACGAGCAAGCCTCGCGAATATATGCTATATCTGCCTCTGTATGAAGGTATCGACTCGCTGGTCATCGGCATCAACCCTGGCGCCACCATCGAGGCTCCGCAGCAACCGCTACCTCGTACCGATAAGCCCATTGTGTGGTATGGCACCAGCATTACGCAAGGCGGATGCGCCAATCGCCCTGGCATGGCTGCCACCAATATTGTAGAGCGCAAACTAAACCGCGAGGTCATCAACCTTGGTTTCAGCGGAAATGGTAGGCTCGACACCGAGGTGGCTCGCGTGATGGCAAACCTTGATGCAGGCCTGTTTATCCTGGATATGCTGCCTAACGTTACGGCCGAAGAGCTTAGCGAACGCTTCGAACCCTTCTACACCATCCTACGTAAGACACACCCCACCACCCCCATTCTGGTGGTAGAGACGCCCGATTTCCCCCACAAACGTTTCGACACCAAGATAAGTAAAGCGGTGAACGATAAAGATGTTACGCTGAAAACCATCTACGAAAAGTGGCGCAAAAAGGGCGACCACAACCTCTTTTTTGTGCCCACAGCGGGCATGATAGGCAACGACCACGAGGGCACCGTCGACGCCATCCACTTCACCGACTTGGGCTTTGAGCGCTGCGCTAACCACATGCTGCCTTATATCAAGAAGCATCTGAAGTAAACGCCCCAGCCATAAAAATCGCTCACAATACTGGGCGAAGCGAAAACTGAATATGAAAAAAATAACTATACTATTATTTGCATTATGCCTTTGTGCGGCATCAAAAGCACAAACCAGCCGTAGGGTGATAGAAAAGACGGCAAACGCGGCCATCGACCAGATAACACTGACGGGGCTCGCACCAAAAGAAGAACTGATAAACAAGTTGGCAGCCGATGCCGACCTCAGCGTCGATATGCTCAGCCGTATGGGCGAGCCCGACGACCTCAGACAGTCGAAGGCCTGTATACGCCTCATTGACGACATCACGGCCTACTGTCAAACCACCACGGGGCAGCGCTATGTTGACCTGGTGCGCAACGGCCTAAAAAAGGCCATCGACCGTAACGACGACCTCAATCTGCGCCTACACCTGCTCGACAACCTAAAGGCGGTGGCAAAACCCGCCGATGCCGAGCACATAGCCATGTATCTTGCCGACCCCAACATGGCCGCGGCCGCCTTTCGCCTGCTGAAAGAGATGCCCAGCATTGATGGCACGCTGGCCACGCTGGCACAGAACGCTACAGATAAGGCAGAGGCCGACAATATAAATAAGGTGATAAAGGCGCGCGAAGGAAAGACCGTCGATGCTCCTAAGGAGAAGGCTCGCCCCAAGCCCTCGGCACTGCCCTTTTGGACCACCAGCCTTGACAGAGCCGTTGAGCGTATGCGCGCTGGCCGCAACGACTTAGCCGACGAGGTGATGCGCAACGAGCCCGCCCCCAAGGCCATGCAGCGCTTGCTTGATATGGCAGCAAAACTGGAAGTGGGTGCCGACCGCGATGCCCTCTTGGCACGCTATGTGACGATGGCCGAAAGTTGCGATGCCACAGCAGGCGAGCGCTACCTGTTGCTGCGACGCGCCGATGAGCTGACGCCAGGCAACGAACTTCGCCAGAAAATCATTATCGACCTCGGCAATACGCACACCATTCAGGCCCTGGCCTACATACGTCAGTATTACGACAAGAAGCCCTTAGCCGATGCCGTGGCCGTGGCTACACGCAACATCATAGCTCATGCCCCTCAAGCCAATGGTGGCCGCTATGTATATAATATGTTGCAAGCCGCCAAGCAGTCGTTCATCAACCATTACGACGAGCAGGGGGTAGGCATGGCCATCGACGATGTGCTCAACGCCCTTGACCACTGCCGCGCCGATGGTGGCTACAACTTGGCCTTCAGCGCTCCCACCAAGATGGGCAAGCGTGGCTACTGGAATATGTATGACGAGATGGCCAACTTTGACATGGTGTTCGACTGGCTGGCCGAAGGCACACTTACGGTGCAGATACACTCTACACCTATCATCACGCTCGACAGCAAACAAGGTACTCGCATTGCAGGCAAGAGTCAGTGGCACAACATTGGCACACAAGCGCCATGGCGCACGGCACACCTGTTTGTGCGCGACAATAAACTAACGCTGGTGGTAAACGGCCATGAGATATGTGCCGACACGCCGCTGCAAAACGCCGAAACCCAACAAGCCGCACCCACCCGTGGCATCGTGGCCTTCAATGCCGACGACCAAGGCGCCACTGTGCGACAGGTGTGCATCAAAAAAATAAAATAAAACAACTTGCTACCTATATGAATCGAAGCCTAATTCTCACTGCTACCGTCTCGGCAATAACATGGCTGGGCACAACAAACGCCACAGCACAGTTTGCACGGGTGTGCCCCGTGCCACAACAGGTTGAAACCTCGGTTGCGGCAATGGTAAACCAGCCCACACAGTGGGCCTTGCGCTGCGACAAGCAGCGCCTCAGCTCGGCAGCCCTCAAGGCGCTCACCGAGGGCACCACACATATTGCACAAAACAAAAAGGCACACTTCACCATCACCCTGGGCGTGGTGGGCGACCGCTGCCTAAAGACGCTTGACAAACCCACTGCACTGAAAGCCGAAGGCTATCTACTAAAGGTAGCCGAAAAGGGCATCGTGATTATAGGTGCCGACGAGCGCGGCCTCTACTATGGCGTGCAAACCTTGCTGCAGAGCATGGAAGGCGGAAAAATGCAGTATGGCACCGTGACCGACTGGCCCGACACCCCTGTGCGTGGCACCGTAGAGGGCTTTTATGGCACACCGTGGAGCCATGAGGCACGGCTCAGCCAGATAGCCTTCTATGGCCGACATAAGATGAACACCTATATCTATGGCCCCAAAGACGACTTGTACCACCGACGCTTCTGGCGTAAGCCTTATCCTAAGGCCGAGGCCGAACGCATACAGCAACTATGCAATTATGCCAAGGCGCACGCCGTCGACTTTTGTTGGGCCATTCATCCTGGCGTAGATATTCGTTGGGATAAGGCCGACCGCGACTCGCTGGTGGCTAAGCTCGAAGATATGTATGCACTGGGTGTGCGCTCGTTTGCTGTGTTCTTCGACGATATTACGGGCGAAGGCACACGCCCCGACCGACAGGCTCAGTTGCTAAACGATGTAGAGCACAACTTCAGAAAGAAGCACAACGATGTAGCACCACTGGTGATGTGCCCCACCATCTATAACCGTTCGTGGACCGATAGCAACGACACCTATCTGCGCGCCTTAGGAAAAGACCTTGACCCCGACATACAGGTAATGTGGACGGGCAATGCGGTGGTGGCCGACATCGACCTCGAAACCATGCAATGGATTAACAACCGAATAGGCCGAAAGGCTTACATCTGGTGGAACTATCCTGTGAGCGACTATGTGCGAGAGCGCATCTTGCTGGGTCCGGTTTATGGCAATGGCACCGACATTGCTCCCTTGCTATCAGGCTTTGTATCGAACCCTATGGAGCATGCCGAGGCATCGAAGATAGCGCTCTACGGTGTGGCCGACTATACATGGAACATGAAGGCGTATCGCCCTTACGAAAACTGGCTTCAGGCTACCCACGAGGTGCTGCCCGCCCATACCGACGCCTTGCGCACCTTTGCCCTGTATAACAAAGACTTAGGACAAAACGGGCACGGATATCGACGGGCCGAGGGCGACGAGATGACGGTTGAGGCACAACGGGCGCTACAAGGCGACATCGTAGCCATTGAGCGTCTGGCCGACCGCTGCACCACCTTGCGTCAGGCCTGCGACACCTTGCTGGCCGATGCCACCAACCCCGCCTTGGTTCGCGAGTTGCGCCCCTGGCTGCTATACACGCAATGCATGGCCGATTATGGCACCGCTGTGTGCAATATGGCTAAGATGACAGCCAAGGATAAGACTGCGCACGCCGCCACACAAGCGCAAACCGATGCCTTTACACAGGCTCACGCCCTGGCTCGTAAGGCCCTTAACGCCATGCAGCAAATGCAAACCTCAAAGGTGCGTCATGCCTTGCAGCCAGGCATCAGGGTAGGCACGCGCGTGCTGCTGCCCACCCTGAACGATATGTTTACACTGGCCACCACCGAGGGCAACCGCCGTTACCACACACAGCTCGACAGCATAGCGATGGATGCTCCTTACAAGCTCACCAGCACCGTTGAACAGTTGGCCTCACAGCCCGTAACAATGGTGGGCGACAACGTGAGCGTGGCCGATGCCAACGAGGTGATACACTGGGCGCCCAACGCCTCACTCACCTTGGCTACCGACCGCAACGTCATCTTCTCAACCTTCGGCCTCGACGTACAGGTGCCCCATGTGGCATCTGCCTTTAAGCTGCAGCTCTTTACCAATGGTCAGTGGCGCGAGGTACCCCTCACACAAAGCAGCGAGGCACCATACACGCTGAGCGCCCCCACCATCGGATCGGCCAAGGCATCGCGCATAAAGCTAACCAATGTGTCGGGGCAGCAGGTTGATGTATTCTTTAAGAACTTTAACCTATCGGCACAATAAGGCGAAGGCGAAAACAACGGTTTTCGGCACGAATATGATGGGTGGATGAAAAAAAAGGAGTAACTTTGCATGAAAATATGTCAGAACGACATATTTATATAAACAATAGGCACAACACGCACGCATGCAATCAATGAACAAGACCGACGCTTTACTGGCCAGCATACGCAATGGCGCACAGATGACAATGACTGAAAAGCTGCAGCTCATTGTCAGCCTTAGCATACCATCAATATTGGCACAGATAACCAGCGTGCTCATGTTCTTCATTGATGCGGCTATGGTGGGACATTTGGGCGCCGAGGCTTCGGCATCAATAGGCCTGATGGAGAGCACCACATGGCTGATGGGTAGCATTACCAATGCTGCCGCCATGGGCTTCTCGGTACAGGTGGCACACTATATTGGCGGAAACGACTTTGTGAAGGCACGAGCCGTGTTCAGGCATGGCATTGTGGGCACAGCCATTGTGAGCTGTAGCATCTCTATCATAGCCCTCATCATCTTTCCCTATCTGCCTTACTGGCTGGGAGGTGGCGCCGACATTGCTCGCAACGCCTCGCTCTATTTCCTTATCTTTGCCCTCACCGTGCCCGCCTTTCAGTTTTCAGGCCTGTGTGGCAACATGCTGAAGTGTGCCGGAAATATGCGGGTGCCCAGCATTGTTAGTGTGCTGGTGTGTGTGCTCGACGTGCTGTTCAACGCCTTCTTCATCTACTTTATGCACTGGGGCGTGATGGGGGCTGCCTTGGGCACATCGCTGGCTATCATATCGGGTGCCACTATTCAGGGCTACTATGCCTTGATGCGCAGCAAGATATTGGCATTAGGACAAGACACTGGGGGCTGGAACCTGGTGGGCAACTATATACGTCATGCCTTGAAGATAGGCACACCCATGGCTATGCAGTCGGTGTTTATGAATGGAGCACAAATAGTGAGCACCATGATTGTGGCACCGCTGGGCAACGTGGCCATTGCCGCCAACACATTTGCCATCACAGCCGAAAGCTTGTGCTATATGCCTGGCTACGGCATAGGCGATGCCGCCACCACACTGGTGGGCCAAAGCCGAGGAGCAGGACGCCGCGATATGTGTCGCAGCTTTGCTCGTATCACCGTAACACTGGGCATGGTGGTGATGGCGGTCATGGGATTGATTATGTATGTGTTTGCCCCCGAACTAATGGCACTGCTCACGCCGCTTGACGAGATACGACAGCTGGGCATTACCTGCCTGCGCATTGAGGCCTGGGCCGAACCTATGTTTGCCGCCTCTATCGTTACCTATTGTGTGTGCGTGGGCGCTGGCGACACGTTGCGCCCCATGCTTCTCAATTTGCTATCAATGTGGTGCGTGCGCCTCTCGCTGGCAGCCTTGCTGGCTCCGCAATATGGCTTGCGCGGCGTGTGGGTGGCCATGGCCATCGAACTAACATTCCGTGGCACCATGTTCCTCATTCGTCTGTTGCGTGGCCGATGGATGGATCATGGCACGGTGCTTGCCACGACAAAGAACAACAAAAAACAATGATATGTTGAACCTTACACAATATTTTCCTATCACCGACCCCACACTGGTGTTTCTGGTGGTGCTAATCATTATTTTGTTAGCACCCATAATCATGGGTAAGCTGCGCATACCGCACATCATAGGCATGGTGCTGGCAGGCGTAGCGGTAGGACAATATGGCTTTAACATTTTAGAGCGCGACAATTCGTTTGAGCTGTTCGGCAAGGTAGGACTTTATTATATCATGTTCTTGGCAGCACTTGAGATGGATACCGAGGGGGTGCGAAAAAACCTCTTACGGTTTGGCGTCTTTGGTGTGCTCACCTGCTTTGTGCCCCTGCTGCTCACCTACGCTATAACCTTTTGGGTGCTGCATTATTCGCACGAGGCATCAATGTTGCTGGGCTGCATCATGGCCTCAAACACGCTTATCGCTTACCCTATCGTGAGCCGATATGGCCTGCAGCGCAAGCCCAGCGTGGCACTGAGCGTAGGCTCGTCGATGTTGTCGTTGCTCATGGCGCTGGTCATGCTGGCAGCCTTGGTGGCGGCTAATAATGGCGACACAGGCATCAGCTTCTGGCTCTTGTTCATAGGAAAGTTTGTAGGCTATTGTGCCGCGATGGCCTTAATCATTCCTCGACTGGCACGCTGGTTTTTGCGCCGATATAGCGATGCCGTGATGCAGTTTATCTTTGTGATGGCCATGCTGTTTATGAGCGCGGCCCTGAGCGAGATGATAGGCGTTGAGGGCATCTTTGGTGCCTTCCTTGCGGGCCTCATCTTGAACCGCTACATCCCCCACCTATCGCCACTGATGAACCGTATCGAGTTTACGGGCAACGCCCTGTTCATTCCTTATTTCCTCATTGGCGTGGGTATGCTTATCAATGTGCGCCTTATGTTTGCTGGAGGCTCTATCCTTGGGGTGCTGGCAGTGATTGTGGTGTTTGGCACATTGGGCAAGGCCGTGGCCGCCTATCTGTCGTGCTGGCTGTTTAGGCTGCCTCCCTCGTCGGGCAACATGATGTTTGGCCTTACCTCGGCCCATGCCGCTGGCGCCATAGCAATGGTGATGGTGGGCATGCGCATGAAGATGCCTAATGGCGCCATTCTGGTTGACGACGAGATACTGAACGCCGTGGTAATGATGATATTGTTTACGTGCATCATCTCAACCATCGTTACCGAGCAGTCGGCACAGCAAATAACGTTGCGCGACAAGGAGCTGCCACAGGAAGACGAGAAAGACGACGAGAAGATACTCATCCCCATGAAATATCCCGAGTATGCCACACGCCTGGTAAACCTGGCACTGATGATGCGCAACCCCAAGTTGGGGCGCAGCCTTGTGGGCCTGTCGGTGGTGTATGACGACGACGAGATGCGCCGCAACCAAGAGGCGGGACAACGTCTGCTGGAACGTATGCAGCAATATACCGCTGCCACCGATGTGAAGATGCAAACACAGGTGCGCGTGGCAGCAAACATTGCTAACGGCATTAAACATGCCTTTAAAGAGTTTAGGGCGTCAGAAATTATCATTGGCATGCACATGCACAAAGAGGTGTCGGCAAAGTTTTGGGGCGAGTTTCACCAAAGCCTGTTCAATGGTTTGAACCGACAAATATTGATGGCCCGCCTGAAACAGCCCCTCAGCACCATACGTCGCATAGAGGTGGCGGTGCCATCAAGGGCACAGTTTGAGCCAGGCTTCTACCGCTGGCTCGAGCGCATAGCGCGCCTGTCAGAAAACCTCGAGTGTCGCACCGTGTTTCACGGACGCGACGACACGCTGGCGCTCATCAACAACTATCTGGACAACCGTCATCGCGATATGCGTGTTGAATATCAACAGATGAACCACTGGAACGAGATGCCACGATTGGCCGAGTCGATATCTGAAGACCATCTGTTCATCGTCATCGCCGCACGTAAGGGCACAGTGTCGTATAAGAACGCGCTTGAGCATCTGCCTGACGAGATAAAAGAACATTTCTCAGGAAAGAACCTCATCATCATCTTCCCCGACCAGCATGGCGACCCCATGGACGAGATGACCTTTGCACAACCGCAACATCAAGAAGAACGCAGCGCATACGCTATCGTACGCGAATGGTTGCATAACCATCTTTCAAGATTATACAAACAATGATTGACATTAAAAATATAACAAAGAGTTTCGGATCGCTGCAGGTGCTGAAAGGCATCGACCTGCATGTTAACAAAGGCGAGGTGGTGAGCATTGTGGGCCCCAGCGGTGCAGGAAAGACCACGCTACTGCAGATAATAGGCACACTGGACAAGGCCGATGGCGGACAAATTGTGATCGACGGAACCGATGTGAGCACGCTGAAGGGAAAGGCGCTAAGCTGCTTCAGAAACGAAAAGATAGGCTTCGTGTTCCAGTTTCACCAGTTGCTGCCCGAGTTTTCGGCATTAGAAAACATCATGATACCCGCCTTCATAGCGGGAAAAGGACGGGCTGAAGCGAAAGAACGGGCGCTGCAGCTGCTCGACTTTATGGGCCTCTCTGACCGTGCGCAACATAAGCCTGCTCAGCTGTCGGGTGGAGAGAAGCAGCGTGTGGCCGTGGCACGAGCACTGATGAACCATCCTGCCGTGATATTGGCCGACGAGCCCAGCGGTAGCCTCGACTCGAAAAACAAGGCCGAGCTACACCAGCTGTTCTTCGACCTTCGCGATCGCTTCGGCCAAACCTTCGTCATCGTGACACACGACGACCATCTGGCCTCTATCACCGACCGCACCATTCACCTTTGCGATGGCAGAGTGGTAGAGGGAAGTGAGGAAAGTGAGAGTACTCGTCAACTAACAAACTAATAAATTATGGCAAAAATACAATTAGGCGACTACAACCGACTGAAAATAGTGAAGCGCGTCGACTTCGGACTCTATCTCGACGGCGGACAAGAGGGAGAAATCCTCCTGCCCAAACGTTATGTGCCGCAAGGGGTAAACGTGGGCGACGAAATTGAGGTTTTTCTCTATCTCGACCAAGATGAACGACTGGTGGCTACCACCGAGACACCGCTGGCTAAGGTGGGCGACTTCGCCTTCCTGGAGGTGGCGTGGGTGAACGAATATGGCGCGTTCTTGAAATGGGGACTGATGAAAGACCTCTTCTGCCCCTTCCGTGAACAAAAAATGCGCATGGAGCAAGGACGAAGCTATATTGTGCATGTGCATATTGACGATGAAAGCTACCGCATCGTGGCCTCGGCAAAGGTGGAGCGCTATCTGGCACAAGGACGCCCTGAGGTGAAACGCTATTCAAAAGCCGACCTGCTGGTATGGCAAAAAACTGACCTGGGCTTCAAGGTGATTGTAAACAACCGTTATGCCGGACTGGTGTACGACGACCAGGTGTTCTGTCCTCTGCACACAGGCGACCGCGTAGAGGGATACATCGACAATATTCGTCTTGACGGAAAACTCGATATCACGCTGCAACCTACTGGCCGCCGACAAACCCTCGACTTTGCCGATACCTTGCTGCAATATCTGCAAGAACATGGCGGCACGTGCCCCTTCGGCGATAAGAGCGAGGCCGAAGACATTAAACGCGTGTTCCACGTAAGCAAAAAGGTGTTTAAACGCGCTGTGGGCGACCTCTACAAGAAGCATCTCATCAGCATTGCCGATTTGCACATACAGCTGCTGGACGACGCCAAAGAATAATACACCTACTTAAAGAGGGTGTGTCAAAATAGGAGTTAGAGGAAGTTAAGAAGAAGTTAATCCATC
>USAI01000081.1 GCA_900552675.1 uncultured Prevotella sp.
TGTGCAACTTTTTACTCATATTTATCAACTTAAATTAATTCCGCCAACGGGTAATTGTTAATGTCTTTTTAATGATTATTACCTTTAGTTTAAAAGGCGTACATAATGTTTGTGTCAATATCAAGATAATAATGTTCGCTTTGGTCGCGTATAGGGGCGAAATTCCATAGTATGCCGATACGTGTCTTTGTTAATCGCATATAGTTCCATAGTTGTTGTCGGTGGTTAGCATTAACGTTCTCAACAGCTTTACATTCGATAAAAACCTGGTCTTGTACATAAAAGTCGACAAAGTGTTTATGTTTTATCCTTTGACCATGAAAATCGATAGTGAAAAAGTATTCTCTTGTATAAGGAATCGAGTTCTCGTTGAATATAATTTCCAATGCATCTTGATACATATATTCGTTAAGAAAAGGCCCCAACTCTTGGTGCACTGCTTGGCAACATCCATTAATGTGATAACAGTATTTGCGTAGTTTTTCTTGAAGTAGAGGTTGATGTTCTCCCAATTTTTGAATGTTGAAAATCATAACGTCAAAAGGCTATTGTTTTTATTTATAAAAGATTTTTATGTCTACAAGAAGTAGTTAATAAATGCAAGTTTCAAAAGATTATTACTTAATGAATGATACAAAAGATTGTAGATAATGTTTTTTTTGTTTATCACCGCCAAATCTTTCGAGCGGCACGAAGTGTCGCAGTATGTATATAGGAGGCTGGATAGAGGGAGAGCTTGCTCTCACCAATCCGCCCTTCTATATACATACAGAGCCGAAGGCTCGAAAGATTAGGCGGGGTTTTTTATGTTTTTGTCTAAAAACGTCAAACAAAATCGTTATTCGCCGAAGTACACCCACACCAGTTCATATCCACACATCAGTGTGGGCAGAGACAGCGTGTTGCCATTGAAGCCATAGCGGCGAGCATACGTTGCGCAAGTGGCTAAAGTTGTCATGGGTCGACAGTTGCGTTGTCAAAAGGGTTATGCCTTTCACAATCTCGTCGTATGACATCCACCTATATTGTGGCAGAGTGGGGGTGTGCTCTCCTGTGCCTACGCGTACGCTTACCACCTTGCCCTCATTTTCTTGCACTTCTACCGTCAGCACCGAGGGCGTGCGCTGTAGGCTAAACCGATATACTGTGCTGGTGATACTTGCCAATTTACTGTCATCAAGATGGGCAAAGGGCTTAAAAACGGTGTCGGTAACAAGGGCTATCTCATCATTGGGGCTGCCATAGCAAGAAAGGCTACTGAAGCAGCAAAGCGCAACACAAAAGCTACTGAGGCCAGAAAGCGCAACAAGTGTTCTTCGTAATAATGACATAAGCTTTTTGTTTTGAGGGGGTTAATGTGATGTTTTTTTAATACTATTTTTTGATTTCATGTTATCGTATGTTTTCCCAATAAGGAAGAAGTGTTTTTTGTATAAATGTTACAACGTCAGTATATAATAATGAGTCTTCTTTTTTTGTTATTTTCCGCAAGAAAGCCTCCCATCTTATATTCATTTGTATATTCTTTCCAAAATCTTTTCGAAAGAACATTGTGTTCTTGCTGTACGGCGTATGGCGGTTCTTAAAGGTCTGGAGTACGGCTTCTTGAAGAATGGCAGGTTGGTAGGTTTCATTATGTAAGATGTTGTATAGGTCGTAATAATCTTTCATCCTGCTGCTTTGGTCGGCAAGGTCTATAATGGCGTGCATCTTTTCTGCTATAACGGTTTCTATTGAATAGGCTAACACATTTACATTTGGTAAATGTGTTATTAGAACAGGATAGTCGATGTCGACAGGTGATGGGGTAACGATGTCGCCAAAACCTATATCCATCGTTATTATTTGAGCGATGGTATCCATCTTTACAGGTATGCTTAGACGGATGCCATGGTAGTCTTTAAACTCGGTTATGTTTTGTGCAGTAATGTGCTCGGTGTCAAATACAACGCCATCTTCTTCGAATGAAACCGAACAAATTTCTTTAAAGGCATCAACAATGACAAGCCCATCATTGCTGATATTGTTACCAAGAAAGTCGATGTCTAATGTAGGACGAGCTTCAAACCTCTCGTAGGCATATATAAGGGCACCACCTTTCAAATAGAAATTGCTTCTGAAACGTGTTTGCGACATTCTATAAAGAAGGCGCTCTTGAAAATATCGAGTCAGTATTGTTTGATAAAAGATATTTTCTTTTTGGGCAATATTTAGCAACTTTGTGCGAATAGATTTGCCATAATTCTTTTTCAACTCTTTGTTCATAGCTTTACTTGTAGATATTTTTCAAGGATGGTGCCTACACGCAGTTGGCGTGCATAGTCCATCAGTTTGCTGATATTACGTTCTTTACGAGAAAGGTAGTTGTTAATTATTTCGGCACATACATCGATGCCCACTTTATTGCGAAACTTAATGGCATCGCACACACACCTTTCTACGTCATAAACGCGAACTTTAATTCCTTCAATAACCTTTACTGTAACACCTATCTCAAGAAGAGTAGATGTGTAATGGTGAAGCTTTATTTGTGGAAACGAAGGAATAGTTACTTTCCTATCTCTTTTTATGGCAACATGAAATGCTTGTGGTATTGAGGTGGTAAGATGATGAATGTTCCATGCTGACCAAAGGCACAATATGCCATTGGGAACAATCATATCAATATCTATCATGCTAGATGTCAACTGGTCGACATTGGCGTATACGCCGCGGCAAACTTGTATAAGTTCGCCTTGCCGAGCGCTTTCAAGCATCTTATAGTAGGCTGTGCGTCCTTGCTCTTTAATGCTTGCTGATGATACGTATGAGCTCTTTCCTTCCATAATCTTAATTGGTTTTCGGTACAAAAGTACCACAAATATTTCTGATTGTGGTGCTTTTGTACGAAATATCTTTCTAAACGCCTCATTTTTAACTTATTTTGTCTGCCGTAGCCGCCCTTGCGCTTTGTATGAGCCCTTGTATATAAAGGTGCGGGGCTTAATAATAATATAGGTATGCGCGCGAGACGTTGGTTTACGACAATTTGATGCTAAAACAGGTGTAAAGCATACGATATGAAAGTTTTTTGAAAAAAATAATGTAAAATTGCTTATTTATCAAAAAATATATATAAATTTGCAAAGTGAACCAATCAATAGCCTTTAAAGACCCACAACAAACTAATGTTGCGAAAGGATAAAAAGCGTATTGAGAAATATACATAAAGAGAGCAAATAATTTTTATATATTTATTAATAGGTATGCTTATGAAAAAAGTTAACTTCCTTTTCAGTTGCCTACTGCTTTGGATGGTAGGTATGACGTATGCCATGGCTAAAACGGTAACTCCGTATAAGGTGGATTTCAACTCACCGATTGATACGAGCGAGCCCGACTTTGCCGTAGCACCTGGTTGGGACCATCAGGCTCCTGGCATTGATAATGGCTGGTCTATTGTTCACCCTTACTGGACTTACTCTGAGACAGGTGGAAAAGGTGATACTGAAGAAACCCCCAGTGGCTGGCTTTCATGTGGTTCACAGAACAAACGTAACGCAAACTGGGATTATGTAGATGACCATGATTATCTTATCACCCCTGTTGTTAATGGTAAGGTAACCTTCTCTGCTTGTTATGTTTATGCAAGCGACTTCTTCTTCCGTGTTTATACCATGAAAGAGGAAGACGGTAAGCTCGTTATTGATGAGAAGCTCCTCGACTTGGATAAAACAAAAGACTTTAAAGATCAGAGCCGCACATTCTATCAGTTTGAAATTCCTAATGTAGAGGGCAAACGTCTGTGCTTCTATTTTAGCGACTGCGGTATTGATGATTTTGAAGCCGAGTCGGCAGAGATACCTGAGGTATCGAAACTTACCATCAAGAAAATTACACCGAGCACCTTTGGCGACTTTGTTGATGCTGATGAAACAAACAACTATACTGTAAACTTCCAGGCCAGTGTAACCAATACGGGTAACGTAACCCTTACACCGGGAATGAAAAACTATAGCCTTAGTGTGTTGAGCGCTGATGGTAGCGTTATCAAAACTGTGGCTATGGACAAAGAACTTAAGCCCAATGAGTCGACAACGGTTGATGTTGCTGTAAAACGTAGCTATACTGAATTCCCCAACAAGGATACTTGGACATTGCGCGACGACCTCTCAAAGAAAACTGTAGAGATTGGTACCATTACACCTGGCGCTTATGCCGCTGCACCTGTGCTGACACCGAAATTTGAAGGCGATAAGACCGTTGCTGAGGCTAACTTCAATAAGACTGTTGCTGACAAGCACATGATGTTCTCGCTGAAGAATGTTAGCGGACAAGAACTGAAAATTACATCGGTAACCGCTCCTAAGGGATACAAACTGAACCTCGCTGCTGATGCCGTAGTGGCTAAGCACGACAGCTTAGACGTAGATGTTACCTTGCAGGCTGGCACTGCTGGTAAGAAAGAGGGCGACCTCGTAATTGCTACCAATCAGGGTGACCTCACCGTGAAGTTGAAGGGCGAAGTGGCTCCCGAAACTACATGGTATGCCGACTTTGAAGCTGTAAACATGCCTGTTGGTACTATTTGTGACAAGAGCGCGTGGACACTGGAATATAAGGCCAGCTCGTGGAAAACAGAGAACGACCAGCGCAACATGAAGATTGCTAAGTATGGTTCTGATGCTGAGCCCTATAAGTTCATCACTCCGCTGCTCGATTTTGCTGAGGGCGAGACCTTTGAGATGGATTTGGCTCGTAACACTACAATGGATAGCTACGGCACATACAACTTCTCGATACTCTATTCTGACGACCGTGTAAATTGGACATCAGCTAAGGAAATTAAGTTTGACGACCTGAGCTCGCTTGTATTAGATTACACTGAATATCAGTTTAAACATTTCGTTGTTGATAACATTCCTGCTGGTAAGCACTACATTGCTATTGCTGCTGTTAATGGTAAGGTGGATAACCTTATTGGTGGTACACCAGTTGAGGTGGCTCACGACTGGATGGTTTCTACCACCAACTTCCCTTCTAAGGGTCAGGTAAACAACAAGTACACTGCTACTGCTACACTGTTGAACAACAACCTCAAGGCAGAAGAAGAGGGCGCTTATAAGGTAGAACTCTATGTAAACGATGAGGCTGTTGCCGAGGCTGAGGCTGTAAAGGTTGAAGCTGGTGCTGAGAACGAGTACACCTTCACCTATACACCGCATGAGGCTGGTGAGATTACTGCTAAGGTGGTGCTTACCGCTGGCGACTACAAGGCTGAAAGCACTGAGGCCACTGTAATTGTTAACCGTGAGGAGAGCTTGAAGGACGTAACCATTGGTACCGTTGCTTATGGTAAAGACTATAGTGGTGATCCTAAGGGATACTCTGAAGGTACAGCTCCTATGTATCACTCTTCTAAGTACTCTGAGTCAGAGTCGTTGCTTCCCGCTTCTATGCTGGCTGGCCAGCTGAACAAGGGTGACAAAATTAGCCGTATCAAGTTTACTGGTACTTGTGGTACCGATGGCTACAAGGCTAACGTGAAGATTTGGATGGAGAACACCACTGACGACAAATTGGTTGATGCTGCTACAGGTGATGGCGAAACCTCTACCGCTGATGATGCTACTACAACCAAGTTTGTTGACCGTGACACCACTCAGATGACTCAGGTGTTTGATGGCGAGGTAGAATATGCACGTACCTATACTGGCTGGTCAACTGCTGATGGTCCCCTTTGCGAGATTGTCTTCGATGAGCCCTTCGTTTACGATGGCAACGGTCTGCGTTTGCGCTTCGTACACAAGAGCGATGAGGAGTGCTACGACATCAAGTATGAGAAGGTAGCCGACAACGAGAATCTCTGTTTCCGTAAGAACAACAAACTGTGGGAGATTGGTGTTGAAGAGTATGGCGCTCAGCCTCTGCCCGTATACCACTTCGTTCTGCAGCTTGAACCTGCTAAGGTTGTAGGTAAGGTTACTGATAATGAGGGTGTGGCTATTGCTAATGCAAACATCACACTGAAGAGCGACAACGTAGAATATTATGCTACTACTGCTGAGGATGGTACCTACAGAGTAGACGTTATTCAGTCTGCTCTCACTTATAAGGCTACTGCCGTAAGCGGCGAGTTTATGGTAACTGCTGATGAAGATGTAGTATTCGGAAACGAGACCAGCAAGACTGTCAACTTCACACTGCCGTTTGCTACGGGCATCAACACCGTAGCTCCTGCTGCCAGCGCTGCTAACACTAAGGTGTATAGCATTGAAGGCATCAAGGTTAGCGACAAGGGTCTGAAGGGCTTGAAGCCTGGCCTGTACATCGTTAATGGCAAGAAGGTGGTGGTGAAATAACATCGCAAGTAACACATCTCTAATATGATGAAGGCTCTCGTGAGTGGTCAACAGCCGCTCGCGAGAGCTTTCTTCGTTTTAACCCACTATTTTCGTTTTAACCCACTATTCTTCGTTTTAACGGTTCAGATAATATTGTCGTGTATTTAACAATCTATTTCGCGCTACAGACGTGTTTTACTTGAACACGATGTTCCATGAATTATCCAAGTAGGACGGTGGCCTCCGTGCCACGTCCTCCCGACATTAGTCGTTACTGTATAATCATGTTGCTGCCTTGCTGTGAAATAGTAAGCAATAAGACTGTATAAATATTACATATTCGTATAATAAACGAAAAATAATAAACAAAACGTAAGAAATATTGATTTTTCTGTGTTGATTTGAAAATAGTTTGCTATATTTGCAAAGAGATATTTAAACATTGCTTATGATAAAAACTAATTTATACACCAAGGTGGCGTTGGCTGTCTTGGCACAGGCTCTGCCATACGCAGCCTTTGCTCAATTAGCTCAACCCGATACCATTTATAAACAAACATTTGATGACGAAGCCAGCTTCATGACCATGACTTTGGTTGATGCTGATAAGAATGGCAAACAATGGGACTTTGATCAAGATGGCTATAAGAAAGGTTATGCGCAAGCGCTACATAACTTCGATTTCGATTCAGACAACTGGCTCATCACCCCCGACCTGAACCTTGAGGGTGGACGTATGTATATTCTCGATTATAAGGCATACGGTAATGGTTACTTCCCGCCCGAATTGATATCGCAGTATATGAATGTGGCTTTCGGCCGTGGCCCTAAGCCCGATGCCTATACGGTGGTAAGCACCGATAAAAAGATTGAACCTGGACGCACCTTCCGCAACTATCGCCTATATATAAAGGTGAAAGAGAGTGCTGATGACTATCGTGTGGGCTTTGAAGATGTGAGCTATGCTGACTCGTATATACTAAGACTCGACGACATCTTCCTCACGAAGGGATGCTTGTTTGAAGCCCCCGACAGCGTGTCGGCCTTTACCGTCACGGCTGCCGAAAAGGGGGTGGCCAAGGCAACGATAAGTTTTACCGCGCCTACACTGACGGCCGATGGTAAGCCTCTCGGTGCTCTTAACAAGGTGTCGGTGTATCGTGACGGAACCCTTATCAAGGTGTTTATGGCTCCAGCCGCTGGCATCGCGCTTAGCTTTACCGACACGCGTGCCCTTGATGGCTACAATACCTATCAGGTAGTGGCCACAAACGCTTCGGGCGACGGTATCGTAACCGCGCGTACCGTGTATGTGGGCGTAGACGTGCCCGCAGCACCCTCCAATGTAAAGTCGACCGACCTCGGTGATAAGATGCACCTTGAATGGACTGCCCCCACAAAGGGTAAGAACGGTTTCTACATCGACCCCGCTAAGCTTACCTATAATGTATATGCGGTGAGCGGATGGTCGAACGTTGAACAGGTGGCTCGTAATATCTCGGGCACCAGCATCGACTTTGATAATAACTTCACGGGAGCCCAACATTCGGCTAAGTTTCGCATCACGGCACAAAACTCTGCTGGCGAAGGTGCGCATGCCGATGCCCCTGAGCTGATATTGGGCACCAACTATACCTTGCCTTTTGCCGAGACCTTTATGGGCGGAAAGACGCAAACCTATTGGTGGAAGGATGCTTCGTCTTATTATAATTTCTCTATCGTATCGAAAGAGGTTGAACCAGGCGTGCCTTATGATGGCTATGATGACAGCTCGTATGCCACCTTCTATCCCATGGAGATGGACGAAGATAACTGCTGGGCTTCGTATAACACAGGCAAGATTTCGCTCAAAGGCACTACTAAACCTATCTTGAAGTTTGGCTATCGTTTTGATGTTAAGGGCATACTTTTGTTTAAAGTATTGGTAAAAGTGCCTGGAAAAGACGATGTAGAGGTATTTAGCGCAGAGCGCGAAGAAGGGGCCAATGGATGGCATAGCGCCAAGGTTGACCTCTCGAAATACATCAACGAGCCTTACGTGATATTGAAGTTTTGGGGCAAGGGTGCTGATGGAAACTACATCGACTTTGATAATGTAAGCATCAGTGATGGCGACTTTGATACCGACTTGGCTGCCGACCTCACCGCACGCGAGACGGCAGTGGCGGGCGAAACAATTACGGTGAACGCGCGCGTGGCCAACTATGGCACGAAAACCTTGCACAGTTATGACGTGCAACTGCTGAATGATGGAAAGCCTGTAAAAGATGTTGTGCTGGCGGTTGATGGCGAAGAGCAAACCAGCCAAACGGTGACGAAGGCGCTGAAGGCAATGTCGTCTGAAACAATAGGCATGACATTCCGCCTGCCTTCTGATGCAACGAAAGCTACGTTGAGCGTAAAGGTGACAGCCGAGGGCGACCAGAACGCCACCAACGATGTTAGCGCCGAGCGCGTGATAACCTTGCAACCTTCAACGTTGAGCACTGCCACGGGGTTAAAGGCTACAAAGGGTAACGCACAGGTAACGCTGAACTGGATGGCGCCTGACGTGAAGAACACGGTAGTGACCGACGATTTTGAAAGCTATAAGGCCTTTGATATTTCAGCAGCCAGCCTCAATTATTATAATATAGGGCTCTGGCGCATGTTTGATGGCGACCAAAGCTACACGCAAGGCATTCCGTACTCTAAGGTAGATGAAACAGGAGTGTCGGCCACCTATATGGTAGCTTATCCTGGCAATATACAAGAGGATGCCTTCGCATGGATGGTGTTTGCACCCTCGCAGACCACACCAAATGTTGAGGAACTGTATACTAGTGGGCAGTTTACACCGCACAGCGGAAAGCAGTATCTCATGGCTGCCACCGCTACCGATCCTGCCACCGCCTCTACCACCAGCGACGACTGGCTTATCTCGCCCTTACTCTCGGGCGAAGCACAGAAGCTGCAGTTCTATGCAGCAAGTCCGTCGTCATGGGGCGAAAATTTCGAGATATATGTGTCGACCAATAGCAACGACGTTGAAGATTTTGTCTTGCTCAATCGCGACGTGACGAACACAAACCGTGATGGTTGGAAACTACATGAGTATGACTTGCCTGCCAATACCAAGTATTTTGCCATACGCTACTGCTCAGACAATTTGTTTATGATGCTGCTCGACGATATCAGTTATACCACGGGCGATGGCACACTCATGGGTTATAACGTGTATCGCGATGGTCAGTTGATTGATAATGTTGCTGCCACTGCTACATCATACATCGATGCTACGGCGGGCGATACCGACCATGCTTATACCATAACGGCTCTGTATAGCCGTGGCGAGTCGGCACACAGTAATGTGGCTGGCACATCAACGGGCATTGGCACCATAGAAACCGCCAACGAGGGCGCTACTGCCGTGTACGACCTTGAAGGTCGCCAGGTGCCCACTACAGCTCAAAAGGGCGTGTATGTGGTGCGCAAAGCGTCAGGAAAGACTCTTAAAATAGTGAAGAAATAATGGTCTTAACAAGACGATAACGATATATTTCTCTATCTTGGCGATAGGGAAATAATAACTCTCTCTTTATTTAATATGATAAGTAGAGGAAGAACCCGCTGAGGCGTCAGCACCAGGTTCTTCCTCTTATTTATGTTTGTTTGTAATCAAATAATATCATCTCGCGCTTTTATTAATTTAATGATATATCATTGCGACTATTAATAGTTTCAAAAACGGATGCACCCTCCAAGTAGGACGGTGGCCTCCGCGCCCCGTCCTCCAGCACCCAGCACTTCTAAATAGATAAGCTTACATGCTTTTATT
>USAI01000082.1 GCA_900552675.1 uncultured Prevotella sp.
CCGTGCCCCGTCCTCCAGCACCCAACTGATAATACTGATGAAGCGAAATAGGTTATCTCAGGGAGGACGTGGCACGGAGGCCACCGTCCTACTTGGAGGGTGCATCCGTTGTGCGAAAGTAATATATAAATCGTGCAAAAGCAATATATAAATCGTGCGAAAGCAATAAAAAAATCGGGCAAAAGCCTTGAGAAAGTCATGCCGCATCGACCGTTGTGAACATGGAGAACGGTCGTTGCTCGTGTTTATATCGACCGTTATGAACATGGAGAACGGTCGGTGTGAGATGACTTTCTCAAGGCTTTCGCCCGATTTTTTCGTAGCTTTTATCTGATTTTTTCGTGGTTTTTACCCGAAATATAGCATTGTATCGCGCGATGAACGCCTTTGATACAATGCTATGTATCAGTGATATAATGATTTTTTTTGCGTTACTGTTTGCTTTCCAGCATAACGATGTCGCCATCGGTCGAGGTGGTGATGACGTGTCGTTTATCGGCAATGGTGACGGTGTTGACGAGCGATGCGCCCACCTTATACATCCATTTTATGTGCCCTGTTTTATCGTCGAGCGCCATGATGAGGCCGTCTTTGTTGCTGCTATACACGGTGCCATCTATGACGGGCAGCATGGTAGAGGCGTGCTCGTAGCCAAAGCCACAGTTGGTGGCCCACAGCTCTTCGGCCTCGGCGCCAGTGGCCTTGTAGCACACAATACTGTCTTGCATGGTCTTGGCAAAGATGCGCTGATGGTCTTCAGAGAGGCCAATGCTCTCGCGCACCTTCGACTGGAATGTGCGCCACAGTGTCTTTCCATCTTTCAGACCTATGGCGGTGAGGGCGCGCTGTGGGTCGGCTATGAAGATAGCCTCTTTGTTAGCTACGGGCCATACCTGTGCGGGCGAGTAGTGCATGCCACCCTTGGGGTGTTTCCACGTCCATAGCAGTTGGCCATCTTTCTGGTTCAGGGCATACAGGTTGCTATCCCACGCGCCAAACACCACCATGCCCTGTGTGAGCAAGGGGCGTGTAACGATGTATCCCTTCACGCCGTCAAATACCCAGCGCTCTTTGCCTGTGCGGGCATCGATGGCGTGCATCTTGTGGTCGCTGCCACCTATGTAGGCCGTCTTGCCATCGGTAGCCACGGCACCCATGATGGGCAGGGTGGTGTCTACGTGCCACAGTTGCTTGCCCGTGCGGGCGTCGAGGCCATAGATGCGGTTGCCCGTGGTGCCAAACACCACTACGCCGTTAACCACGGCTGGCGAACCTACAATCTTTTTGTCGGCCTGAAAGTGCCAGCGCTCCTTGCCTGTGGCCTTGTCGTAGGCCGTCATAAGGCCCGTAACATCGCCCACAAACACATTGTTCTTCCAGCAGGCCGCCGATGCGTATATGCTACGTCCGCTCTTGATGCGCCACTGTTCAGCCACGCGGCCAGCATACTGGGTGTTTATGCTATAGTCGGGGTAAGCCTCGGCGTGGCCCTGTGGGTCGTAATATTGCTTTTTGAGCGAGATGCCACCCCAGGGGCGTTCTGCCTCGCCAGGGTTCTTCTCGGCCACGGTGAGCGAGTCGGCCGTTACGTGCCACAGACTGTACCCTGTTTTTCCGTCTTGGTCTTTCAGGTTCGAGCGTGAGAGAAAGCCCGGTATGCCATCGTATGAAAAATGTTTGTTGCGGTGATAGTGTCCGCCTATGAAGGCCGTGACGTTCAGCTTGCGAAAGGCGTCGGTAGCCTCTGACCAGTTGTCAATATCGCCTTCAAGCATGGGGTAGTGGGTGGCAATGATCACGTGCTTGCCCTTGCCGTGCTGGCGCACCTCCTGGGCCACCCAACTAATGTCTTGGGGTGCCACGTGGCCCAGCGCCATCTTGATGAAGGGGCCTGATGTGAAGCCGAGAAACAGCATGCCCTTGTGCTCAAACTGCATGCGCTCGCTACCAAACAGCTCGCTAAACTTTGACATGCCCGACTCGCTCCACGTGGTTTCGTGGTTGCCCGTGAGCACATAATATTTCTTGTTCAGATGCTTTAGCGCTGAGGCCAGTTGCTCGAGCGAGGCATTGTCGCCATTGTCGGCCAGGTCGCCAGTGATGAGCACAAAGTCGATGGCGGGGTTCTGGTTCATGTCATCAATGCTGGTCATCAGATATTCCAGTGGCTTGGGGTCGTTGCTGTTCAGGTGTATGTCGGTTATTTGTGCAAAGGTGAATGGCTCTTGTGCTTCGCCTTGCACGATGCCGATGAGCACGAGCGCTACTGTTAGTAAGAATTTGTGAATCATAATTACTGTTTTAATTTTGAGTTTTGTTATTATTGTTTCGATGTTTTCTCCTCGTCAACTTGTTAACTCGTCAACTGGCCACCATATGATACCCCAGCGCGTTTAGCTCCATGGCCACGCCCATGAGGTAAAGCTGGTGCAGGGCGGCCACAAAGGTGTGAAAGGCTTCGGGGGTGCCAGGCTCGAGATGCTGGTGCAGCAACAGGTTGTGGGTGCGCGAGGCACACTCGGCCACGGTGTCAACCACCTGGTGTTCGGCCTCGGCATCAAGCAGCAGCACGTTGCGCAGAATGTATTCGTCCATGTGGTCGAAGTCGATGCGGTCGCGCAGATATTGGTACAGGTCTTCTACCTTGCTATATAGTTCCCAGTCGGCGTCCCAATATTTGGCTACGGCCATGCCCAGATACATCATCCAGCCCAGGGCGGCTGTGGGGTAGGCAGCAAACTCGCGCACGCCGTCGGGCAGGTAGCTTTCGGCCAACTTGGGCCACAGCTCTTCAAGGTCGAGGGCTTCGGGCATACGCTCGTCAACCTTTCCTATTGACGAAAGGTAGCGGTGCAGGTCTTCTTTAAACTTGTTTTCAATAGCTTGAATGTCGACGGTGGGTTTGTTTTCCATTTCTTTTTCTTGTTTCTTGAGTTTTTATATTTATGGAAGTTTTTGCTGTTATTTTACGGTGGGCAGCCCTTGGGCGGTATAGTTAATGAAAAAGCGTTTGCTTTTCTGTTATGCAAACTTATAACATTATATGCAAACTACAAAATTATTCATAAAAAAAGCTTGAGGGCGTGTCAAAATAGAAGTTAAAAGAAGTTTGGGCTTCGCCCGAAGTTAACAGAAGTTAGCGGACATATGTATAAATTGCTGAAAATAAAGCATTTGTCTGTTAACTTCCATCCATCGTAGATGGATTAACTTCTTCTTAACTTCCTCTAACTCCTATTTTGACACACCCTCAAGAACTTGTTTACTCGTCAACTAAAACGAATTGTTTCTTCAACGTCAAATTATCAGAGGCGTTGCCTACCCAAGCTTCAAACACGCCTGCTTCAGCGTACCACGCCCCTTTGGCCTCGTTGTAGAAGCTGAGGGCGGTGTTGTCAATGGTGATGGTAACGTCTTTGCTCTCGCCAGGCTGCAGCCACACCTTGTTAAAGCCCTTCAGCTCTTTTACGGGGCGGTCTACCGATGCCTTCTGGTCGTGAATGTACAGCTGCACGGTTTCGGCACCTGCCACACGGCCCGTATTGGTAACGTTTACGGTGAAGGTGATGCGGCCATCGCGTTGCATCTTGGCCTTGTCGGCACGAAGGTTTGCCAGCTTAAAGGTGGTGTAGCTAAGGCCATGACCAAAGGCAAAGAGGGGCTGCTGACGCTTCAGGTCGGTCCAGCGATAGCCCACGTATATGCCCTCCTTATATTCTTCGTCGATAATGTTGCCAGGTGTCTTCTGTCCGCCCTCTTTACGCCACACGCCAGGATAGGTGTTCAGCGCATGAGCACCCACCTGGTTCAGATCTTTCACCCAGGTGAAGGGCAACTTTCCGCTGGGGCTTACGTCGCCACACAGCACGTCGGCCAGGGCTTCGCCAGCCTCCGATCCTAAATACCAACCTTGCATAATGGCGGGCACCTTATCTTTCCAGGGCATGGCCACAGCGTTGCCCGATATGTTAACGTATGCGGTGTTGCGGTTAGCCTTGGCCAGCGCCTCAATCAGTGCGTCTTGGTTGTAGGGCAGCGCATAGTGTTGGCGGTCGTGGCCCTCGCAGTCTTGATAGTCGCTCTTGTTCAGTCCGCCAAACACAATTACATAGTCGGCGCTCTTGGCTTTCTGCACAGCCTCGGCTATCAGCTCTTCAGCCGAGCGGTTGTCGGCCAGGTTTTGGCCCGTGGTAACGCCATTATAGGCGCCTGTAATGTCGCCCACATAGCCTCGGGCATAGTCAACACTGATGCCTGCCTGTGCCAGGCGCGCTTTCAAGCCATCGAGGGGCGATATCTCTTTCTGCACTTTCAGCGACGAACTGCCGCCGCCCACGGTCATCATCTTCACGGCATTTTCGCCTACCACCAGCACGCGCGCGCCCTGTTTCAGCTGTAGGGGCAGCACGTTGTTTTTGTTTTGCAGCAGCACAATGCCCTCTTGGGCTATCTTGCGGGCCGCATCATAATGGGCGTCAGAGCACAAGAAGCCGTGCTGGCGCTGCGGGTTCATGGTAGTGCGATAGAACAGGCGCAGCACGCGGCGCACCTTGTCGTCGAGCTCGCGCGTGGTATATTTGCCCGCTTTTATGCCATTGAGGTAGGGCTGAGCCAGATAATAATTGTCGTAGGCGTTGCTGGCGCCAGCGGTCAGACCGTTGGTCCATGAGCCAAACTCCATGTCGAGGCCGTTGTGCACAGCCTGGTCGGTGTCGTGCACGCCACCCCAGTCGCTCACCACTACGCCATCAAACTGCCAGCCATTTTTCAGTATCTTGTTCAGCGTTATGCTGTTATGGCAGCAGTGCTCGTCGTTATAAATGTTATATCCGCCCATGATGGCCCACACCTTGCCTTGCTGCACGGCAGCCTTAAAGGCGGGCAGATAGATCTCGTGCAGGGCACGGTCGGATACTTTTACGTTTACGTTGAAGCGGTTTTCTTCGTCGTTGTTCAGGCAATAATGCTTCACACAGGCCGACACACCCAGCGCTTGCATGCCCTGAATGTAGGGCACCACCATGGTAGAGGTGAGGAAGGGGTCTTCGCCCATATACTCAAAGTTGCGGCCGTTAAGGGGTGTGCGATAAATGTTTACGCCAGGGCCCAATATCATATCCTTGCCACGATACAGCGCCTCTTCGCCCAGACTATGGCCGTAAAGGTGCGAGAGGGTGGGGTTCCATGAGGCCGCCAGGCAGGTAAGGGCAGGAAAGGCTACGCACGAGTCATTGGTTTGGCCTGCTTGTTCCCACTCGTCCCACAGCACGTCGGGGCGCACACCGTGAGGGCCATCATCGGTCCAAAAGTCGGGGAACCCCAATCGTGGCACTCCAGCCGATGAAAACTTGCTTTGTGCATGAATAATTCTGATTTTCTCCTGTAGTGTCATCTTGCTGATGGCATCGTCAATGCGCTCTTCTACAGGGCGTGTGTTGTCGAGGTATATGGGCTTCTGGGCTTGTGCGCCCACGGTAGCCATCGTCGACAGTAACACTGAAAAAAGAAGATGTTTCATTGGTTTTTAATTGTTGTTGTTTTTGTTGTTATTATTTGTTTATGTTGTATGTACGTGTGTATGCTTGCCTTTTTTGGGGGGCTTGCTTGCCGATAGTGTAATCAACCCTATCCTATGCAAAGGTAAGAAAAACCTATAAATGAGGAAAAGAAAAATAAAAGAAACAATGAAATAAAAACTCACTTTTGCTATACAATCGTTGGCATCAGTGAGTTATGTGCTGCTTTGGGGCCGAAATAACAAGTAAATAGGGGCTTGACAAAACAAAAAAGTGAGGTGTTAGTGAGTAGGGTTTTGCCGCGCCAAGTGCCTTTTTGCTCAGGTTTGCGATGGAATATGTTTATTCAATATTCCATCGCAAACCTACTTGAAGGCTGAAGTTGGTGGGATGTTCTTTGAAGATGGTTTGCACAGCGCTACCATTATCAAAGTAATAGCGCACACCTGGCTCAACGTAAACGCCCAACTGTTGCGCCACATTTAACTGCACACCAGCACCGCCTGTTACTGAGAACTGGGCACGGTCGTTGTCAATGTTGCTTTTATGTCCGTCGGCCTTTAATGTGGCCTTTACGTTCATATCGGCCTGTGCGCCCGCCATGATGTAGGTGCGCAACCAACTGTTGCCCCATACCGTGTAGCTGAGGTTGAGCGGGATGCCTACATAATGCAAGGTTTGTGTTTCTTTTGG
Source organism: uncultured Prevotella sp. (assembly GCA_900552675.1). GTDB lineage: Bacteria > Bacteroidota > Bacteroidia > Bacteroidales > Bacteroidaceae > Prevotella. The sequence continues at coordinate 6,210 of USAI01000082.1, forward strand.
CATTGATGCACCATGTTGAAACGATGAGGTGGCCAACGTGTAAACCAAACCAGAGGCCAAGGCTATACGTGGGGTAACACTGTATGAAGCTGTAAAACCTATCGAGATGGGCATATCGTGATGGGTAACATCTTTTGTGTCTTGCTCATAGGGGCTTACGCGAAACATCTCATTGTCGGCATATTCGGTGTTTACCGCCGAAAGACTATTAACATAGATGGGGCCTGACGACTTGTAGCGGTTCATGTTGCCCGCTGTGCCTACACCCACTTGCCAACGTGTGTCGCTGGCCTGATGCTGGGTGCGTGGCAGATGGTAGGCAGTGTGCGCTGCCTGCGTTTGTGTCGTGCGTTGGCTCTTTTGTGTCGCCGTGGCGGTAGGGGTTGATGTCGTGGTCGAAACCTCAGCTATGGGCTCGCTCTGCACCTCCTGCTCGGCCATAGTTAAAGCCATTACCTCTTCTTTATTGCTTGCCGTTGGCGCTAATGCGTTATCTTTATAAGCCAGCATGGCATGAGTAGAGGTTGCTGATGCCTTTGTGTTTACAGCTGATGCCTTTGTGTTTACAGCCTTATTATCTGTCAATGTTATGGGGTGAGGAGCTGGTTCGAGCATGGCGATGTCGGGGGTGTTGCTACGCAGTTGCCACCACATACCCACGCCTGCTATGAGCACCACCGATGCCGCTGCTGCCCACGGCAACAAGGCTACGCGATGCGGTTTCTTGGCAACCTGAGCATCTTCAGCATCCTGTTGTTGGCCTTGTGTATCCTGTTGTTGGCCTTGTGTATCTAATTGTTGGCTGATGCTGTCCCACAAGTTCTCGGGTGCAGGCACCTCGGCATCGTTTAAGCGCTGCCTTAACTGTTCTGTCCAATCGTTGTGTTTCATATCTTATTGTTGCCGTTTTATATATTCATTAATTAATTTGCCAAGCATCTTCTTGGCGTGGAAATATTGCGAGGCCGACGAGTTTTCTTTGATGCCGAGCCGTTGTGCTATCTCTTTGTGGCTGAGCTGCTCAAAGACAAACAAGTTGAGCACCACACGATAGCCTGCGGGCAGTTGGCCTATCAGCTGCATGAGCACCTCGTCGCTCACGCCTCCTATGTCGGGAGCTGGCTCGTCGGCCATGTCGGGCACATCGTACGATAGCTGAAGGTTGTTGCGCTTACGCAGAAAGTCGAGCGCCATATTGGCTACAATGCGCCCCATCCATGCTTTCAGTGCCCCTTCGCCACGGGGGTTAAACTGTGGCAGCGAGGTGAAAATCTTGATGAAGCTGTCTTGCAGAACATCTCGCACATCGTCTCTGTCCGGAATATACCTCAGCGCGATGGCCATGAGATATCCCGAATAGCGGTCGTAGAGCGTGCGCATGGCAGTGCGGTCGCCCTCTTTTATTTTGCTTATAAGCTGCTGTTCTGTATTCAATTGTTCTTTCGCTTTCCTTCTTATGGTGCAAATAAAAAGGCTTCCACCATCGTTGTCTACGAACCTGTTACACTCGTAAAACGAACGTGGAAGCCTTTTCTTGCATGGCCTATATCTATTTTCTTTCTTATTTCTTGGTTTGGCGATAACGTTGGCCGTTCATGTTGCCCACCTCGTCGTATAGGGTTTGCAAGATTGCCCTGCCTCTTGATACACGTAGGCTGTCGCCCTCGGGGGCTACGTTGAAGAACACCTTGTTTGAGGCGTTGTCGTACACGCTGACGCCCGAATTGTCGAGATAACCAAAGCCATTAACAAAACTATAGAAGGCGAAGGGATAAGTGTAGCTCTCGCTCAGCACGTTACGGCTGAAGGCAAAGTCGGCATGGCTTAAGCCCAACTGTGCCAGCAAGGTAGCTGCCAAGTCGGTTTGGTTCATAATCTTCTCTACCGTGAGCTTTTGTTTCACGGCGCCACCCGTCCATATCATGGGTATACGGAAGAATTTCGGACTGAAGCGCTCGCCATCTTTGGGGTAGGGGATGCCGTGGTCGGGCAGCAAGATGATGAGGGTGTTGTTCCATTGCGGGGTCTGTCGGAAGCGTTTGATAAACTCGCCAATGCAGTGGTCGGTATAAGCAAAGGCGTTAAAGTGCTTGTCCTCAAACTTGTTAAAGGGCACCTCGAACGGCTCGTGGCTGCTCAGTGTGAGGAAAGCAGTAAACCAAGGCTTCTTGTTGTTCTCGCGCGCCTTCAGCATATCGAACAGGTGGTTGAAGGTGATGTGGTCGGGCACACCCCATTTGCTGTAGTTGCGGTCGGCCATCGAGAAGTCGTCTTGCGATGTAAGCTTCTCAAAGCCACCAGCGCGCAGATAGCCTTGCGTGTTGGTAAAGTTGATGTCGCCACCATATAAGAAATCGGTGCTATAGCCAGCCTTTCCCAGCGTATGGGCAATGTTGGGCAATGTTTGGCACAGGCTGGGTACCTTCATCAGCGACAGCGTGGGCAAGCCAGGGAAGGCGCTGAAGGTGCACACGGTGCCACGGTCGGTGCGGAAACTGTTGGCAAAGATGCGCGAGAAGAAGATGCCCTCGTCGGCCAACTGTTCCAAGTTGGGGTCTACACCTTTGGCGCCGCCCAATCGTTCTATCATGGTGGCACCGAAGCTTTCCATAAATATCACTAAAATGTTGGGGCGCGCAGTGTTTAACACGTAGGTGGTGCCCTTGTCGCTCTTTGGGTATAGGCCCGTCATGAGCTGTGCGCGGCGTGTTTCGTCGTAGAAGTTGAACTCGTCTTCATACCGTGCCTGTCGTTCGGTGCTTGAGAAAAGGTTGAAAGCAGGGTTGATGGCCGAAAGGTTTAAAAACTGGTCGGTGCTAAAGTAGGCGTCGCCCACATTGGCTGTCGACACGCGAAACCCTCCTCTGATAATCAAGAACAGTAGTGCTGCTATGGGCAGCGCGCACAGGGTGGCCACCATCTGTTGACCTTTCATATTGATGCGTTGCAGTTGGTGTGGCGTGACGAGCCACAGCAGTCCGCTCATAAGGGCTGTGAGGCCAAGGATGAGCAGGGTGCGCCCAATGATGTAGCCTGTTGATACGCTGGCCATCGCGTTTTTGGGCGAGTCGATATAGATGAAGATGGAGGCGTCGAGCTTGCTCTCCCAGAAGGCGAAGAGCGAGAGGTCGCCAATGAAGATGAGGCTGATAAGAAACATCACAACAATATAATAAGGTGTCATGATTTTTCTAAACGGTAGGTGGCGGAACCATACCGACGCTATGGTGAGCACGAACGGTATGATGGTAAGGTAGCCTGTGGTGGTGGCGTCGAGTGAGGCACCGTGCCACATTACGCTCATATAGTCGGTTACTGAATAGCTCTTGCTGGCATTGCACAGCATGAAAATGGGCTTCTGAATGAGAAAATAAAACCACACCAGAAGAAAATAGGATAAAATATATTTTATTCTGTTCAACATATCGATCTACCTTTACTAAGAATGATGAGAATTAATAACCGCGCCCTATTGTGGCCTATCGCGTTGCGTGCTAACGCTCGCTATGCCTATGAACGCTATATACATTATATATACGCCCCCATGTGCGCAATATACATTATATGTGCAAAGTTAGTTATTTATACCACTACTGCCAAATTTTCGGCATAAAAAAGCTGTTATGCTATGCACGGTATGCGCTTTTCGGCCACTAAGCCCACCACAAAGGGCTTGTATATTGAGCGCAAGAATGGTGTGGCTCGGAAGGTTGTAGTGAAATAAAAGTATAAATAGGCGGTTTGACAAAAGGATAATAAAATACTGCTTTTGCTGTATTAGTGTTAGAAAAGCGTTGTTTTAAAACCTTTAACATAAAGCTCTAAAGCAGTCAAAGGAGAATAAGAGAGGTTGGAACGTAAA
>USAI01000083.1 GCA_900552675.1 uncultured Prevotella sp.
GCCGCTTGCGCGGCTTTCCCCTCCCCTTATGGAGGGGAGTGAATAGCCTTGCTAATGATGGATTGATAACAACATTGCAAACTATAGTAGGACGGTGGCCTCCGTGCCACGTCCTCCAACACCCAATATATGTTATCATCATGGAGGATGGTTATCATTATGGGGACCGTTATCTCATGGAGGACGGGGCGCGGAGACCCTCGTCCTACTTAGTTTGCCTTGCTTGTCGTTTTTTTGCTTTACGTTGGTTGTTGGTGGGTTTTGTGTCATCGTTAGGAGGACGGTGGCCTCCGTGCCACGTCCTCCAACAAGCGAAATAGGTTCTCTTGGTGTTGTTGTGAAACAGCTTTTTGCTAACAAATAGTAGGCTAATATGTGAAAACTTGTTACAGGTGGTAAAATATTGGTACACAATATTGTGAGATTGTAGCAAAATGCTTAATTTTGCATGTGTTTTAAAAGAAAAACGTCAATCGACGATACAGATAAAGAGAGAACTACAACAAGAATAGAGAATCAACGAAATTGTTGCACACCTTATTCATTATGTTACACGATGCACGAAAACGCATCACGCGCATAGCATGTGGGCGAACCAAGCCTCATTGTATATAATATATAAGGTGTAACCACATAGATTTTTTTATAAACCAATTGTTTTACATTCATTATTACGAGATGAAAAGATTTTTACTTTCCTTCTTCGCGATGTTCCTTTGCGTGCTCTCGCTGAGCGCTGAAGGCACTATCACCTTGAAAACAAGTAAGGCTAAAGGCGAGCAATTAACCATTCGCGCCTATTGTGCCACTGCAAAAGAGTCGTTCACCATCGATTGGGGTGACGGCGAAGCTAAGTATTATTCAATCGACCCCAATGGCTGGACTTTCTCTCAGTATGCTCGTGGCGATGTAAAGGGCGATGCTATCACCATCAAGGGCGACATCGTGTTCTTTGAGTGCACCGACTCGCACCTGACATCGTTCACCACCAGCGGCATGACCAAGCTTGAGAACATTGACCTGTCGAACAACGACCTCACCAGCTTTGAGGCTACCGACCTCACTGCCCTGAAGCAGTTGAACCTGAAGGGCAACAAGTTGGGCACCACCGACGATGGCAAGTTCGACATCACGGCTGCTGTTCCCACCCTCGAGGTGTTGAACATCAACGATAACCACATTGGCTCAATGAGTCTGATAAAATGTGTGAACCTGACCCACTTCTATGCCAACAACAATGGCGACATGGGCGCGGTAGTGTTCCCCGATGGCAGCGAGAATCTGCAAACCATTGAGATGAACAACTGCGGTTTGGCACACTTCTATCCTATAAGTCTGCCCAACTTGAAGACTTTGTACATGAGCCAAAACTACCTCATGGAGATGGAAGAGGGCGGCAGCTATCCCAGCTTGCAAGACTTTGATGTAAGCAACAACCATCTTACTGAGCTGTATGTGACCAACTATCCTAAGCTGGAGCGTCTTGACTGCTCAAACAACCAGCTCACCGTGCTGAACGTGTCGCAGAACGCGAATCTGAACTCGTTGAAGTGTGCTTCAAACAAAATAAAGTATCTCAACACTTCAAAGAACCCTGACCTCGTAACGCTGTATTGCAACGACAACTTGCTCACCGCTATCGACCTGGGTAAGAACTTGAAAATTAGCAAGCTGAACATCAGCGATAACGAAATAGCAACGCTGAACCTGGAGAACGCCTTCTTTCTTACCGAACTGGAGGCTTCGAACACGCTGTGCTCATGGTTCAACTTCAACTTTGTGAACCCTGGCGGACAATTCCAGTATCTTGATATTCGCAATAATCCTAACATGACGGCGCTGTCGTTGAACGCTATGTTCAAGACCATGCCCCAGCATTATGGATACCGCACTCCCTCACTGCTCATCGATGGCTCAAACTATGAGACCGCCAACACCGATTTTATTACTTCAAACGATGCTAAATGGACCGTGGACAAGAAGGGCAATGGCAGCGCTAAAGACACTGAGGTGAACATCACCGTAAAGGCCGATAAGGCTGCTGAGAAGGTTACGTATAAAGGCTACTTTGGTGGCGACATGGTTAACGAGCAGTCGGTAGACATGACACGCTATACCACCACCAATGGCTCGTTCGTGATAGGACAGTGGAGCGGCGACGTGCTGCAGAAATTGGCTAATGTTGACGGCAAGGCACAGGCTGGCGTGCCTATGTTTGTGATGGCTCAGCCCGCCGAAGGCTATCAGCTGAAGAGCATCACCGTAAACGATAAGGTGATGCCCGACACTTGCTTCGTGGTAAACGCTGATGCTAACATTGCGGTGACCTTTGCGAAAGAAGACCATGTAGTGGCTTTCACCACCACATCGGGCACTTACCTGGCTTTCGAGTTGCGTGCTGCTGAAGATGGCACACCATGTTCTATCGACTGGGGTGGCGGTGCTCCCGAGCCTGTTACTGTAAACAAGGACGCCACTTTCTTTGACGGCGCTGCTATGGGCACCGACCTGAAGATTTATGGCGACGTTACGTATGTTGACCTCGGCAGCTTCGAGGGCTTCGGCAACGAGAACGAGATTAGCGCTGTTGATGTGAGCGGCAACAACCTTATCACCGACCTGCTGGTGTTTATGAACCCCATCACCACACTCGACGTTAGCAACCTGAAGAACCTGAAGACCCTCGACTGTGCTTATTGCCAAATTGAGAAGCTCGACCTCTCGCACAATACGGCACTGCAGAAGCTCGATTGTAAGGGTAACAAGATTGCTTCCCTCGACGTAACGGGCTGCGAAGGCCTCACCAGCTTGAAGGCTGGCAACAACCTGATTGCTGATATCAATCTGTATCACTGCCCCGAACTGGAGGAGGTAGACGTGGCTAACAACAAGCTCTCTGAGCTCGACGTTACCAACTTGCCGCTGCTGGCCGACCTTGCTGCCTCAAACAACAACCTCAGCACGCTCGACGTGAAACAGAACGAGGTGCTCAAGAGCCTTAGCGTGGGTGGCAATAAGCTTACACAGCTCGACCTCTCAGCCAACGAGACGCTGCGCACACTCTACTTCCAGGATAACATGATACAATATCTGAACCTGAAGCATCTCACCAACCTCAGCACCATCAACTGTGGCGGTAACGGTATGACAGCTTGCGACCTTGACGCCTTCTTTGCAGGCCTACCCGAGCGCAATGGCGAACTGACAGGTGGCACGCAGCAAGACGTGTCGTTGCGCCTGAACAACGGAGAAGAGGCTCGCCCCAACGATGCTGAAAATTCTGACACCAGCATCGCTACCTCGCGCAACTGGACGGTGAACGTTACAGGTAACGCTTCTGGATGCCCCAATGCTATCATCGAACTGATACCTGCCGAGGGCGGCACCGTGGTGGTGACCGACGAGCAGGGCAACGTGATCAAGAGTGGCGAGACTGTGAAGAAGGGCACCAAGGTAACATTTACCGCAACACCCGACTTCGGTTATGTGTTTGAAGGTGATATGATGGTAAACGGATCGGTAACGTTTAATGTGAAGACTCTTGTCATCACTAAGTTTACTCAGATTGAGCCTATCTTCGAAGCCGACCCCACTGGCATTGACGACCTGAACACTAACAATGTGGCTGTGACCACTGCTAATGGCACCATCAGTGTGAAGGCTGCCGCTGGCACAAAGGTGGCCGTGGTGAGCACAAGCGGACAGCAGGTTGCTGTGAAAACTCTGACCGATGGCACTGCCACCTTCAGTGTAGCCGCTGGCGCTTATATCGTAAAAACTACTGGCGCACATGGCAATAGTGCTGTGAAGGTGCTGGTTAAGTAATAATATTATTATGAATGAGGCAACCGTCGCTGATGACGGTTGCCTCTTTTTATTCTATCTTGTTCTACCTTATTTTATCCTTTTCTTTCCTCTCATTTTATCTCTCTTCCTCTCGCTAAAACCGTTAAGAAAGGAATAAACATTGTTTTGGGGGTTAAAAAAGTTTAAACTATTGCAACAAATCGGGCCCTACATACGTCTTATCAGTAACTTTGTCTTTTACAGAGGCATTGCCCTATAGAGATAAAAGATAATAAACAGATTTAGAAACAAGAAAAAAGAAACATTGCTATGAAAAAGAACTTATTAACTCTGTCGCTCTTTGCCGGACTCTTGGTTTTTGCCAGCTGCGCCAGCAAGAAAGATCTTCAGAACTGCCAGCTCGAAAACAAAGAGCTGCTGAAGAACAATGAGAATGTAAAAGACCAGTTGGCCGACGCGCGTGCACAGCTTGCTGCCGCTAACGCTCGCGTTACCACCCTTAACGACCAGCTCGACCAGCAGAAGAAAGACTATGCTTCGCTGCAGCAGTCGCTCGACAAGAGCCTTACCAACGCTGGCTCAAACAACATCAATATCTCGAAACTTGTCGACCAAATTAATGAGTCGAACCAGTATATCCGTCACCTAGTAGAGGTGAAGTCGAAGAGCGACTCGCTGAACATGGTGCTCACCAACAACCTCACCCGCTCGCTGAGCAAGGAAGAGATGAAAGAGGTTGACGTACAGGTGCTGAAGGGTGTGGTTTACATCTCGCTGGCCGACAACATGCTGTATAAGAGCGGTAGCTACGAGATTAACGACCGCGCTGCCGAGACCTTGAGCAAGATTGCCAAGATTATTAAAGACTACAGCGACTATGAGGTGCTGATTGAGGGTAACACCGACAATGTGCCTGTAAACAATAACGCTGCGTCGATGAAGAACATTCGCAACAACTGGGACCTCTCGGCACTGCGCGCATCAAGCGTGGTACAGGCTCTGCAAAACCAGTATGGCGTAGACCCCAAGCGTCTTACCGCTGGCGGCCGTGGCGAGTATAACCCCATCACCAGCAACGATACTGCTGTGGGCAAGCAGCGCAACCGTCGCACACAGATTATCATCACACCGAAGCTCGACCAGTTTATGGACTTGATTGACAAGGCTCCTGAAGAGAAGTAAACTGTCACTGGTTGACGACACACCAATAAGCCGGAAGTTCTGTTATGCATCATCGCACTGTCAGGGCTTCCGGCTCTTCTTTACCACTGGCTCTTCTTTTTATTGATTGCTATATACCCAAGCATTGCAATAACCCAAACACTGCAATACCAAACTTAGCATACACTATGCAAACTATATCCACCGCTACCGACAACGCTCTGTTGCGCCTGCGCGGCATCAACAAAACTTATCAGGGGGCACAGCCGCTACATGTGCTCAAAGGCATCGACCTCGATATTCATGAGGGCGAGTTTGTGTCGATCATGGGCGCATCGGGCTCGGGCAAGTCGACGCTGCTCAACATCTTGGGCATACTCGACAATTACGACTCGGGCGAATACATCCTCGACAACACCCTTATACGCGACCTCAGCGAGACACGTGCCGCCGAATATCGCAACCGCATGATAGGCTTCATCTTTCAGTCGTTCAACCTTATTCCCTTTAAGAACGCTGTTGAAAATGTTGAGCTGCCCCTCTTCTATCAGGGCGTGCCCCGCAAACGTAGGCGCCAAATGGCGATGGAATATCTTGACCGATTGGGGCTGGCCGACTGGGCGTTGCATTATCCTAACGAGATGTCGGGCGGACAAAAACAGCGCGTAGCCATTGCTCGCGCCATCGTTACTAAACCTAAAATTATCTTGGCCGATGAGCCTACGGGCGCCCTCGACTCGAAAACCAGTGTTGAGGTGATGCAACTGTTGCAACAACTCAACTCGGAACAGAGCATCACCATCGTGGTGGTGACGCACGAGAGCGGTGTGGCCAACGGCACCGACAAGATTATACATATTAAAGACGGACTGATAGAGCGCATTGAGCTTAACGCCGACCACCATGCCTCACCCTTCGGCATGAATGGCATTATGAAGTAAGGGCATGACCGAATAATGGCATTAAGAAATTAAGACATAACGAAATAAAGATATATTATGAACGCCGACCTTTTAAACGAGATATGGGCCACCGCCCGCCGCAACAAGTTGCGCACCGCCCTCACGGGCTTTGCCGTGGCATGGGGCATCTTCATGATTATCTTTTTATTGGGCGCTGGTAACGGCCTTATCAATGCCATGAAGCATAACTCGGGCCAATTTCTTGACAACTCGATGGTGGTGTCGGGGGGCTGGACCACGATGCCGTATGACGGACTGAAGGAAGACCGCTCGATAGAACTTAACACCCGCGACATGGATGCCACCAACGAGGGCTTCAGCGATCATGTTGAAAACGTGGGCGCCAAGGTGTCGCAACAAGGTCTTGACGTGTCGAAGGGTGCCAACTATTTTAAAGGCGAGCTGTCGGGCGTTTATCCTAACGAAGCCATCATCAATAAACGGAAGATGCTGGCGGGCCGATTTATCAACGATATCGACATAGAACGCCGACGCAAAGTGGTGGTGATGGATGATAAACTGGCGCGCCAGTTGGTGTCTGACCCCGCATCGCTCATTGGCCAATATGTTCATGTAGGTCCCTTCGCCTTTCAGGTGGTGGGCATCTATCAGGCCGATGAAAACTCAAGAAGCACTGAGGTTTACTCCGCCTTCACCACTGTGAGCACTATGTTTTCTAAGGGCAACCGCATCGATAATATCTCGTTTACGTTTCATGGCCTCGACACCAAAGAGCAGAACGAAGCCTTTGAAGACAGTTATCGCGCACGCATCAATCGTAACCACCGTGCCGATCCCACCGACAAGCGTGCACTGTGGATATGGAATCGCTTTACGCAGGCGTTGCAAATGAACACGGGCATTGATATTATGCACACTGCCCTGTGGATAATAGGTTTGTTTACCTTGCTGTCAGGCGTGGTAGGCGTGAGCAATATCATGCTGATTACGGTGAAGGAGCGCACCCGCGAGTTTGGCATACGTAAGGCCATTGGTGCGCGACCCTCGTCTATCCTTTGGCTCATCATCAGCGAGAGCGTTATCATCACCACCTTCTTCGGATATATTGGTATGCTATGTGGCATTGGCGCCAACGCCTATATGGATGCCACCCTGGGGCACACCGTGATAAATTCGGGCTTGTTTCAGCTCACCATGTTTGTCAACCCCACCGTGGGCCTCGATGTTTGCTTGGGCGCCACCGCCGTGATGATTATTTCGGGTACGCTGGCCGGACTGCTTCCCGCACGACGCGCTGCTCGCATCCGACCCATTGAGGCGCTGAGGGCTGAATAGAATTTAACTCGTCAACTAAAAAAGCAAGCAACTTGTTAACTAAAAAAAGCAAGCAACTCGTCAACTCGTCCGCTCGGCTTTGCCGCTTGCCAGAGCAAGAACTTGTCAACTCGTCAACTAAAAATGAAATACTTCGATATAGACCGCTTTCGAGAAATTCTCGACACCTTAACGCGCAACAAGAGCCGCTCGTTGCTGACGGGCTTCGGCGTGTTTTGGGGCCTCTTCATGCTTGTGGCGCTAATAGGCGGCGGACAAGGCTTGAGACAACTGCTGCAAAGCAACTTCGCAGGCTTTGCCACCAACTCGGCTCTCATCTTCCCACAGGCCACCACCAAGCCCTACGACGGCTTCAGAAAAGGCCGCGAGTGGGCATTGACCATGGACGATGTACCACGCCTACGCAGTCAGGTGCCCGCCCTTGACGTCGTTACGCCCCTGGTTACGCGCTGGAGCGTTACTGCCGTGTCGGGCGACAAAAAGATGTCGTGCACGCTGAAGGGCTTGCTGCCCGAATATGCAAAGGTGCAAGACCCCGACCTGCGCTACGGCCGCTTCATCAACGAGATGGACGTGCAACAGTGTCGTAAGGTGTGTGTCATTGGCAAGCGTGTGTATGAAAACCTCTTCCCCGATGGCGGCGACCCCTGTGGACAGCTGGTACGCATCGACTCGGTTTACTATCGTGTGATAGGGGTAGATGTGTGTTCGGCATCAATGAGCATCAATGGCAGTTCTGACGAGAGTGTGGTGGCGCCCCTCAGCTTCATCTTAAAAGAATATAACCGCGGAAACATTGTCGATATGATGTGCCTCACGGGCCGACCTGGCGTGGTGATGACGCAACAAACCGAGCGCATACGCAGCGTGGTGGCACGAGCTCACCGCATCGACCCCACCGACGAAACGGGCGTTTCAATATTCAATACTGAGGTGATGTTTGGCATGATGGATAATTTGTTTTCGGGCGTCAACTTTCTGGTCTGGCTTGTGGGCATCGGCACCTTGCTGGCGGGCGCCATTGGCGTGTCGAACATCATGATGGTGACGGTGCGCGAGCGCACCACCGAGATAGGCATACGCCGCGCCATCGGTGCCACACCGCGCGTTATCCTGTCACAAATTATCACTGAGAGTGTGGTGCTGACGCTGGTGGCGGGCATGAGCGGCCTGCTCTTTGCCGTGGTGATACTGCAGATGCTGGAGCTGGGCACCACGACCGATGGCATTGCGTCGGCTCACTATCAGATAGACTTTTGGACGGCCATTGGTGCCGTGCTGCTCATCAGTTTGCTGGGCGTATTGGCAGGGCTGGCTCCGGCCTTACGAGCCATGTCGGTGAAGCCCGTTGATGCAATGAGAGACGAGTAGGGAAGGGAAAAGGGAAAAGTGAAAAATCCTATTGCTGGATAAGTGAAGGGAAAAGTGAAAAATTCTCTTGCTTTTACTTCTTTGTAAATACGATAAAATAAAAAAACAACGATATATGAAAAAGATGATCATTGCTGGCCTGGTGGCCATTGTGTTTATAGGCACCTTTGTTTTTCTGTGGATAAAGGCGCAACCGAAACCTAAGGTGTACGACGAGTTTACGCCCACCGTGGCCGACCTGCGCAAGACAACCGTGCTGACGGGAAAAATTGAACCTCGAAACGAGGTGAACATCAAGCCGCAGATAAGTGGCATCATTACCGAACTGATGAAAGAGGCAGGACAAACCGTACAGGCGGGCGAGGTGATAGCTAAGGTAAAGGTGATACCTGACATGGGACAACTGTCGTCGGCACAGTCGCGTTTGCGCTTGGCCGAGATTAACCTGAAACAGGCGCGCACCGACTATGAACGCGAGAAGGTGTTGTTTGATAAGGGACTGGTGTCGGCCGACGAGTATGACAAGATACACCAAGCCTACAACCAGGCTCGCGAGGAGCGCAGTGCTGCACAAGATAACCTTGAGGTGGTGCGTGATGGCGTGTCGAGCAACAATGCCAACGCCAGTTCTACACTGGTGCGCTCTACGGTTACGGGCGTTATCCTTGATGTGCCTGTGAAGGTGGGCAACTCGGTGATCCTCTCAAACACCTTTAACGATGGTACTACCATTGCCACTGTGGCAAACATGAACGACCTCATCTTCCGCGGCAATGTCGACGAAACCGAGGTGGGACAGGTAAATGTGGGCATGCCTATGACCATTACTGTGGGGGCACTACAAGACCTGAAGTTTAATGCGCGTCTCGAATATATTTCGCCCAAAGCTGTTGAGGCTAATGGTGCCAACCAGTTTGAGATAAAGGCTGCCGTACAGGTGCCTGAGAAGACGGGCGTGCGTAGCGGATACAGTGCCAACGCGCAGATAGTGCTGGCCGAGGCTCTGCATGTGCTCACCGTGCCCGAGAGCGCCATACACTTTGAGGGCAACAATACCTATGTATATCTGGTGCAAGGTAAAGGCAAAAATAAAACCTACCAACGACGCGACGTGAAGGTAGGCTTGAGTGATGGCGTTAATATACAGATAAAGAGCGGACTGACCATCAACGATCGAGTGCGTGGATTAGAAAGAGTGGAAGAAAACGACAATTGATAATTCTTAATTCATAAGAGGGTGTGTCAAAATAGGAGTTAGAGGAAGTTAAGAAGAAGTTAATCCATC
>USAI01000084.1 GCA_900552675.1 uncultured Prevotella sp.
GTGAGAGGTCGGAAAACGAAAGTAGGAAGAAAACTGCTTCGTTTTCCTCCTACTCAATTTATTGCTTAATGCGCTTTTAGTTACCAAAAATCTCTTCGGTGCTTATGCGTTTGATGGGTGCAATTTGTTCCAGCGCCTTGATGTCGAGGTTCTTCTCGTCGCCGAGGATGATGTATCGGTATGGCTTGTGCGCCATGTTTTCTTGTTCAAACTTCACGATATCTTGCAGCGTGATGTTAGGCAATGCCTCGTAGATGGTGCGGTTGATATCGTAGTCTATGCCGAGTTCTTTAGCCTGCGCATACTTAGCAAAGATGGCTGTTTTTGTGGTGCGCTCGGTAGCGATGCGTTTCATCAGCGACTGCTTAGCCAGTGCGAAGGCACGCTCCGACTGTGGCACAGTGTCGACGATTGCGTTGAAGGTGCGTATGCAGTCCATCATCTTATCGTTCTGCGAGATGATGTGTGTCATTGCAAACTCGGGATGACCTTTGCGCGACGGGGTTACGTAAGCAGCAAAAGCGTTGTATGCCAAGCCGCGGCTCTCGCGCAACTCTTGGAACACTACGGTGTTCATGCCACCGCCAAAGTATTCGTTGAACAGAGCCACTACGGGTTCGCGCTCAGGAGTCCACTGTGTGCCGTTGTTGTTATACTGGCGCATATAGATGTTCTTTGCCTGATAGGGCGCAATCAATATCTCGTTCTCCTTCGTCAGCTGCTCCTCATACTCGCGACCAGCGGGCACGTCGGCCAACTTTTTAGCGGTGCGGTGGTTTTTGTCTACCATGGCAATTACCTGTTTCAGGTCAGTGGGACCATAATAGGCCACCTCGTGCTTATAGTTTACGAGCGAACTAATCAGCTTCACCATGTCGGTGGGGTTAGCGTTGTCCAGTTCCTGGGCCGTCATCTTGTTGCGGTAGGGGTTGTATGGGCCGTAGATGCCGTAGCTATACAATGCGCTGAAGTTGGCGTTTTGGTTCAACTTGTTCATCTCGCGCGCCTTCTTCTCCAGCGCTACAAACTGCTTCCATGCGTCGGTGTCGGCCTTCGCGTTAGCCAAGAACTGCTCCATCAGTTTCAGTGCCTCAACCTTGTTTTCGTCAAGACCCGAAAGTGTGATGGTGGTTTTGTTACGGCTTGCCGACACGCTGTATGTGCAAGCCAACTTATAGAACTGCTGTTTCAGCTGATCAGCTGTCATCTTGTCGGTGCCCAGATAGTCGAGATAACCTGCAGCGGTGTTCAAACGCTTGTCGGCCTCGATGCCGAAGTTGAATGTAAACTGCAGTGCGAACAAACCGTTGGTGTTGTTCTTAATATACTGTACGGGCAGCCCCTTCTTGGTTTTTCCGAAGGTGATGTCGCGCTTGAAGTCGACAAACACAGGCTGAATGGGTTCGGCCTTAGCGTTTGCTATCTCTGCCACGTAGGCACTTTGCTTGTCGCGGTTTGAGGGGATAGGTGTGATTTGCGGCTTGTCAATCTTCTTCACAGTGCTGTCAACGCCCTGGCGTTTATACACGGCCACGTAGTTGTTCAGCAGATGACGGTTAGCAAAGTTGATGATTTGCTGCTTGGTGATGTGGCTGATGCGGTCAAGACGTCCCACCACGTCGCTCCACTCTTGTCCGTTGATGAAGGCATCAACAAACTTGTTGGCGCGGCTGTCGTTGTCTTCCATCTCCTTATAAGCATCAAGCTTCATGTTGTTGATAACCGAGGGCAGCAGGTCGTCAGAAAACTCGCCACGCTTCAGTTTCTCAATTTCGCCCAGCATCAGGTCGCGCACCTGTTCCAGTGTTTGGCCTTCTTTGGGCAAACCTTCAACGATGAGCGACGAATATTCGGCCAGCGGATAGACGAAGGCTGCGCCGCCGAGGTATTGCATCTTCTGGTCAAGGTTCAGGTCGAAGAGGCCAGCCTTGCCGTTCGACAGCATCTCGGCTATCACGTTCAGCGTGTCTTGCTGTAACGATGCGGCACGATCAAACTTCCAGCCCAGCATCACGTTCTCAGCCTCTTGGCCAATGACGGTGGTGTCGGTGGGAGCGGTGAGCGTGGGCACGGGAGCATATTCGGGGCGCGACAGGTTGGGGTTCGACTTCCATCCGCCAAAATACTTGTCGATGGTAGCTATTACCTTGTCAGGGTCGAAATCGCCCGACATGCAGATGGCCACGTTGTTGGGGCAATAATAGCGCTTGAAGTAGTTTTTGATGTTTGTGATTGAAGGGTTCTTCAAGTGCTCTTGTGTGCCTATTGTGGTTTGCATACCGTAGGGGTGGCCCGGATACATCTTGGCGTTGTAGGCAGCCCACTCTTTGCGGCTGTCTTTAGCCAGCGAGATGTTAAACTCTTCATACACGGCCTCCAGCTCGGTGTGGAAACCACGTATCACCATGTCCTGGAAACGGTCGCTCTGTATGCGTGCCCAGTTCTCAACCTCGTTTGATGGAATGTCTTCTACATAGCAAGTTACATCGTTTGAGGTGTAGGCGTTGGTGCCTTCGGCGCCAATCGACGACATCAGCTTGTCATACTCATTAGGTATGTTATACTGAGCGGCCAACTGCGATACGCTGTCAATTTGGTGGTAGAGCAACTTGCGCTGTGCGGGGTCGGTTACCTTGCGATATTCTTCATATCGACGCTCAATATCGTTCAGGTAGGGTAGCTCCTTTGCATAGTCGGAGGTGCCAAAGTGTGTGGTGCCCTTAAACATCAGGTGCTCAAGATAGTGAGCCAGACCTGTGGTTTCGTGTGGGTCGTTACGGCTACCCGTGCGCACCGCGATGTAGGTTTGAATACGCGGTTTTTCTTTGTTCACCGACAGATACACGGTGAGCCCGTTTTTCAGTGTGTAGATGCGGCTTTGCATCATGTCGCCCTTCACCTCTTTGTAGGTGTAGGTTTGAGCCAGAGCGTTGAAGCTCAGCGCTATAGCCGCTACTGCTGAAATGAATAGTCTTTTTAAATTCATGTTTATTCAGTTAATTATATGAGTTTCGCTAGTCAAAGACATGCGAAACTTATGTTATTTATATAATGTCATATTTTCAAAGTCGATTTCTTTATCCAGCTGCGACACAAAGTTTTGTAGCACACTATCTTCAACGTCGCCCAGCTGATATTCTTTCTCGGCATCCTTCTTAATCTCGGTTATCCATGCGCGTCGTGCTGTGATATAGTCGGTGTGTATGCGTTCGGCATCTTGCGGTGTGATTTCGCTCAAGCCATAGTAGTCGAGAATCATGCGGTAAGCCCATGCCCAGCGATATTCGTTATAATTATTGTTGATGGCGTTCAGGCGGTCTACAATGTCGTCCATGCTTTCAATGGTGCCATCGGCAATGTCGCTCACCAGCTGTTGCTCTTCGCTGTCGGGCAGTAGTAGGCCCGATAGGTCGTTCCACTTGCCTGTTCCCACGGTCGAGACAGGAGGCACCAGCGCGTGTCGTTTCAGCACGGCACCCATGAAGATGCGTAGCGCTATGTCGTAGTATTTAATGCCTTTCCGCAGCGATGATGTTTTGATAACATATTCGTGATAGTTGTAGGTCGACACGTTATCGCCCGATGCTTCGCGCAGCCGCTCAAGTATTTTCTTTCCCTGAATGATTTCGCCCACCGAGAAGGGACTGAGCCAGTCGAAGTTGACGATGCTCTTTTGGCTTTGCTTTGACCGCATATCACGTTTTGGCCATTTGCGTATATCGCGATACAAGCCCACGGTGGTAAGGTTGCGGCCCGGCACCAGATACATAATGTCGCCATAGGCTATGAGGTATGAGAAGGGCAGCGACCGTGTGTCGGGGTGATACATCAGTTTGCCGAAACATACCGAGAAGGTGCCAATGTGTGCGGGCATGAGCAGATAGGCGCCGCTGGCCGTCTTTGAGCCACGCTCAAGGGTGCCGTAGTGTATGGGTCCCATCTTGTAGGCGTGGTTGCTGAAGTTGGTGGCCGACCCCGCATTATAGAACGAGAACATGCCGCCGATGATGAGCGAACTCTTATGATGGCTTGAAGAGAACGGTCCGCAGAAGGCGGCACACGCCTCGCCGTTCGACATATAGCTGTTAGCAAAGAACACGCTTTGCGCTGCCGTAAAGCCGTTGCTCAGTTTGCAGGCTTCGCCCACGAAGCAGTCTTGCATCTTCACGCTGTTGATGATCGACGAGCCGTGTGCGATGATAGAGTTTTCGCATATCACGCCTGTGCCTATAAACACGCTGGCCTCGGGCGAACTCATGATGGTGCAGTCGCTGATGCGTGCTGCACCGTTTATCTCGCAGTCGTTATACACCACGGTGTTGGTCACCTCCTTAGTGTTCACAATCTTCACGCCATTGCCTATTGTACCCGTGTCGGGTGTGGTGCGCTGAATATATTCGGCCACCAGTCGGCGTATGGCCGTGCGGAAGGCGTTGTTGCCCGCATGTCGCACCATGAGCGCTGCTATCTGGCTGGTCAGTCCGTGATACGACACCACGTTGCCTTCGCCCACCTCGTTCAGCACCGATATAATGTTTCCCTCGCCATAGGTAGCCCCCTCGGTGGTCTCCATAGTGCAGATGTTTGAGATGTAGCAGTCAGAGCCTATGACATAGTTGTTGATGTAGTTGCCTACGTTTTCTACCAGGCTGTTGTTGCCAATGGTAACGTTACGCAGTGTGGCGTTATACACGCCTGTGCGTCGCATAAACGTTTTGCTTACCTCGATGCTCTTGTCGAAAGAGCCCAGTTTTACATCGCCATAAAAGGTTACGTTTCTTACGGCGTTGGGGTTGAAGTCGTCGGCCACCATTACGCGTTGCCAGTCTTCAGCCCAGCAGTTGTTATCTTCCAGCTGCCTGATTTCTTTTTCGTCCAGTTGTCTGTATTCCATGTGCGTGTTGTTTTTTTATGTGTTTTTTATTATCGGTGCCGTGGGGTCAATGGCATAACTATTTTATTTAATCTTGTTACTCTTCCTCCATCTTGGGGTAGAGAAAGTCGTTGTAGGGATATTTCTGCACGTGCAGTTCACGCACCTTATTATATAGAATGGTGCGCAACTCGTCAATGTTTTCTTTCTCGCGAGCCGAGATAAAGATGCAGTGGTCGCCCAGGCGTGCCATCCATGTGCGGCGCAGCTCGTCGAGCGATATGTTTTCTTTTGTTGCGGGTGTGAGGTCGTCTTCCTCTTTCTCCACCCACGAGTAGTTGTCTATCTTGTTGAAGACAATCATCGAGGGCTTGTCGGCGCAACCCAAGTCTTTCAATGTGTTTTCTACCACGTTTATCTGCTCTTCAAAGTCGGGGTGCGAAATGTCTACTACGTGTACCAGCAAGTCGGCCTCGCGCACCTCGTCGAGGGTCGATTTAAATGAGTCGACCAGGTCGGTGGGCAACTTACGAATAAAGCCTACGGTGTCGGCCAGCAAGAAGGGCAGGTTCTCTATTACCACCTTGCGCACGGTAGTGTCGAGGGTGGCAAACAGTTTGTTCTCGGCAAACACCTCGCTCTTCGACATCAGGTTCATGATGGTGCTCTTGCCCACGTTGGTATATCCCACCAGCGCCACACGTATCATGCGGCCACGGTTTTTGCGCTGCGTGGTTTTTTGCTTGTCAATCTCGGCCAGACGTTCTTTCAGCAAGCTCATACGACCCAAGATGATACGGCGGTCCATCTCAAGCTGGGTCTCACCCGGACCACGCAAGCCCACGCTACCTTTTCCGCCGCCCGAACCCGAGCCGCCACCCTGACGTTCAAGGTGGGTCCACAGGCGCTGCAGGCGGGGCAGCATATAGCGATATTGTGCCAACTCTACCTGTGTTTTTGCGGCAGCCGTTTGTGCGCGCATGGCAAAGATGTCGAGAATGAGCGAGGTGCGGTCAAGAATTTTTACCTCCAGCTCTTTCTCAATGTTGCGTATCTGCTTTGCCGACAGCTCGTCGTCGAAGATAACCATGCCCACGGGGCGCTCGGCATCTTCTTCGTCTTTAATATATTGTCGTATCTCTTGCAGCTTTCCGCTTCCCACGTAGGTAATGGCGCTGGGGCCTCCCACGCGCTGCGTAAAGCGTTTCACGGTTACGGCACCAGCGGTGTCGGCCAGAAACTCCAGCTCGTCAAGATATTCTGTGGTTTTTGCTTCATCTTGGTCTTTGGTGATAAGGCCCACCAGCACGGCGGTTTCGGTCTTCACCTCAGATATTACAAATTCTTTCATCTATTGTCGTTGCTTGTATATATGTATATGGTTGTTAGCACTTTTTGCCTATAAATTGCCTATAATAAATTGCCTATAATATAATAAGGTGCAAATATACAAAGATTTATCGGGCCGTGCAACGTTTTTCTTTAAAAAGAAACAAATGGCTTAGACAGTGAAATGATAAGAACAGAAACAGTTTTTGCTGCTAATGTGCGAAATAAAGTCATTGAACGATTTTTAAAGAGATGAAGGTCAGAATAACAGATATAGCAATAAAAATAGAGGAAAAGTTTGTATTTATAGAATATTTTTCATAGTTTTGCCTATGATAAGGGGGATTGCGACACTTTAAAGAGTATAAGTGCATGCCCCAAGTAGTAACTAAAAATTAAAGTAAGAAACAGAAATGACATACTAACGACGCAACATTGGGGTTTGCTACCCTGGTCCCAATCAAGTATGATAGATGATAGCCTTACGGCACATCCGCCTACAGTAAACGTTGGGATACAGATAAACAGAATAAAAAACCAAAGCGTCGCCGTTAGACATAGCTTTTTAAGATATTGAGCTTTTAGCTCTTGTTCTCTACTATTCGAATACCGCCAATTTTCGTACACCCGAGAACAAGCAGATGGAAGGTTCATGCCTCTTTGGCGTGAGCCGTTCTGTGCTTGTTGGTGTACGAGGTCACTTGGCGGTAACCTGAATAGTAAACAAGCTACGAGCGGTTGCACGCCATTTTATTTTTATGAAAAATGAAACAACTTTTTTACTTTAAATCACCCGCATGGCATAGATGTCTTATGCTTATTGTACTTATTGTGGCTTGTTGCGGGCAAGCACTTGCAGACGGTAAAGTCACCTATTCATCAGATGTGCATCCTACCCATATCTATTCCCTTAAGTCTTTCTATGATATTGATGGAGATGGAATACTGGAAGTGGTGGGATGTACAGGTAGTAATTATTTTGTTTCCAAAGTTACTGGTAAACGATTGAAAAGTGTTCCATCTGAATATAATCGGTTTGAATATTTCA
Organism: uncultured Prevotella sp.; assembly: GCA_900552675.1. Classification (GTDB taxonomy): domain Bacteria; phylum Bacteroidota; class Bacteroidia; order Bacteroidales; family Bacteroidaceae; genus Prevotella. Next base: position 7,251 of record USAI01000084.1, read on the forward strand.
ATAGTCTTGGCATTTTGCTTACTAAGAGTTATGGTAGGTATTTTTTGCAATATAATACAGGGAACGAAATACTTCAAGAGGATCCGCGTATTGGTTATCATAGTATCGTCAATGACTATGTTGCCGATTTTTCTTGCAGCGGATTTCAGTATATAATAGGAAAAATAAATAAGAATGATAGCATCTTTAGTGTTTGGAAAGAGCAAAAAGACGGAAATTTATATAAGACCTTTATTCGTTATACCGAAGATATAGGTTTCTTACATAACAATGCCATTAGTAATTATACGCCAAGTAACGGAGGTAGTGGCATCGGCTCTATTGCGGACGATATGTTTATCAAATCAAAGGAAAATACTTTTACGCAGTGGGATGATGAAACTTTTTCTGCCCAAAAGTTAATATCTAAGTCGCCAGTTAATTTAAACGCTAATAACAATCAAGTAGAAGACTTAAATGGAGATGGCCTCATAGACTTTACTTATGATAATTATATCTATTATAATTTAGGTAATGATATGTTCTTTAAAAGTCCCCATAAAGGAAAACTGTATCCCGCTGATTTGAATAATGATGGCTTAATGGATTATGTAGACTTTACAGGAGATGATATTGACTTATACATGATGCAATCTGATGGAAAGCTGTCTGAGAAGAAAACTCTTTTTTCAAATAGTTCGATGCAAGGAGTTTATTTCGGAGATTTTGATAAAGATGACGATGTAGATATTCTTGTCATAGCTTCAGATAACGCTGCAACCTATACTGTGTTTTTCAGAAATGACGGTAATGGAAAATTCAAAAGAAAAGAAAGTTATATTGATGGAACTTATAGTTGCTTTGACTGTAAAGATTATGATGCGGACGGGCTTTATGAATTGTTGGTTTCATCGCAAGATAATAAAGACTATCTTCTAAAATGTGGCAAAGACTTTTCTGTAAGTTTGACGGCACTCCCTGATGGTGATAATAAGTTTTTGGCAGATTTCAATCGTGATGGTATTACGGAGATAAATAGTAGAACTACATATACAGTTCTTCCAAATGCGAAAAAGAATACCCGTCCTGATAAAATGGATAAGCCAATGGCTGTTTTCCTTCCTGAAGAAGGTAAGTTAAGGATAACTTGGAGTAGAGGCAATGATGCACAAACTTCTTCATGTGACTTGACATACGAATTGAGAATTGGAACAGCCCCTGGTAAAGGAGATATCTTATTTGGACATGCGCTTGCTGACGGTACAAGAAGAAATCTCTCTGATGGCAACATGAGACATGCTTTGAAGCATTTGTTAGATGCAAGTTTCTTGAAGGAAGGTAAGTATTATATAGCAGTGCAAGCTATAGATGCAGGAAACATGGGAGGAGAATGGTCAGAGGAGTTCGTATATGACCATCAGGTAGTTATGACACCAGTGATAGCCCCTGTTCCTACCTTTTATAGTACAGCTGATACGATCAACCTAAAAGTGACAAATAGCAGAGAGGATGCCACATATAAATGGAATATCAATCATGGACGAATTATATCCCAGTCAGCCAACGGTGATAATATAAATGCTGTTTTTGAGTCTTCTCTTGATTTGTCAGCAATGGTTGAGATGACCTTAAATAACAAAAAGTATACAAGTAAAAAGGTAGAATTCTTTTTGGTTCCTGCAAAGTCGCAGAAATTTATCTTGGGTGATATTAAAACAAATATACAAAAAGAAGGTATAGACCTTGATCAAGATGGTAATGTCGAATTATACTATAGTGGTTTTTATAAATATGTAAAAGGTAATCAATACGAAAAGGTTAAAAAGAGTTGGAACACAGACTTGTCATCAAATTTGCTTGTTGTAGATTATAATAAGGACGGATATCCAGATTTCTTTTCTGATTGCAAAAAGGGAGATACATATATAAATGGAGGTGAACAAGATTTTGAGTTTGAATACTTTACTACAGGTGATGCACATTACGAAGGCATTTGGGAAGATAAAAATAATGATGGAAATTATCAATTTACGGCATTCTATCCTAGTTGGAATAAGTATTTGCCAACTATAAACTATTTTGTCAATGGAGATTACGAGGCTATAGATGTCAACGCAGTAGCTTATGACGAAGGAATTACTACCTTCAATATGGTCAATATAAAAGATGGCACATCAAAAGATGTTTCATTACCAATAATTCCTGTTTATAAAAATGTGTCAGGTTACTTTACATTCATAGATTTGGATAACAACGGTTATGTAGATATTATTAATAACGTAGGAGATGCACTCTTGCTTGACAAAGATTTTAGTTATAAGAAAATTAAATTTGTAGAGCGTGGATACCAAGGAGAGTTTGAAATGTTTTATTGGAGACCTTTTACTCGTTTTGCTTACCCTTTAGGCCTCCTCTCCAACATCAAGAACGAGGCACCGAAGGCTCCTCAATATGTGAGCG
>USAI01000085.1 GCA_900552675.1 uncultured Prevotella sp.
CTATTACTACTAACCTAAACAATCTATTAATCTTTTTGACAATGCAAAGGTATGCGTTTTCGACTGTTTGCGCAAACAATTTTGATAAATTATTTACGCAAACCTCGAAAACTTGATGTAGGTTAAGTAGTTACGTATAGGTTTCGCGCTTTTTATATCATTATTGCATTTCTGTTGTTAATCACTGACGTTTTTTAGGCAAAATAGATCCTTCTCTTTTCATTCATTTCTTTATGCTTTATCGTCGGCGTATGATGCTTTATCGTTGGCATACGCCTCCTCGTGTACGCCAGCCACGGCACGTCCGCTGGGGTCGTTCATGTTTTTGAAAGCTTCGTCCCAGGCCAGTGCTTCGGCGGTGCTGCATGCCACGCTGGGCACGCTGGGCACAGAGCGTGCAGCCGAGTCGGAGGGGAAATGTTCGGCAAAGATAGAGCGATAATAATACTCTTCCTTGTTGCGCGGTGGGTTGATGGGGAAGCGTTCGGCGGCGTGAGCCATCTGCTCGTCCGACACCAGGTCGCTGGTTACCTGTTTCAGCGTGTCAATCCACGAGTATCCCACGCCATCGCTAAACTGCTCTTTCTGTCGCCATGCCACGGCGTCGGGCAGCAGGTCGGCAAAGGCTTCTCGCACGATACGTTTTTCTATTGTCTTGCCAGGGCACATTTTTGCTTCAGGGTTTGTGCGCATGGCCACGTCGAGAAACTCTTTGTCGAGGAAGGGCACGCGGCCCTCTACGCCCCATGCCGACAGACTTTTGTTGGCGCGTAGGCAGTCGTACATATACAGTTTTGACAGTTTGCGCACCGTTTCTTCATGAAAGGCTTGTGCTGTGGGCGCCTTATGAAAGTAGAGGTATCCGCCAAAAATCTCGTCGGCCCCTTCGCCCGACAGCACCATCTTGATGCCCATCGACTTGATGACGCGTGCCAGCAGATACATAGGTGTTGAGGCGCGCACGGTGGTAACGTCGTAGGTCTCGATAAAGTAGATGACGTCGCGAATGGCGTCGAGCCCCTCTTGTATGGTATAGTTTATCTCGTGGTGCACGGTGCCAATGTGGTCGGCCACCATGCGCGCCTTGGCCAAGTCGGGTGCGCCCTTCAGTCCTACGGCAAACGAGTGTAGGCGTGGCCACCATGCGCGTTCGCGTCCGTCCTCTTCAATGCGCCGTTCAGCATATTTTTCGGCCACGGCCGAGATGACCGACGAGTCGAGTCCGCCTGATAGCAGCACACCGTAGGGCACATCGCTCATCAGCTGTCGGCGCACGGCATCTTCCAGCGCGTCGTGTATGGCGCGTGTGCTGGCGGTGTTGTCTTTCACGGCGTCGTAGCTAAACCAGTCGCGCTTATAATAGCGCTTCATGCCAGGCTCGCGGCTCCAGTAATAGTGTCCGGGCAAGAACGGCTCATAGCGTTCGCACTGTCCTTCCAGCGTTTTCAGTTCGCTGGCCACATACACTTTTCCATCGCTGTCGTAGCCTATATAAAGAGGTATCACGCCGATGGGGTCGCGTGCGATAAGAAACTCGTCGCGTTCGGCATCATAGAGGGCGAAGGCGAAGATGCCGCTGAGGTCGTCGAGAAAGTCGATGCCCTTCTCGCGATACAGGGCCAGTATAACCTCGCAGTCGCTGCCCGTTTGAAACTGATATTTCCCCTCGAAGCGTTTTCTGATGTCTTGATGGTTATATATCTCGCCGTTTACGGCCAGCACCTGTTTCTTATCGGGGGCGAAGAGAGGCTGACGTCCCGACTCGGGGTCGACAATGCTCAATCGTTCATGGCACAAGATGGCCGATCCACCTGTATAGATACCACTCCAGTCGGGGCCGCGGTGCCGTATTTTCTGACTCATACGTAACGCCTTTTGTCGCAACTCGGGCGTTTGTTCTTGAATGTTGAAGATAGCTACAATTCCACACATATTTCTTTTATTATTTTGTCTTAAATGTTCACCTTATTATATATAGAGATGCTACTGAATGTTACGTTCAAGCCTTTCGTTCTATATGTTAATAACATTTGTTCGTTCTTTTCATATTTTTGCTTTCTTTTTGTTGTTATCTGACTGCAAAATTACGACATATTGTAATAAGTATAATTATATATTTTACTTTTTGAAAGTTTTATTTTTATATTAATATCATATTGTAAGAAACTTGTGTTAAAAACAATGCAAACTGTAAGCGTTTTACTCTTCTGTGCTTACACTTTAATACTTTATGCCAATTTGTTGTTATTTTTGTAAACTAAAAGCATGGCTATTCTTGAAAATTGTTGTAATTTTGCAGTGGTTTAAGAACAAAACGTCAAAGAAGAAAGGAAATAGATGACCAGCATGTTTCATAAAATAAAATTCACGAAGATGCATGGAGCCGGAAACGACTACATCTATGTCAATACGCTGACCGAGCATATTGACAATCCTTCGGCCGCCGCTCGGCAGTGGAGTGCTCCACATACGGGCATAGGTAGCGATGGGTTGGTGCTCATAGGCAAGCCGTCGATCAGAAGCGGTGCCCACTTTTCAATGCGCATTTTTAATGCCGATGGTTCTGAAGCCATGATGTGTGGCAACGCCTCGCGCTGTATAGGCAAGTATCTGTATGAGCGTGGGCTGACCAAGGAAACCACCATTCTGCTCGAAACCCTTTCGGGCGTGAAAACCTTGCAGCTGCACCTCTCGCCCGATGGTAGCACCGTGCAAAGCGTTACGGTAGATATGCTGGCGCCCTCGCTGTCATGCCCCGACCAGTATGACGAGGCACAAGGCAACACGCTTACCGCTGCCTTTCGCTCGTTCAGAGGCACCTTCGTGTCGATGGGTAACCCCCATTTCGTGATCTTCACCGACGATGTTGAACACCTCGACATAGCTCGCTATGGCAAAGAACTTGAACATGATGCTGCCTTTCCGCAACGCTGCAACATCGAGTTTGCGCAGATGCTGCCCAACGGCACCATTCGCACCCGTGTATGGGAGCGTGGCAGTGGCATCACCTTGGCCTGTGGCACAGGTGCTTGCGCCACCGCTGTAGCGGCCGCCGTTACGCAACGTGCCTCGCGCCAAACCGATATTGTGATGGATGGTGGTACGCTGCACATTGAATGGAGCGAGGACGATGGTCATGTCTATATGACGGGCCCAGCCACCTTTGTCTTTGATGGCGAGATAGCGCTCTTCTGACTCGTTGCTCGACACAACACACAACACAACCATAAAGAAATATTGCATACATGGCATTAGTAAACGAGCATTATCTAAAACTGTCGGACAACTATCTGTTTGCCGACATTGCCAAAAAGGTAAACGCTTTTAAAGTGTCGCACCCCAAGATGCGCGTCATCAGTTTGGGCATTGGCGACGTTACGCAGCCGCTGTGTCCCGCTGTCATCAAGGCTATGCACAAGGCCGTTGACGAGATGGGCACCAAGGCTTCCTTTCGCGGCTACGGCCCCGAGCGCGGCTACGACTTTCTGCGCGAGGCTATTATAAAGAACGACTATCTGTCGCGTGGCATACATCTCGATGTGAACGAAATATTCATCAACGATGGTGCCAAGAGCGACACCGGAAATATAGGCGAGATTGTGCGCTGGGACAATAGCATAGGCGTTACCGACCCTATCTACCCCGTGTACATCGACTCGAACGTGATGTGCGGACGTGCTGGCGTCTTAAAAGACGGCGTATGGAGCAATGTAACCTACATGCCGTGTACCGCCGAGAACCAGTTTATACCCGCCATACCCGACCACCGTGTCGACATGATATATCTGTGCTACCCCAATAACCCCACGGGCACCGTGCTGCCTAAAGAGGAGCTGCGCAAATGGGTAAACTATGCGTTGAAGAACGACACCCTCATCTTGTATGATGCTGCCTACGAGGCGTATATACAAGACGACAGCATACCACACTCTATCTACGAGATAAAGGGAGCACGAAAGGTGGCTATCGAGTTTAGAAGCTACTCGAAGACGGCAGGCTTTACAGGCGTGCGCTGTGGATACACCGTCATTCCAAAGGAGCTGACCGCCGTAACCATTGATGGCACACAACGTATAGAGCTGAACCACCTGTGGAACCGCCGACAGAGCACCAAGTTTAATGGCACCAGCTACATCAGTCAGCGTGCCGCCGAAGCGATCTATACCCCCGAGGGCAAGGAGCAGGTGAAGGCCACCATCGACTATTATATGGGCAACGCTAGCATCATGCTCGACGCCTTGCAACGTATGGGCTTACAGGTGTATGGCGGACAAAATGCACCCTATCTGTGGGTGAAAACACCGGGCAACACGCCCAGCTGGAAGTTTTTTGAACAGATGCTTTACAGCGCTGGCGTGGTATGCACCCCTGGCGTGGGTTTCGGACCCAGCGGCGAGGGCTATGTGCGCCTTACGGCCTTTGGCAACCGCGACGACTGCCGCGAAGCCATGCAACGCATTGCCCAGTGGATAAACTCGTAAGGCTTGGGCATAAAAACCTGTGGCCGTAGAAAGAACAAGAGAAAACGAAACAACAATAGTTTAAACACATAAAAGAAATTCAACATGGCAAATTTAAGATTTGAGGTTGTTGCCGAGGCTTTCAAAAAGAAACCTCTGGAAGTGATTGCGCCGATTGAGCGTCCTTCTGAATATTTCGGAAAGAACGTGTTCAACCGTGCTAAGATGTATAAATATCTGTCGCGCGAGGTTTATGACAAACTGATTGACGTGATTGACAATGGTGCTCGACTGGATCGCAACATTGCCGACGCCGTGGCAAAAGGCATCAAGCAGTGGGCCGACGAGAATGGTGTAACACACTATACTCACTGGTTCCAGCCTCTTACCGAGGGTACGGCCGAAAAGCACGACGCCTTTGTTGAGCATGATGGAAAGGGTGGTATGATTGAAGAGTTCTCGGGCAAGCTGCTCGTACAGCAGGAGCCTGACGCCAGCTCGTTCCCCAATGGTGGTATTCGTAACACCTTCGAGGCTCGCGGCTACTCGGCTTGGGACCCCACATCGCCCGTCTTCATCATCGACGACACGCTGTGTATCCCCACCATCTTCATTTCTTATACTGGCGAGGCACTCGACTATAAGGCTCCGCTGCTGCGCGCCCTTCATGCTGTGAACGAGGCTGCCACCGCTGTTTGCCATTATTTCTATCCTGAGGTTAAGAAGGTAATCAGCAACCTGGGATGGGAGCAAGAATACTTCCTCGTTGACGAGGGACTGTATTCGGCTCGCCCCGACCTGATGCTTACGGGTAGAACCCTGATGGGTCACGACTCGGCCAAGAACCAGCAGATGGACGACCACTACTTTGGCGCTATCCCCGAGCGCGTGCAGGCCTTCATGAAAGACCTTGAGATACAGGCGCTGGAGCTGGGCATACCCTGCAAGACTCGTCATAACGAGGTGGCTCCTAACCAGTTTGAGCTTGCGCCCATCTTCGAGGAAACAAACCTTGCCATCGACCACAATATGTTGCTCATGTCGCTCATGAAGAAGATTGCACGCCATCACGGTTTCCGCGTGCTGCTGCACGAAAAGCCTTTTGCTGGCGTAAATGGTTCGGGCAAGCACGAAAACTGGAGCCTTTCAACCGATACGGGCGTGCTGCTGCATGGCCCTGGCAAGACACCTGAAGACAACCTGCGCTTCATCGTCTTCATTGTTGAAACACTGATGGCTGTGTATAAGCATAACGGACTGCTGAAGGCCTCTATCATGAGCGCTACCAATGCTCACCGTCTGGGCGCCAACGAGGCACCGCCAGCTATCATCTCTTCTTTCTTGGGCCGTCAGCTGACCGAAATTCTGCAGCATATCGAGAATTCGAACAAAGACGAGCTGTTTGACATTGCTGGCAAACAGGGCTTGAAACTTGATATTCCTGAAATTCCTGAGTTGCTTATCGATAACACCGACCGTAACCGTACATCGCCCTTCGCCTTCACGGGTAACCGCTTCGAGTTCCGTGCCGTAGGTTCAGAGGCCAACTGTGCCAGCGCCATGATTGTGCTGAACACTGCTGTGGCCGAGGCGCTGCAAGACTTTAAGAAGCGTGTTGATGCGCTTATCGAGAAAGGTGAAGATAAAATTAGCGCTATCCTTGACGTGGTGCGCGAAGATGCTAAGTTCTGCAAACCCATTCACTTTGAGGGCAACGGCTATTCAGACGAATGGAAGGAAGAGGCTGCCCGCCGTGGTCTCGACTGCGAGACATCGTGCCCGAAGATTTTTGAGCGCTATCTCGACGATAGCTCCATCAAGATGTTTGAAAGCCAGAACGTGATGACACGCAAGGAGCTGGAAGCTCGCAACGAGGTGAAATGGGAAACTTATACAAAGAAGATACAGATTGAGGCTCGTGTGTTTGGCGACCTGTCGATGAACCACATCATACCTGTATGCACCCACTATCAGAGCCAGTTGGCTAAGAACGTGTCGAGCATGTATAATATCTTCCCTGCCGAAACGGCTGCAAAGCTTACCGAGCGCAATAAGAAGATTATTGAAGAGATTGCCGTGCGCACCCAGGCTATCGAGACAGGTGTTGACGAGCTGGTTGACGCTCGTAAGGTGGCTAACAAGATAGAGGATGAGCACCAGAAGGCTATCGCTTACCACGACACCGTGGCTCCGAAGCTGGATGAAATTCGTTACCAGATTGATAAGCTGGAGCTGATAGTGGCCGACGAGCTGTGGACACTGCCCAAGTATCGTGAGCTGCTGTTTATTCGATAAAAAAGAAAAAAGATACAGCAATCTATTTCTTTTATTGGTTGTTTTAAGTAGTGCGGAGCGAGGTTGTGAAACCAAGCTCCGCTTTTTTTATGCTCGCAATGCTGCGCATTGCTTGCGAGTTTAACCACGAATTATTATCGTTGAATATTAAACGAACACAGATCTCACAGATTGAACAGAAGTACTCTCAAAGTAGGACGGTGGTCTCCGTGCCCCGTCCTCCAGCACCCAATGAGTTCATTACATTACGTTTGATGTTAACGCTGGTTGTGGGAGGACGGGGCACGGAGGCCACCGTCCTACTTTTATAATTCATGGATTAATTCGTGGATAATTCATGGCGTTCGTGTTCAAGGAAATGTGCGAAGCGCAAATAAACGATCAAAACTTCAACAATGATATTTGAGTTCCTTCTTTATTCAGCCGTCAGTTCAATCATACGGCTGGCATACTCTTTATCCAGCGATAGGTTGAGGCCAGCCTCCATCAGCACATTGCCCGATATTACCTTGCTGTCGAGGCTCTTTAGGCTATCATCTACCTTGTTAATCTCGTGTATGCGGTAGCGCTTATTGGCGTCGAGGCCCTGAAGGCGGATGGGGGCGATGTTGTGGCCCACATAGTGTTTCAGCTTATAGGCAAAGAGCACGGCCTGCTGCTTGTTGTCAGACACATACATGCTGGCTGCTGCCATACCATCTTGCTCGTAGGGCGAGCGCAGACGATAGAGGTCGCCCAACTGAATGATGGGGCGCAGACGCTTATAGTCGGCAATGGCCTGTTGTGCGAAGCGTGTCTCGTCGGCATTGAAGTCGGAGGGCTTCATTTCAACGCCCAGGCGTCCGCTTTCGGCTACGTCGAAGCGGAACTTCAGCGGCAGACGTCGGCCTGTTTGGTGGTTGGGCGAGGCGCTTACGTGTGCTGCCATAGCGTTGGCGGGGAAGAACTGCGACGTGCCCCACTGAATATATACGCGTTGCAGGGCGTCGGTGTTGTCGCTGGTCCAGAACTCGTCAAAGTAGGGCAGCAAGCCATAGTTTACACGTCCGCCACCGCTGGCACAGTCTTGTATCACGAGGCGCGGATATTTGGCGCGTATGCGTTCCAGCACCTTACGCAGCGCAAGATGATAGTCGGTATAGAGCTGCGACTGGCGGTCGGCACCCAGATATGTTGAACCATAGTTGACGGTAGTAGCGTTGTCGTCCCACTTAATATAAGAAATCTGTGGATATTCAGTCATTAAGCGATCGACGATGTCGAACACAAAGTCTTGCACCTTTGGGTTACACAAGTCGAGGCGTGCCTGTGTACCGCCACGTTGCAACATAGGCTCTACGCCCGTGTTCTGCAAGAACCAGTCGGGGTGCTTGTCGTATAGCGCGCTGGCCTTCCAGTTGCCCATCTCAGGTTCAATCCATATACCAAACTTCAGGCCCAGCGTTGTAGCCTTGTTTATGAGGGGTTGCAAGCCGTTAGGCAACTTGCGGGTGTCGACATACCAGTCGCCCAGCGCTGCATTATCTTTGTCGCGGTTATATTTATCGCTGGCAAACCATCCGTCATCCATCACAAACAGTTCGCCACCCAGCTGTTTCACGCCCTCCATCAGTGTCATCATCTTCTCTTCAGTGATGTCGAGGTACACGCCCTCCCACGAGTTGAGTAGCACGTCGCGCACAGCCATGCCGTTGTGCAGCTTATACTGTCTGGCCCAGCGGTGCATATTTCGGCTCACGCCACCCTTGCCTGTGGTAGAGAAGGTGAGGGCCAGTTCGGGTGTGCGCAGCGTTTGTCCTGGGCGCAGACGATAGTCGGCCGCCGTTTCGTCGATGCCTGCTATGAGGTGTCGCAGGTGGGTGTCGGTGGCATCGGTGGCAATGCGCAGCTTATAGTTTCCGCTCCAGCAGAGGGCGGCGCCAATGACGCGACCCGATGTTTCGGTGGGTTTGCCGTCGAGCGACAGCATCAGTTCGGGGTGGTCGAGTTGCGAGTTGCGTCCCCCGTCGCGGTTGCTGATAACCTTCATGCCAGGGGTGAGGGGCTCTTCGGTCATGCAACATTCGTTGCCCCACTGCCCATGCTGGTGCGAGAGCCATGCCTGGGCGCTGCGCACGGGCAGATAGGCCGAAGCATATTGCATCAGCACCACATCTTTCTTTTCGCGGTTGGTCAGCTCTACCCATGTTTCTATCACGTCGGCCTGCTGATAGGTGCGATAGCAAATGTTGGCGTAGAAGGGTTGCACCTTGTCTTTGGTTTTTATGGTGAAGAGCTCGCCGCCATTGGTGGCTGTGCGTTCTACGCTTTCAACCACCAGGTTCAGCATCATTTGCCCGTTGGCATGCTTCACCATGATGGCACACTCGTCGGGGCACCAATCGTTAAAGGTGGGGTAGGCTTTGCGGTTCATAGCGTCGCCCGCCACCCATAGGTCGCTGGCCTGCTGCTCGTTGAGGCGTGGGCCATAATAAGCAAACTTTAGCGGCTCGCCCTTCACGGCAAACAGCTGTAGGGTAGTGTTGTTGGTAGATACCAGTAGGTCTTGTTCGGCGGCTCGCACGCTGTTGAGGCCCATGACGAGCAGTGCCGTAAGCATGATAATGATTTTCTTCATGGTGTATTTTATTGTTTAGTATTTACATTAATATATATAGGATGTGCAAATATAAAACAAATAATGCAATAATACAACAATTGGGCAGAAAAACAATTGATGAGCAACGATTGTTGCGTGTGGCGACGGTAAGCAATAACGTTTGTTGCTATTAGTGACAAGGACAAACACCATAAAAGGTATGGCGACAGGGTCTGTCGCCATACCTTTTTATAGTATGCTCGGCATGAGCATTGTCTAACGGGTGGAAGTCCCGAGTAAGC
>USAI01000086.1 GCA_900552675.1 uncultured Prevotella sp.
TAGAGCACAACCTTGCCAAGGTTGGGGTCGCGGGTTCGAGTCCCGTTTTCCGCTCTAAATCTCACGTGAAATATTTTTCCAATGAATTTATACTTACGCTATTTTGATAAGGAAACACTGGTGAACAATGTTGACCAGGCGTTGGCGTTTTTGCGCTCTATCCCCGAAATTGGCATGAACCCCAATATCGAGGCTGGTATTCGCGATTATGTTGCCAGCGATGTGTACTATCCCAAACGATATAAGGTAAGACAGCGCGTTTATTTTATTATTATTAAAACAACGGCTGCCACCATGCTCGACTTTAAACAGAAAAAAGCCCTTCATGCTGCTCCGCAGAACAATGTTCAGGTTGAGAAGCGCGAGATGGCTACAAATGTGATGTCGCGCTTGAACGAGGAACGCCCAGGATGGTATGAGGGTGCTCTCGATTTTAAACGTGTGGTGATGGTGCCCTCAACAGGAAAGCACGAGTATCGCGATACACATTTCGTGGTGCAATGTAAGGCTTTGTCGGGGCTCGATTGCTATAACCGCATCGTTGACCATCTGCGCGGAAGGGTAGACAGCCGCTCGCAGTTTCCTTCGGCAAAAGGTAAAAACTTTCATTTTAAATATTTGGGCATGTGGAAATAAGGGCACATGCCCTTTACCGTTTATGCCCGTGTGGTGTGTTTGATATACTGACGCTATGAATAAAGTAATGCTGATAGGCAATTTGGGTAAGGATCCTCAGGTACGTTATTATGAGGCCGACCAAGCTGTGGCACAATTCTCGTTGGCCACTACTGAACGTGGCTATACGCTGCCCAATGGAACACAGGTGCCTGACCGTACCGACTGGCATAATGTGGTGGTTTGGAAAAACTTGGCAAAGGTGGCTGAACGCTATCTGCATAAAGGCGATAAGGTGTATATCGAGGGGAAAATTCACTACCGCAGCTACGACGACCGAAAAGGTCAGCGACAGTATATTACCGAGATTTATGCCGATAGTATGGAGCTGCTCACGCCGCGTGCAGCAGCTAACCCCGCACAAACGAATGGGGTGGCACAGCCCACAGCACAAAATGTGCAACCCACGGCTACCATGTCGCAGCCATCCGAGTCGACTGGGCAAGATGATAATAACTTGCCCTTCTAACCATTAAAACAATGGACTATTTCTTACATTTTATAACAAATGCTTTTGGCGAGGTGTCGTTCGGCGTTATGACGCCGGGTGTGGCCTTTGCCATCCTTCTAACGCTGGTGCTTTTAGGTATTTCGGGCTTTGCCAGCGGGGCTGAAATTGCTTTTTTCAGTCTGTCTCCATCTGATATTTCTGAACTTAATGGCTCGAAGCAGTCGCGCGATAAAACTATTCAGGTGTTGCGCGAAGATAGTGAACGCACATTGGCCACTATATTGATTACCAACAACTTGGTAAACGTTACCATCATTATGTTGTGCAACTTTATCTTCGCACGACTTGTTAACTTTGGTAATGCGGTGTGGTTACAGTTCTTGTGCATTACGGTGTTGCTAACCTTTATCCTCTTGCTCTTTGGCGAGATTATGCCTAAGGTGTTTAGCCGTCAGAACCCATTGGCCTTCTGTCGTCGTTGTGTAGGGGGCATCTCTATCTGTCGGCGTGTGTTCTGGCCTCTTGAAACCATCTTGTTGCGCAGCGGCATTTTGGCTGAAAAAGTGGTGCAGAAGGAAAATCATGTGCTGAGTGTTGACGACCTGGAGCAGGCGCTGGAGCTTACTGACAAGAACGATATCAAGGATGAACGCAGCATGCTGAAAGGCATTATACGTTTCGGCGACGAAACGGCCAAAGAGGTGATGACCAGCCGACAAGATATTGTTGATCTGGATATCAAATGTTCGTATGCCGATGTGTTAAAGTGTATTGTTGAAAATAATTATAGCCGTATTCCAGTTTATCAGGAGAATGAAGATAACATTCGTGGCGTGCTGTATATTAAAGATTTGCTGCCACACCTGTCAAAGCCTGCTACATTTCGTTGGCAGAGCCTGATACGTCCGCCTTATTTTGTGCCCGAAACCAAGAAAATAGACGACCTGATGCGCGAGTTTCAGGAAAACAAAGTGCATATCGCAATTGTTGTTGACGAGTTTGGTGGCACCAGTGGTATCGTTACCTTAGAGGATATCTTGGAAGAGATTGTGGGTGAGATTAATGACGAGTATGACGAGGATACGAAGAGTTATTCGAAACTTAACTATAACACCTATCTTTTTGAAGGTAAAACCTTGCTCTCTGATTTTTGTAAGGTGCTGAATGTTGACGACGACGAGTTTGTTGATGTTGAAGGCGATGCCGATACATTGGCTGGCTTGCTGCTTGAAATTAAGGGCGACTTCCCAAGCATGCACGAAAAGATTGACTATAAAAACTATACTTTTGAGGTGATGGAGATTGGCCAACGCCGCATTAGTAAGGTGAAGGTGACGGTGCATGAGAAGAAATATCTGAACGATAAGGAGGACTAACGGCATGGCGCTGGTAGAAAAGATGCCGCTGCAAGATGGCACCATGCTGGGCCTATGGCGCGTTGACGAAACGGTAGCGCAACTGCAAGTGCTGGGCAATGTGCACAAACAGGTGTGCGAGGCTTATACGAGCAATAAACGTAGGCTCGAGGTGCTGTGTACCTATGCCTTGCTCTTTGCCTTGACAGACGATGTCTCGTTGCGCATTGAGCATCTGCCTTCAGGTAAGCCGCTGTGTGTGTCGCACGCTACGGGGCATCGTTATTATATCAGTGTGAGTCATACCACGGGATGGGTAGCACTGCTGCTGTCAGAAAATAAGGCTGTGGCAGTGGATATTGAATATGTGAGCGACCGTGTGTATCGTGTGGCTCAGCGCTTCTTGCGTGAGGATGAACGCTATGTGCAACGCCTTGATTTGCAATTGTGTTGGTGTGCCAAAGAGGCGGCTTACAAATTTTTTTCTGAACAGAACTTAACCTTTCAAGAAATGCGTGTCGAGCCTTTTGCTTCGGCTGCTTCTGTTCATGCTAATGGCCAACTGGTGCTTTCTAATCTGCGCTCGAATGGTAAACTCAACTTGCGCTTCTTTTCTAACGAGAATTTTGTTCTGGTGTATGCTGTCGAAGGGATGATGTGAGGCTTTTTGTACCTTATGTTTTTATTTGCTTCAACCTACCAATGATAAGCATTTCAATATCAAATCATTATATACCATAAGCCTTTTTTAATGTGAAATTTCTTTTTAAAAAGGGGGCTTTTTGTTGTGGTATATTGTGAAATTTGTGCTATCTTTGCAAACGAAAAACAATACGTTTGAGAAAACTTTTTCCACTAACTAGAAACTAAACTTTTCTAAAATGGAAAACTTTTTGATGTCGGCAAAAATGTAAAGTGCTGATAATGAGCGGTTGTTTGTGTAAAAACGGAAAACTTTTGATAAATCTAACATAACGAAATATTCCAAATGGTGGAAATGCAAAACTTTACAATTACTAAGCGTGACGGCTCAAAAGACCGTTTCTCGCTTGACAAAATTATGAACGCCATCATCAAGGCTTTTGAAAGCGTTGGCGAGAGCGTTGATTTGGGCGTGATGTCAAAAATCATCAGCCACATTGATATTCACGAAGGTATCAAAGTAGAGGATATTCAGAACCAGGTAGAGGAGTCGCTCATGCGTGAAGGCTTTTATAAGGTGGCCAAATCGTTCATGATATATCGTCAACAACACACTGAAGATCGTGAGACACTGCAGAAGTTGCAGTTCTTGACCGACTATATGGAGGCCACCAATGCCGCTACAGGTTCGAAATATGATGCCAATGCAAATGTTGAGCATAAGAATATTGCTACGCTGATAGGCGAGCTGCCAAAGTCGAGCTTCATTCGTCTGAACCGTCGTCTGCTTACTGATCGCATCAAAAAAATGTACAGCAAGAGCCTTTCTGATGAATATATCGACTTGCTGACTCACCACTTTATATATAAGAACGATGAAACAAGTTTGGCCAACTATTGTGCCTCTATCACCATGTATCCTTGGCTTATTGGTGGCACCACTTCTATTGGTGGCAACTCAACGGCTCCCACAAACCTGAAGTCGTTCTGCGGTGGCTTTATCAATATGGTGTTTATGGTCAGCAGTATGCTGTCGGGCGCTTGTGCTACGCCTGAATTCTTGATGTATATGAACTACTTCATTGGTCAGGAGTTTGGCACCGACTACTATACTCGTGCTGACGAGGTGGTTGACTTGTCGCTTAAGAAACGCACTATTGACAAGGTGATTACTGATTGCTTTGAGCAGATCGTTTACTCGCTCAATCAGCCTACAGGCGCACGCAACTATCAGGCTGTGTTCTGGAATATTTCTTATTATGATAAGTATTATTTCGAGTCGCTGTTTGGAAACTTCTATTTCCCTGATGGCTCACAGCCCGACTGGGGTGCCCTTTCATGGTTGCAGAAGCGCTTCATGAAGTGGTTCAACAAAGAGCGTACCAAGACGATGCTTACCTTCCCTGTTGAAACAATGGCTATGCTGACCAAGGATGGCGACTGTGTAGATACTGACTGGGCCGACTTTGCTGCTGAGATGTATGCTGAGGGTCATAGCTTCTTTACTTATCTGAGCGATAATGCCGACTCGCTGAGCTCGTGCTGCCGTCTGCGTAACGAAATTCAAGACAATGGCTTCAGCTACACACTGGGTGCTGGTGGCGTGAGCACAGGCTCAAAGAGTGTGCTTACCATTAACCTGAACCGCTGCATACAGTATGCTGTAAATAATAAGAAAGATTATAAGGAGTTTTTAGGTCATGTGATCGACCTCTGTCATAAGGTGCAGATGGCTTACAATGAGAACCTGAAAGATCTTCAAATGCACGGCATGTTGCCACTGTTTGATGCAGGCTATATCAATATCTCGCGCCAGTATCTCACCATCGGCATCAACGGTTTGGTAGAGGCTGCCGAATTTATGGGCTATAAGATTAATCCTAACGACGATTATCTGCACTTCGTTCAGGAGGTGCTCGGCCTTGTTGAAGAGTATAACAAGAAGTATCGTTCTAAGGACGTGATGTTCAACTGTGAGATGATTCCTGCCGAGAACGTAGGTGTGAAGCATGCAAAATGGGATCGTGAAGACGGCTATTTCGTGCCTCGCGACTGCTATAACTCTTACTTCTATGTGGTAGAGGATGATAGTCTTGACGTGATTGATAAGTTTAAGTTGCATGGCGCACCCTATATCAAGCACCTTACGGGTGGTTCGGCATTACACATGAACTTGTCTGAACATCTGTCGAAAGCACAGTATCGTCATTTGTTCTGCGTGGCTGCTAAGGAGGGATGCAACTATTTTACCTACAATATCCCGAACACAATCTGCAATGAGTGTGGACATATTGACAAACGCTATTTGAAAGAATGTCCTCACTGTCATTCGACAAATGTCGACTATATGACGCGTATCATCGGCTATTTGAAGCGCGTAAGCAACTTCTCTGAGCCTCGTCAGAATGAGGCACACCGTCGCTTCTATGCTGGTCAGAACAAGTTGGGTGAGTAAGGCATTGCGATTGAATTACTTTACATTATTGAATTGAATTCGTTAACAAGCTAATAGATGCTTAAATACGTAAATACTGATATTGTTTTTCAGGAAATTCCTGATGAGGTGACGCTTGCCGTAAACATCTCAAACTGTCCGTGCCGCTGCCCGGGCTGCCACAGTCAATATCTGTGGCAAGATGTGGGCGAGCCGCTCACCATGCAAGCTATTGATGGCTTCGTAAAACGCTATGGGCGCGATATTACCTGTATCTGCTTGATGGGAGGTGATGCCGAGCACGATTGTGTGAACAAACTGGCCGAATATATTCATCAGCAATATCCTTATTATAAGGTGGGATGGTATAGTGGTAGAACACGCTTAACGTCAGATGTCGATAAGAAGGAGTTTGACTATATTAAGGTGGGACCATATATCAGTCATTTAGGTGGTTTGAAAGACCGTACCACCAATCAGCGACTGTATAAGAAAACAGCTAATGGCGAGTTTGAAGACATTACAGCTCGCTTTTGGCGTCGCTGATATGAGATAAAGAGGCTTGGCTGATATTTGATAAATATAAAAAAGACAACTAAAAAAGGACAACTAAAAACAACATTGATGGGTTTACATTCGCATCTTCAATGTCGTTCTTAGTTGTCCTTTTGTTGTTACCGTTCTTTCCTATATCTAAAATCTATTCAATCGTTCTTCGTTCTTATTTTTTTCGTTCTTATTTTTTCGTTCTTATGCTTTTCCTTTTTTGTCCTTTTATGGACTCTTGCAAGAAGTGAATAATTATTTCACCTGATGGTTAATGCTTATTCCTTCAAACGCTTGAGGATTGGTGTTGGTGGCGTGGTTGGTGTTATATTTAAAGGTGATGCTCTTTGGACCGCTGAATGATGTCCACTTTAGCTTCACGTCTACCGTTTGACCTTTGGTGTCAGGCAGCTGGTCAAGTTTAAAGGCAACAATGCCATCGGCCACGGCACCCTTCACATTGCCTTTGTGATGGAAGGTTACCTCATAAGGGTTTGTTTTATTGTCGGCCACAAGGTTGACAAGGTGTGGCTCTTTGTCGCCCCAACGGGTGCGGAAACGTAATGTGAGATAACCATCTTCAGCCACTGTTAGCCAGTCGTTTACAATCTCAACGGGGTCGTTTCCATATGCCTTTATGTTTTCGTTCTCGCCCACTAAGCAAACGGCCATATTCTTGGTGCGAATACTGTCTATCCAGTTTACACGTGCCTTTTGGTTGTATTTGTCGGTGGGATTTTCTTCAAATGTAAGGTTGCAAATGGCGCGCACTACTTTATTGCCAAATGGCGAAGCTGTAAGGTTGGTGGGCGTAAGCGTTGTCTTGTCGTCGAGCTTCAGGGTGAGTGGCTTTCCGTTGCCCTCGGGTTGCACTGTTACCAATGCGTTGGCAGCATAGGGGTTGGGCCAAGCAACATATGTGTCGTCGTCGCTGCAAGATTGCAAACTAATTCCTGCTATCATCATGCCTATTGCGTAGGCCATACATGTAAGTTTTTTCATTTCTTTATTTCCTTTCTTTTCTTTCTTGTTTTTCTTTCTTATTTTCTTTCGCTTTCATACATAAAATGAATGTTGTAGGCATTTCTTGTATGATAATTTCTGAAATGATGTTAAAAGAAAAGTGGGGTAGGGCGAGAAATGATTTAGAGGATAATAAAAAAGGTGATTTATTCTATGTCGTTGAGTTAAGCCTAGTTGTTAAGTTAATCTTGGTTGTTAAGCTAATCTTTGTAGTAGAGATAATCTTTGTAGTAGAGCTAAACTTTGTTGTTGTGTTTTAGCTTTACTATGTAGCCGATGGCGCCCGCGTATATCATTGCAAGGGCAGATAGGTTCAGAGTGTTCTTGTTGTCAAGAGGAAGCATTGCACCCACCAGTAATGTCAATACCCCGATATAGAGCATAGGCAAGCCGAAGCAGAAACGAAACTTTTGCGCTACTTTCATACAGCGTTTTACAAGGTGGGTCTTTGTCATATATAATAATGTTAATGGTATAACGTTTGTGTTATATTTACACAGCGTTTACGCTTTTTACGGCGCAAAGATAGCAAGCAAAGCGAAAAGAAACGTAAAAAGCGGTGTAAAAAATGTTAAATGTTGCTCGCGTTGCTATTCTGGAGTGCTGTATCTTAATAAAAATGAGTACCTTTGCACCGCTTTATGCAGAAGAAAGGCCTTTTCGAAAGAAAGGGACGCTTCTTATTATTAATTTTTTTATTATCAAAACAGTATGAATCAATACGAAACCGTTTTCATTTTGACTCCCGTTTTGTCTGATGAACAGATGAAGGAAACGGTCGCTAAATTCAAGAAGGTGCTCACCGACAATGGTGCCGAGATTCTGAATGAAGAGACCTGGGGATTGAAGAAGATGGCTTATGCTATTCAGAAGAAGTCGACAGGTTTCTACAACCTGGTTGAGTTCAAGGCTGAGCCTACAATTGTGAACAAACTTGAGATTGCTTTCCGTCGCGACGAGAAAGTTATCCGTTTCTTGACTGTGAAGCTCGACAAGTATGCAGCACAGTACGCTGAGAAGAGACGTAACAAATTAGGTAAAAAAGAGGAGGCTTAAATCATGGCAGCAGTAGAATCAGAAATTCGCTATTTGACTCCACCTTCAGTGGACACCAAGAAGAAGAAATATTGCCGTTTCAAGAAGAGCGGCATCAAGTATATCGACTACAAGGATCCTGAGTTCTTGAAGAAATTCCTCAACGAGCAGGGTAAGATTCTTCCCCGCCGCATCACAGGAACTTCTCTGAAGTACCAGCGTCGTGTAGCACAGGCCGTTAAGCGTGCCCGTCAGATTGCCTTGCTTCCTTATGTAACCGATTTGATGAAATAATTTTAAGGAGGAGAAGCATTTATGGAAATTATACTGAAAGAAGATATTATCGGTCTTGGATACAAGAACGATATCGTAAACGTGAAGAGCGGCTACGGACGTAACTACCTCATTCCCCAGGGAAAGGGTGTTATCGCTTCTGAGTCGGCTAAGAAGATTTTGGCTGAAAACCTGAAGCAGCAGGCTCACAAACTGGCTGCCCAGAAGGCTGAGGCTGAGAAGAAGGCTGCTGCCCTCGAGGGCGTAGTTCTCGTTATCTCTGCTAAGGTAAGCGCTACTGGCGTTACCTATGGTTCAGTAAACAAGAACACCGTTGCCGACGAGCTGCAGAAGAAGGGCTTCGAAATCGACCGCAAGATCATCACTATGCGTGATATCAAGGCTGTTGGCGAGTACGAGGCTACTATCCACTTCCACAAGGAAGTAGAGGTTAAGGTTCCCGTTCACGTTGTTGCTGAGGGCGAGGAAGCTAAACCCGAAGTAAAGGAAGAGGTTGCTGAAGCTCCCGTAGCTGAGGCTCCCGCCGCTGAGTAATTTGTTGCCTTGCCCCCGAGGCATGACGATGAGTTGCTCGTCTTACAGACGACACTCTGTAAAGCAATATAAGGGCTGTTAAGAACTTACGTTCTTTATAGTCTGTTTAATAAAAAGCCATGCCCGTGTGGGTGTGGCTTTCTTTTTTTATTACTTTTGTATCGTATTTGCTTAATGCAATACCCTTGTTATTATTTAATTATAACCTAATTGTTATCAATAATTATCTAATTATTTTAAAGACCATAATACAATTTATAAACCTAACGCAATGAAAACAATAATAAAATATTTAGGTTGTGTGCTGATGCTACTGGCTGTAACAAAAGTGTCAAGGCCAAGTTATCAGTGTATAAGGGCCTCTTTAACGGTATACAAGGCCCACTTTAACGGTATACAAGGGCCACTTTAACAGTATACAAGGGCCCAGTTTGTAATCTTCAAGGTCTTGTTTATAATATTTAAGGGCAAGCGTTAGTATAAGAAATAACGCTTGCCCCTTTATAGTATGCTCGGCATGAGCATTATCTAACGGGTGCAAGTCCCGAGTAAGCCCTAATAGCGG
>USAI01000087.1 GCA_900552675.1 uncultured Prevotella sp.
AATTATTGGGATTGCCAACTTTTACAATGACTTTCTTATCCCGAACTCAGGTTAATAATAATGTGGTTCCTATATGTCCACAAAAGTAATCAGTTTTTCGGAAAAATTTGCAATTTTTATTAGAAAATTTTAATTTCTTTTTGGGATTTTCTAATTTATCACCAGCCCATCCGAGGCCAAAAACGGCGTAATCGCCGATACATCAGCGTCTTTCGCCGTTTCCATCCAAACCAAGCAAAAACCGCCCACATTGGTTATCATAGGGTTGCACAATACGGAGATGACCGTCAATAACGTGGAGATGATGGTTGGAAGCCTGGAGATGATGATTGGAAGCCAGGAGATTAGGGTTGGAAACGTGGAGATGACAGTCGCGAATGAGGAAATAACAGATGACGGCGTGGAAATGACGCCGGCTGGCGCGTATCGGAAGACACGAGGGTGCGTATCGGAAGGCACGGAAGCACGTATCGGAAGGCACGGAAGCGCGTAACGGAAGGCACGAGCCGCCAAACGCAATTAGGAAAGCTATGGATGCAGTGAGTATCATCGGTTTGCATCATCCCCGCGTTGCTGCGCACCATGAGCCTCATCGTGACGGCAGCCCCTACCCTCGCCATGGGCAAAAAAAATACGCTGAGACTCATCAACGAGCTTCAGCGTATCCGATATGTTTAACTACTTATTTTCTAAACGAATGAAAACCTCACGGTTTCCATTGTCATCCTGGTTAAACAATCTGTCAATCTACCTTAAAAACCTAATAACTAAAAACCTAAATCTATTACTACTAACCTAAACAATCTATTAACCTTTTGACGATGCAAAGGTACTACACTTCTGCGGTTCTGACAATAGTCTGGGGCCACTTTCTGCTGCTCGGGGCCTCTTTCTTGACATATATCATAATATGCGCCATCACTGCATTTCTGCTATAGATACCGAGCGGGCATCAGTGCTTCTTCTCGAGTTCCTGCAGGTTCTCCATAGCCTTGGACTCGAGGAACTCGTAGATGCCGCAGAGGTGCTCACGCACGCGGCCATGGCCAAACTCGTAGACCTTGCTGACCAGCCCGTCGAGGAAGTCACGGTCGTGGCTCACCACGATAAGGGTGCCGTCGAAATCTTGAAGCGCCTGCTTGAGGATGTCCTTGGTCTTGAGGTCCAGATGATTGGTGGGCTCGTCGAGGATAAGCAGGTTGACCGGCTCGAGTAGCAGCTTGAGGATGGCGAGGCGCGTACGCTCTCCACCCGAAAGCACCTTGACCTTCTTGGTCGACTCGTCGCCGCCAAACATGAAGGCGCCGAGCAGGTCGCGTATCTTGCTGCGTATGTCGCCCTTGGCCACATCGTCGATGGTCTGGAAGACGGTGAGGTTGTCGTCGAGCAGCGACGCCTGGTTCTGGGCGAAATAGCCTATCTGGACATTGTAGCCGAGATTGAGGTCTCCCTGGTTCTGCAGTTCGCCCATGATGCACTTCACGAGGGTCGACTTACCCTCGCCGTTGCGGCCCACAAAAGCAATCTTGTCTCCCCGCTCCACAGTGAGATTGACGCCGCTGAAGATGGTCTTGTCGCCAAACGACATAGACACATTGCTCATCTGCACGGGATAAGCGCCGCTGTGCGGACTGGGCGGGAACTTGAGGCGCAGACGGCTTGTATCTTCCTCGTCGACCTCGATAAGCTCGAGTTTCTCAAGCATCTTGACGCGGCTCTGCACCTGCAAGGTCTTGGAGTAGGTGCCCTTGAAGCGCTCGATGAAGTCCTTGGTCTCGGCTATCATCTTCTGCTGCTCTTCATACTGCTTCATCTGCTGCTCACGGCGCTCTTTGCGCAACTCGAGATAGTGGCTGTAGGTGGCGCGATAGTCATAGATGCGGCCCATGGTGACCTCGATGGTGCGCGTGGTGATGTTGTCGACAAACTTGCGGTCGTGGCTGATGACCACCACTGCCTTGGAGCTGTTGATGATAAACTGCTCAAGCCAGCCGATAGACTCGATATCGAGGTGGTTGGTGGGCTCGTCGAGCAGCAGCACGTCGGGCGACTTGAGCAGTAGTTTGGCGAGTTCGATACGCATACGCCATCCTCCCGAAAACTCGCTGGTGGGCCGGTCGAAGTCACTGCGCTCGAAGCCAAGGCCCAACAGAGTCTTCTCGACATCCTCCTCGAAGTGGGTCATGTCAATGGCATAAAACTTCTCGGAAAGCGTAGACACCGTCTCGATGAGCTGCATATACTCATCGCTCTCGTAGTCGGTGCGGGTGGAAAGGAGGTCATTGATACGGTCTATCTCTGCCTGTATCTCGTGGAGATGGGCAAATGCCTGGCAGGTCTCCCCAAACACGGTGCGGCCGTCTTCGGTCATCAGGTGCTGGGGGAGATAGGCGACGACGCAGTCTTTGGGCGCCGACACAGACCCGCGTGTGGGCTTGCGCACTCCCGCCAATATCTTGAGCAGGGTACTTTTGCCTGCGCCGTTCTTGCCCATCAGGGCGATACGGTCCTTCTCGTTAATCTGGAAGGTAATGTCCTTGAACAAGGTGGTGCCGCCGAACTCAACGGTCAGTCCATCTACTGAAATCATATTCTATTATTTTCTGGTGCGTAATGTGAAAAACGATGCAAAGTTACCTAAAAAATACTCAATCCCTATTGCATATCGCAGGAATTTGCCGTGACACAGACATAAATTGGCAGAATGGGGCAATAGTCGGGGCGCGCGAGAGAGAAACCACGGGAAACGCGAAGACAAAAAAAATACGCTGAGACTCATCAGCGAGCTTCAGCGTAATAACTTATGTTTAACTAACTTTTGTCGAAAGAATGAAAACCTCACGGCCTCCATTGTCATCCTAAGCTAAACAATCTGTCAATCTACCTTAAAAACCTAATAACTAAAAACCTAAATCTATTACTACTAACCTAAACAATCTATTAACCTTTTGACGATGCAAAGATACAAACTTATATCTGTTCGCGCAAACAATTCAACATTTTATAACAAAAAATTTCTGTTTTATTGATTTATTTAAAGAATATTCAAAAATCAGCGACAATAGTGTAACCGTTTTTCACGCTTTTTTAATACTTATTGCTGGAGAGGGGCATAGCAGAGGCTTTGGCCATAACATAAGCAAGGTAAATCACTCATCATCACCTCAAAAGATACGATTTTCGGATAAAAAGGCCGTTATTATTGCGAAAAAGCGTAACTTTGCAACTTTGAGCGCATAACGCGCCCCGAGAGGGAATGGAAAGGAGAGATAAAAACATGAAACTTGTAAACGATACACCCCAAAACAGCCACAACCACCAGGCTGATGCGAACAGCACTGACAACACCAATCGACAGCGCGCCATCTACCGTGTTACGCTGAAAGGTAGCGTGGTAAACACGGTGTTGCTCGTCTTCAAATTTGTGGCAGGCATCGTGGGCGGATCGGCAGCCATGATTGCCGATGCTGTACACTCGCTGTCTGACTTTCTCACCGACATCGTAGTAATGGTGTTTGTACGACTGAGCAACAAGCCCGAAGACAAAAACCACGAATACGGACACGGCAAGTATGAAACGCTGGCCACAGCACTGATAGGCATTGCCTTGCTGGTGGTGGGCGTAATGATTTGTCTAAATGCTTTACAGCAAATAGCCAGTTGCGTAAAAGGGCAACAGCTTGAACAGCCAGGCCTCATCGCCCTGGTGGCCGCCCTGTTCAGCATTGTGCTGAAAGAGTGGGCCTTCCGCTTCACGCGCACCGTGGGCAGAAAGGTGCAGTCGCAAGCAGTGGTGGCCAACGCATGGCATCATCGTAGCGACGCCCTCTCGTCAATAGGCACCGCCATAGGCATTGGTGGCGCCATAGCCCTCGGCCCACACTGGGCGGTGCTCGACCCCGTGGCCGCCGCCGTAGTAAGCGTCTTCATCATGCGCACGGCCTTCACCTTGCTGCGCGAGGCCATAGGCGAACTGCTGGAGAAAAGCTTGCCCGAACACGCCGAGGCCGACATTAAACGCCTGGCCGAAGAAGAGCCCATGGTGAGCGAAACACACCACCTACGCACACGCCGCATAGGCAACTATATCAGCATTGATATGCACGTGCGCATGCCAGGCAACATCAGCCTATACGAGGCACACACACACGCCACTGCCATTGAGCACAGGCTGCGCCAGCACTTCGGGCCCAACACCTACGTGAACCTGCACGTCGAACCGCTGAAGGTTGACGGGCAGTATGTGCCCACCACCCCCACCCCACAATAGCATACGAACAATATTATATGGACAAGATACTTATCACCGGCGCCAGCGGATTTATTGGCAGCTTCATCGTTGAAGAGGCTCTGCGGCGCGACATGGAAGTGTGGGCCGCCGTGAGGCCCACCAGCTCGAAACGCTATCTGCAAGACGAGCGCATACATTTCATCAACCTCGACCTATCAGACCCTGAACGGTTGAAACAACAGCTGCAAGGGCACCAGTTTCAGTATGTGGTGCACGCTGCGGGAGCCACTAAGTGTTTGAACCGCAACGACTTCTTCAGCATCAACACCGATGGCACACGCCACCTGGCCGACGCCCTCATAGCCCTGCACATGCCGCTGAAGCGTTTCGTGTTCATCAGCTCGCTCAGCGTGTTTGGAGCCGTGCGCGAACAGCAACCCTACACCGAGATTACTGAGCACGACACACCCGAACCCAACACGGCATACGGGCAGAGCAAACTGAAGGCCGAACAATATCTCGACTCGATAGGCAACGATTTTCCATACATCATACTGCGCCCCACTGGCGTGTACGGACCACGCGAGCGCGACTACTTCTTGATGGCGCAAAGCGTGAAGAACCATATCGACTTTGCAGCGGGATACAGACAGCAAGACATCACCTTTGTGTATGTTGAAGATGTGGTGCAGGCCGTGTTCTTAGCGCTCGACCACGGACGTAGCGGAAGAAAATACTTCCTATCAGATGGCGAGGTGTATAGCAGCACCGACTTCTCAAACCTTATTCGACGGGCACTGGGCAACCCCTGGATGCTGCGCATAAAAGCACCACTGTGGGTGCTGCGACTGGTGACATGGTGCGGCGAATGGCGAGCCCGACTGACAGGAAAAATCACAGCACTAAACAATGATAAGTATAACATTCTGTGCCAGCGCAACTGGCGCTGCGACATTGAGCCCGCTATGGACGAGCTGGGCTACCACCCCCACTACCGTCTGCGCCGAGGCGTAAAGCTTACCATCGACTGGTATCGCGAGAACGGATGGCTCTAAAACAAAGAACCACAGGCTCTTAACATCAGTATTTCTTTAAACAATGAATTTTTTAACATCGCTTTTTAAGATAGAGAAAAAGGCTAAAAAGGGGCTCATGGCCGTTGAATGGGTAACGATGGCTTACCTGCTGTTCACACTCGTCATCGTGCTCTTTGCCTACACAAGGGTTGAAAATCCGCAAGCCATGATATGGGGGCGCGTGCGCATTGCCGCTATGACGGTGGCGCTGTGGGGCGCATACCGACTGGTGCCGTGCCGACTGACACGCTGCGTGCGCATTGTAACACAACTGGCACTGCTGGGATGGTGGTACCCCGACACGTATGAGATAAACCGTATGTTCCCAAACCTCGACCACGTGTTTGCTGTGGCCGAGCAACAACTGTTTGGCTGTCAGCCCGCCGTATATTTTGCACAAACCTTCTCGTCGAACGTGGTGAGCGAACTGATGAGCATGGGCTACGCCAGCTATTATCCTATGATTTTGGTGGTGGTGCTGTTCTACTTCTTCTGCCGATACACCGAGTTTGAGCGCTGCGCACTGGTGGTGCTGGCTTCGTTCTTCCTCTATTACGTTATCTATATCTTTGTGCCCGTGGCAGGACCCACATTCTATTATAAAGCGGTGGGCATGCAAAACATATTGGCAGGCGTGTTTCCCAACATTCACGACTATTTTAACACGCACACCGACTGCCTTACCACACCAGGCTATGCCGACGGCTTTTTCTATCACATGGTAGAAGAGGCAAAAGCGGCAGGCGAACGTCCTACGGCAGCCTTCCCATCGTCGCACGTGGGCATCAGCACCGTGTGCATGTTGCTGGCTTGGCACAGCAGGTCAAAACGTCTGTTTTGGCTCTTCATACCATTCTATATATTGCTGTGCCTCAGCACCGTATATATTCAGGCCCACTACGTTATCGATGCCCTGGCAGGCCTCGTAACAGGCGCTCTGTTCTATTTCGGCGTGATGTTTGCCAGCAAGAAAAGATAAAGACATGTTTTTATTTTCTCAACTTCAGCCAGCACACAATGGGGTAATGGTCTGAGGTTGAGATGCTATTGTCTACCTTACAATCGTAAGGCAGGAAATGGTCGGAGCAGAAAATGTAATCGATACGCACATAGAAGGCGTTGCGATGATAAGATATGCCTGGACCATTGCCACTCTCAACATAACAATCGTTCAGCACCGACGCCATGCGCTGGCGCGAATAAGAAATGGGGCTATCGTTAAAGTCGCCACACATAATGAGGGGCGTGGCTTTATGCGCCTCAACAAAGCGCACAAGGGCATCAATCTGCTTTGAGCGCTCGGCTGTGGCCTTACCCAGCTTGCGATACAGCGTATGCGACTCGGCACGCGTGGTTTCATGGTTGATGTCGCCGTGCATGAACGAACGAAACTGCGAGCGCTCGGCCATCGACAGGCTGGTCGACTGCAGATGGTTAGCCACCACAATAATAGTATCGTCGGCACGCTTCAGCCAAAAAGCAGCCGAATGGTTGGTCTTCGACTCATAGTCGATGCGTTGCTTTCGCACAATGGGATATTTGCTCATAAGCCAAATATCATCGGTTTTGTCGGCCGACAGCACCGTGTCTTGATGCGGATAGCGCTGCGACAGGGCCGAGTCGATCTTCTCACGCACCCAGGCTGGGGCGTTCGCCTCTTCCAGCGAAACAATGTCGGCATCGGTTTTCCCTATATAATCAATAATAGAAAGGTCGGGGTTGTCGGGCTTCATCTCACCCCAACTCAGTATGTTATAGGCCAGCACCTTTATACAATCGTTGGGCACAGGCTTATACACATTCAGCGGCAAATAGGCGCGCACAGGGCCGTAGCACAGCACAAAACCTACAAACGGAATGAGCGCCCAGCGCTTGCGCACACACAACCAAAACACTAAAAACGCCATGTTTATGGCCATGAATATCGGAAACGAAAGGCCCACAATGCCTATGAAATGATGCGACACTGGGTTCACACCACCACTATAGCCCACCGCCAACATCACAATAATATTCATTATGTTGGCGCCAGCTACCAAACGCAATGTAAAGTCTTTCAGTTGTTTCATCTAATGTGTCTTGCTTCAGAGGGGGGCATCATCTATTCTTAAACGCTTCAACAATGTTTTAATAACGCGTCAACAATGTTTTAATAAACAATTCTATAACGTTTTAACAAAACGTCAGCAACGTTTTAACAACGCGTCAACAATGTTTTAACAAACAATTCTATAACGTTTTAATAACGCGTCAAGAATGTTTTAACAACGCGTCAAGAATGTTTTCCCTCTCTCGCGCTTTTCAGTTTAGTTTCTATTATTAAACAAATGTTCCTTCTCGGCAGCCGTCAAGCTGTCGTAACCCGAACGGCGTATCTTGTCAAGAATACGATCGGTCTCGGCCTGAGCAGCCTTCTTACGAGCATTATAGTCCCAATCGGCACGCTCATCGTGGGTTGTGGTTTGGCTATATCCGCCACCCATCGGACCTTGCTGCGTAGGTTTCTTGCCACCTTTAAACAAATTGCTAAACCATGAACCGCCACGGCGCGTGTTCTGCCAATGGCCGCTACCAAAGCCCACCGTGGGCGCATGACGACGCCAATAGCGAATGAGGAACCAGCCCACAGCCATACCACCCAAGTGGGCCACGTGTGCCACACCATCGCCAGGCATAGCAAAGGCGGTGGTAAGCTCGATGATGGCGTAGAAAGCTACAAACCACTTGGCCTTAATAGGAATGGGAAGGGGGAAGATAAAGACACGGTTCTCAGGAAACACCATGCCAAAAGCCAACAAGATGCCGTAGATGGCACCCGAGGCTCCTACCGTGGTCCAAAGGTCGAGCACACGAGCATTGGCCTGTGCCACCTGCATCATAGTTGAGAGGCCATAGCCATTATCGCTCATCAGCATATAAAAGTGGCCCAGCTGTGCCACCTCTTGAAACAGTCCGGCACCAATGCCGCACGTAAGATAATAGGCTAAGAAGCGGCGGGCGCCCCATGTCTGCTCTATCACACAGCCAAACATCCACAAAGCAAACATGTTAAACAGCAGATGCGTGAAACCGCCATGCATAAACATGTAAGTAAAGAGCTGGAAGAACCAGAAGTTGTGGGCCAACATAAAGTGCAGGCCAAACATGTTGGTAAGATCAATGCCCACCATCTCAAGCGCTACTGTAACAAGGTAGCACAGTGTGTTGATGATAAGCAAATTGCGAGTTACTGTGGGTATGTTGCGCATAATATATATTTCCTTATTTAACGCAAAATTACGAAAAATATCTGTGTTCATAGGCAAAACGAGGCCGCAAAGCAGTTTTTTTCATTATTTTACGCACTTTTTTCTGTTTTTTATTTGATTTATAAAAGGAAAGAACTATATTTGTTGGCGATAACTAAGCAATTTACATTCATTATTATATCATTTAATATTCGACAGTTATGAACAAGACAGAATTAATCGAGAAGATTGCAGCCAAAGCACAGCTTACTAAGGCTGACGCAAAGAAGGCTCTTGATGCTGCAACAGAAGCAATCAAAGAAGCTTTGGTAGCCGGTGATGGCATCCAGCTTATTGGCTTCGGCACATTCAGCGTAAACGAGCGTCCCGCCCGCGAAGGTGTTAACCCTCACACTGGCGAGAAAATTGCTATCGCTGCTAAGAAGGTGGCTAAGTTTAAGGCAAGCTCAGCTCTGGCTGACGCCGTTAACAAATAATAATGCTTCTATAAGGAAACATTGCTACACGCATAGCCACACTTTGGCATACGTATAACAACCATTTCCCTGCGCGAGCATTAGCTCAAAAAAATAAGTGCGCCATATAGGGACAAAGGAATCTGAAAAGAAACCTTTGCCCTTATATGGCGCTTTATCATTTTATCGCATATTTATTGCATTTTGTTTGCATTTTGTAGCGAGCAAATAGAAAAACACACTTTTTTTGAAAGTAAAACTTGAAATATTTTGTCATTTCAATATTATTTGCAATATTTGCAACCGAATTGTTGCATACATTACCCTAACAACACGATGCACTGCCAATAAATGAAAGAAAACCATGTGCGAGAGGTTAGCTCATATACACTACGTATCAGCTCAAGTGCTGTGTATGCCGACAATGCTTAAAGCATCATGCTTGAAAGAAAAAGATAACATTAACCCGTTGGCGGAATTAATTTAAGTTGATAAATATGAGTAAAAAGTTGCAC
>USAI01000088.1 GCA_900552675.1 uncultured Prevotella sp.
TTGAACGTATATGCCATATTGACAATGAGTTAGAGGATAGTATATTCTTGTTTGGTGCCCGTCAGACTGGGAAAAGTACTTTTTGCGTCAGAAATTTCCAGACAGTATATACATTGACTTGTTGGATACCACTTTAAAGGGGCGTTTCAGTCGTCGGCCAAAAACTTTGTTTTCTCGTTTATTATTTGTACATTTGCAACATATAATATAATGTGAAAATTATGAAGATACTTCCATACATAGGTTTCTGCTTTCTCATGCTTTGTGCATTGTGCACAGGCATCAACAGCTATAACAGAACTAAAGGCATGATAGCGCAGGATGTTAATAGTGCTTTGGAGCAGGTGCTTGCGAAGATGCCTGACAATGTGGTCACTACTGATACCATACGTTGCTATCGCAACTGCCTCACCATAGCCGAACTGAAAGATACGGCAGGTATAGCCATGCGTACTGTGCGTAGGGATGGACGCTTGGAGACAAAGCTTGTGGCTGAGGCTAACTGTAGCTTTGCCACTACGTTCATGATGTCCGACCAGAAGGCTTCGGGTTCTCTTCTCATGGTTGGAATGTTGTGGTTATTGGGCAGTCTGTGGTACGTCAGGAGGAATAGGCCAAAGCTGATAGTGCAAGGTCTATCGTATGGAGGTATAGTATACAATAACGACAAATTCATAACGCAATCGGGCGAGCAGATTCATCTTACACCTATGCAACATTCTTTGCTTGAAATGTTCATTACCGCTGAGACGCATACACTATCCAAACAGGAGATTTGCGACCGGTTATGGCCCAAGAAGCCTGATGCCAATGATACGCTCTACACCCTGATAAGACGAATAAAACCTATTATAGAGGCTCATAGCGCGTTGAAGATAGAGTCGGATAGAGGCAGGAGCTATAGCTTGAAAATCAAATAGATAGGCTTTTGTCAGCCAATTGTCAGGGAGATGTCAGCTTGAATAATTGGCTTTCTTGCAAGGAGAACGTAAATTTGCACCAAAAACAAAAAACATGGTGCAAACGAAAAGATTGATTACATTTTCTATTATCCTCTTTTCCACATTCTGTGCTTATGCTCAGGATGTGGAGAAGACTATCACGCTCGACGAAGTGTCGGTAAAAGCAGCTAAGGTTGTGAACAAGGCAGACGGTATGATAATTTATCCTACCGATGCTCAAAAGCAAGCTTCTAACAATGGCTACAGCATTCTTGAGAAACTCACACTTGCCAATCTTCGTATCGACAACATCAGCCATTCTATTACTGCCATCGACAATAGGGGAAGAGTTCAAATTAGAATAAATGGTATCGTGGTTGGCAAATCGGAGATGTTGGTTCTCAATCCAAAGGACATCTCGAAGATAGACTTCATCAACAATCCCGGCGTACGTTATGGTGACGGCATAGCCTATGTCATAGATATTGTGACACGCAGGAACGAGAGCGGCTATACCGTTGGTACGGACATAACTTCGGCGCTTACCACGTTGCAGGGCGATGACATGGTTTATGGTAAATGGAACAAGGGCAAGAGCGAATTATCGTTTTCGTATGACGTGAGTGGGTATAGAACCAAAGGCGAAAAGAGCAAGCAGACGGCAGATTACACCTTGACAGATGGTAGTATCTATACAATAGAACGAAACGATGTGGAGTCGCTTCGTAAATCCATATCGCATAATGCAAAGCTAACCTATAACTGGGCAGACTCTACAGCCACAGTCTTTCAGGCGTCATTGGGCGGAGCATTCAACAACGCTCCCGACAATTATACTATTAAGGACATCGTTGACGACACTCGCCAATATAGAGCTACAAACCGAGAAAAAGACAAGAGCTGTTCGCCTGTATTGGATCTTTATTTCTTTCGTCAACTAACGCCACGTCAGTCTTTTACAGCCAATGCTGTAGCCACTTATATCTCCACGCAAACAGGCAACTATTATGACGAGGGCGCTCCTTACCAATATGATGTGGACGGCAAGACGACTTCTTTGCTCACAGAGGCAATATATGAGAACAGGCTGAACCCCTTCACGCTCTCAACAGGCTTCAACTATAGCTATAAAAACATCAAGAACAACTATCTTGGCGACGCATCCTCTCTGACTAATACAAGCAACAACCGCTTATATGCCTTTGGCGAAATTAAGGGCACTCTCCAACAACTGCGTTACACGTTAGGAGTTGGCGCAAGTTATATCCATTACACGCAGAACGGGCATAAATATAACTTCTGGACCTTTCACCCAAAGGCATCGGTGACATACCAAATTAATAACGAGTTGCAGCTGAGCTATACCGTTCAGATGCGGGACAAAGTGTCGCGAATAGCCATGACAAGCGATGCTATGATCCGCACCAATAGCATGGAATGGACAGTAGGCAATCCAGACTTGAAACCGTCACACGACATGGACCACCGCCTACATGTTTCATACAACACCAGTCGGTTGCAGACCTTCGTTGAAGGTTATTACAAGCAATGTCTAAAACCGAACATGGCTCACTATGAGCGAACTGACGGCAATCAGTTTCTTTATACCCAGATAAACCAAAAGGAGATTGATGCGCTGGATGTCTATGCGTACGCAAGCTATTGGCTCTTGCCCGAAAAGCTTCAGATTGCAGCCAATGGAGGAATATACAGATGCTTCAATTTCGGTTACGATTATACGCATTGTTACACCTCGTGGTTTTATGCGGGCAGCATAACAGCTTATCTCGGCCATTTCACGTTGCAAGGATACATCGACAACGGCAACCGTTTCTTGGAAGGCGAATCGAAAGGTTACAACGGGGCCTATTCGGTTATGAAAGCATCATACACATGGCGCAACTTGCAATTTTCATTGTCATGGGCAAATCCATTCAACAACTATTACAAGTCGTACGAAAACGAGTTGCTGAACCGCAACATCTATAAGCACACTATAGGATATTCCAAAGCCAGCGGCAATCTAATCTCCTTGAATATCTCATGGCGACTGAGCCGAGGAAGCAAGCATAAGTCGGCGAAAAAGAGAATAAACCTGCGCGATACGGATAACGGCATCATAAAATAAAATGTGTGGTTTGTTATAGAATTAAGATTTGACGAAGAGAAATACAGACATTATTTTTTCAGTTTTACCCCTCAGCCAATATCATCCGCATCAGTTCCTCATTGGCTCTGTTGTTGATTGTTGCATCTTTAACCTCCGAAAGATAGTCGAGCGTGGCTGAACATTCGCCTGTTATGTCAACGCCTATCACGCGCTCGTGAACATAAATCATGCGCAGTACGGCTTTCATCTGCATGAGGCTCATGTCGCCATTGCTCCAATCGGTCACGGCATCTTGCTTTCTCAACACATCCTTGTCGATAGAAATGTAAACGGGCTCATGTATCAGTTTGCCGGCCTTTGAGGGCCATGCTTTGTGATGGTCTATTTCTGCCTGACTATAGAACAGCACCTTTGCTCTAAGCTCTACAGGTATCTGTGCAATCAGCTCATCAGATGCGCCCACAACAACGATATGTCTCACAAACGGATTGTTCTTCAGCACATCCGTCACCCAACCGCCGCACGACACCACGCCCTCCCATTGGGGCTCCTGCATATCGGGATGATGGTCAAGCACAATCAGGGAGAAGGGCTCTTGCAGCCGCGACACCCAATATTCGGTAAGATAATGATAGTCGCCCGAATCGATAAAATGAAGCGCCTTTACAGGATAAGGCTCAAGCATGCGGTGCAGAGCTTCCCTACCCTCTGCATCACAATAGCAATCGACACCGTTCAGGCCACGACAATCTACATGAACGATGTCGCGGCTCGAGGTAAACGACTCATAATCGTAAACGCCTGAGAAATTAAGTAGTATTACGGGCAATGGCTTTGTCATAAGAAATGTTTTATCCTAAGACGAAGAATATCTTTAACGCGAAGATATATAAAAATCGTGATAGCAACAGCATAAGCCAATAAGAATTAAATGTGTCTAATCATGCAAGGCTTTGTATATGAAAAAGGTGTTACACGGATGTTTAAATTTGGTTAACGATGAATGAGAAGGGATAGGTGCTGCTGGAGGACGGAGCACAGAAGCCCCTATCCCTGCTCTGAGGGGCTTAGAAAGGAAAAGCCGTGTTCGTTTAAATATTCAGTTAGAAGTTGAACTGCTCCAACTTCAATCCGTTCTTGGTCAGTGCCTCAATCTTCGGAACCAGTGTGGTGAAATGGGCCGATGCCATGTGTACCTTCAGCACCACTTCATTCTGCCATGTTTCGCAAATCATCATTACACCCTTGCGTGTGCCACTTACAAAAAAGTCGTAAGCAATGTTACCCTCATCGGTCAACGACTTTTCTACCAACTCATTGCACAAAGCCTTCAGTTCGTCGGCCTTGGCATCTTCTTTTACTTCAAAGAAAACATTTAATCTAATCATCTTTTCACTCGTTTTAGTTTTATTATTATCGCTATCATCATGCTATAGCTCATTGCAAATTTACACCTTTTCTTCAGAAACAAACAGGCTGTTAACGTCTTTAACGTTAAAAAAATAATAGACCGCGCCAAGGGGCTAATGCTTTTCTAATACCATTCTAATAATTCTCTAACCCATTATTCACTATTTTTCAGTAACTTTGCAAACGAATTGCATGAGCTTGTGCGCCACTACAATAACATTATCACGACTGAAATAACATTATGAATATGTTGAAACGAAACATCTCGTTCATCATGCTCAGCGTGTCCTCATGCCTATGCATGGCCCAAACGTTTAGTGGGCAATACATTAGCGAGGGTCAGTGGAACATGAATAACAAAGCCAACTGGCTGAACCAGTTGAGGCTTAACCTCCAGTTGCCTATTGCCCATGGTAAAGGAGCGTTTGAGGCCGCCACGCTGCATCTGGCAAAAACCAACGAGGCCATAGCCGCCGACTGGCAAACATTTTCAAACATCGAGGCCGACAATATGCTGGCAGCCATCGCCGTGCTGGGCTATATGCAGGGCTGGACATGGGGGCACACCTTTGTGGGCGTAAGAAATGTGAACGAAGACTTCTTTACCTCCGACATCACAGCCCTCTTCACAAACAGTTCGTGTGGCATCTTCCCCACCATTGCCGCCAGCTATCCCATAGCCAACTATCCCTTCTCGGGGCTGACGCTATATTTTGACGTAACCCGCGGTGGCTGGACATTTAAAAATAGCATATACAATGGCATGGGCTATAACGGCTGGAAACATAACGACAACCCGTTTAGGCTGAACCCGAAGCAAGACGGCATCTTTAACATATCGCAATTGGAATATGCCTATCACAATGCCCACTATTTTGCGGGGTTGGCCCTGCACACGCGCCAATATCAGGTAGACGACGAGGGCGGCCTGGCACCTGCCAGCGAAGCACAGAAGCACACCACCTGTGCATGGTGGCTGTATGCCGAGCAACCAGTATGGACACAAGGTGAGAAAAGCATTGCCTACATGGCGCAATATTCAGAAAACACGTGCCAAGAAAATGCTTGCTATCGTTATGCCGAACTGGGCTGCGCCTACACTGATAACGACGACAAGATAGCACTGTCGGGGCAATATGCTCGCTTTCAGCAAGGCACTGAATACTCGGCAGAGCTAACATGGCGCCGACAACTGAACTCGGTGATAGCGCTTCAGCCCTCGTTTCAATATATCAAAAACGACGATGGACACTACACCATGCTAACCCTTCGTCTGTGCTGCAACTTCTAAAGAAAACGTTATATTAAATATGAACACGTAATTGTAATTGAGCAACCCGTGCCGTCGCTCTTCACCTTTAACCTACAAGCCACATGGAGCATGGGCTATATTGTGGGGCAAAATATTATGAGGTGAGAGGCGCCACGTGCCGTTACTGATCAGGATACTGCTGATAGAGCTTCATGCCAAACTCGGGGGCAAGGGCGTAGATGGCGTCCATGACATCGGCCAACTGGTGCTCGTACTGCACCCACGACTTTTCCTTCAAGAAGAAATAAAACTCGATGGGCAGACCCGTGCTTGTGGCTTCGAGTTGTCGTACCATAAACGTCATGTTCGTGTTTACGGTGTTGAGCGTTGACAGCCACTGCTCAACATATCGGCGAAAGAGGGCACTGTTTATCTGCTGCCCTTCAAGCTGCTTAGCAGTGAAGAAGCCACGGTTGATGAGATGCTGTTTGAGCGCATCGTCGGCAATGCGTATGCTGTGAAAGTCGAAGAACACCATACGCTTCACCCGTCGGCCATCGCTCTCCTGCATGCCCTTCCAGTTTTGAAACGAGTCGGCCACCAGCGTTACTGGCGACACCGTAACGATAGTATTATCAAAGTTGCGCACCTTGACGGTGGTGAGCGACATTTCTTCAACCACACCGTTCACGCCCGCCTTATCAAACTGTATCCAGTCGCCCTTATGCAACATATCGTTGCTGGTGAGACGCACGCCAGCCACAAGGCCCGTAATGGTGTCTTTAAACACCAGCATCATAACGGCCGAAGTTGCACCCAAACCCGCCAAGAGGCTGAGCGGACTGCGCCCCAAGATGACGGCCACCGTAACCACAGTGCCAATAAACACCGCCACTATTTTCAATACGCCACACAGCGAGTGCAGATACTGCCTGGTTGACGAGCGCTCGGGCTTAGTCTCGATGTTACGAAAGGCCGAGATGAAAGCCAGCACCAAGCGCACCGTCATCACCACAATATATACAGCTGTGGCGCGGCTCATCAGCTCTTCAACCATGTGGTATTGGTAAAACACCAGCGGCAAGAGCAGCCATATAACGATGGCTGGCACAATGCGACAGGCCGAGATAAGCACCTCTCTACTGAACAGCACATCGTCCCATTTAGCATCGGTGTGAGCAGTGATACGCAGCACGACTGGCAGCAACACGCGTCGGCATAGCAGTTCGGCCAGCCATGCCAAGAACACGGCTATCAACACCATGAGCACGTGGCGCACTATATGCACGGCATTGCCTTGCATGCCTGTGAGCGATATCAATTGTTCAACCATATCGCGCACCGTGTCGAGCACGAGGATACGGTCTTGTTGAGGATTAACGGTCATTAAATATATTTTTAGTTGACGAGTTGACAAGTTGACAAGTTGACGAGCTGACGGTTGACGAGCCAACGAATTGACAAACTAACGAGTTGTTGGTATGGCAAGCGGCGAAGCCGAGCAGACAAGTTGCGTGCTTTGAGAATAATTATCTACTTGCCAATTTTACATTACGGTCGGCACAATTCGGTGCACACCTTATCTTGAAAGGCCCTACCATTGCGCGTATGTCTAAGCCCTTGGTTCATGATAGAGAAGGCCAGGCGATGGCCGTTGGCTGCGGTGCAGTAGCCCGCCAAGGTACTGATGCCCGTTAGCGTTCCTGTTTTAGCATACACATTGCCATTGGTAAACGTGCCACGCATGCGCTCGCTCAGTGTGCCATCGGTGGCAGCGATGGGCAGCGATGGCTTCAGGTGCAGCAATATGTTGCCCGTCTTTACGGCATAGCGCAAGAAAGCTACCTCGAGTTCGGCCGTAACATAATTATATAATGAGAGGCCCGAACCATCGGCAAAGGTATAGTCGTTAGGGTTAAAGCCCAACTTCTGCACCAAACGTTTAATGATGGCGCGTGCCTGTAGGGCCGAAGCATGTTTGCTACCACTGCTGGCCGCTATCTGGTAGAACATCGACTCGGCATACAGGTTGTCACTCTCCTTCAGCATCTTCAGCAATATCTGGTCCATGGTGTGAAAGCGGTGGCAGATGCAATAAGCGTTGCCAGGCTTGATGGCCGTGTCGAGGTTAGCCTCAACCACAATGCCCGCCTCGGTAAGCTTGTCGGCAAAGCGCTCAATAAAGTTGTCTTTACGGCTCAGCAGCAGCGGCGACAGTGTTGGGTTATCATCATCCCAGCACCATCCTTCGCCATACATCTTGTCATCCTTCATGCTCTTATCGGCATAGATGTTACCACGTATGGTGTCTACCCCCATCTTGCGTATCGCCTCAACAAAGGCG
Organism: uncultured Prevotella sp.; assembly: GCA_900552675.1. Taxonomy (GTDB): domain Bacteria; phylum Bacteroidota; class Bacteroidia; order Bacteroidales; family Bacteroidaceae; genus Prevotella. The sequence goes on from USAI01000088.1 coordinate 8,058, forward strand.
CGAAGGTCGTCGAGGTTGAAGCGCGGGTCGAAGCCTCCCACGCAATATACATTACCGTTCAGCGTGTTGTTTTCAACCTTTCCTGTATAGCACAGTTCGGTATTAAACTGGTGGCTACCCCCCAGACGGTCGAGTGCCGTGATGGCCGTAATCAGTTTCATGGTTGACGCAGGGCGCATAAGCTGTCGCTCGTTATGAGCATAGATAGCCGAGTCGGCATCAAGATCATACACCATCAGCGCCACCTGCGAGGTTTTAAACATGCTGCTTTTCAGCAAGTGGTCGAGGTTTGTGCGCAACGACGCGGGCCACGACAGCGATAACGAGTCGGCGCAAACATCATTCAGCGCGGCGCTGTCGGCTACGGCCGATTGCTCGTCGCGGTCTCTTACCTCTTGTGCCGTGGCCTGTAACAGCGACAAGAGGCAAGCCATACATACAATAAGATATCTTTTCATCTTTATCATCCTTATCATCCTCAAAAAAACTAATGTCAGTTTTGCATGCCTTTGGCATACTAATCGTTCGTGCTTAAGCAAGCGGCAAAGCCGAGCAAGCACGTTATTTGCTTTTATCGTCTTGTGTTTTTTCCCATTGTTGCCATTCTTTCATGGCCTCCTGCCACGATGTTTGTTCGCCGCTGGCCAGGGCCTCCTTCTGTTTCAGGGCCTCGTCGCGAGCCTTATCGCGTGCACGTTTAGCTTTCATATCGGCAATGGTAGCATCGTCAAGAATTTGAATAGCGCCACGGCGTATGGCCTCGTTCAGTTCTTCCTCGCCAAAAGCCTTGCCTTGTTCATTAAAGTCGGAGATATTAAACTCGTAGTTCACACGCAACTGGTGTCTTATTTCTTTCTGTTGCGCTCGGTTGCCAGCGTTCTTTAGGCGCAACAGCTTGGCTATGGCATTAATTTCGCCTTCGGCATATTTATTTCTTCCCATATTCGTTTTGTTCGTTCTTTGTGTTGAGCATACCGCCTTGCATGCCCACTGCTATTGTGTGTGTTATTTAAAAGTGCAAAGTTAGTGCATTTCGGCTAAACATAAATGATAAATAAAATTAAATGTTCGTATATTACACTGATTTATCGTACTTTTGCATATATGAAGCCAACAATACATATCTTTTTGCTTGCCC
>USAI01000089.1 GCA_900552675.1 uncultured Prevotella sp.
ACAAGCCCATTGGCAGAATTAAGTATGCACTAAATTAATTCCGCCAACAGGTAAATACAAGCAAACCCTAATGACCGATTGAGGGTTAAAATTGTTCCTTCTTCACCCTTATTTCTCTTCAAAATAGTCTGTAATAATAATTTTCCTTAAATATTTCTTATATAATAAGGTATAAGTAAAAGTTTTTCTTACTTTTGCGCTCCAAACATACATACATCGAAAACATGCAAGACAACTTAGTGATTGTAGAGAGCCCCGCAAAGGCCAAAACAATAGAAAAATTCTTGGGCGCCGACTTCAAGGTAATGTCGTCATACGGACACATTCGCGACTTGAAGAAAAAAGAGCTGAGCATAGACATGGATACCATGCAGCCCGCTTACGTCATTCCCAAGGAGAAAGAGAAGCTGGTGAGCGAACTGAAGGCCAGCGCTAAGAAAGCCAAAAAGATATGGTTGGCATCCGATGAGGACCGCGAGGGAGAGGCCATCTCATGGCACCTGTGTGAGGTGCTGGGCCTTGACGAGAAGAAAACCTCGCGTATCGTGTTCCACGAAATCACAAAGCCCGCCATCTTGGCCGCTATCGAGAACCCGCGCCACCTCGATATGAACTTGGTGAACGCCCAACAGGCTCGCCGTATGCTCGACCGCCTCGTAGGCTTCAAACTGTCGCCCGTGTTGTGGCGCAAGGTGAAGCCTGCCCTGTCGGCTGGCCGTGTGCAGAGCGTGGCCGTGCGACTGATTGTAGAACGCGAGCGCGAGATACAACAGTTTAAGAGCGAGCCCTACTATCGCGTGAATGCCATCTTCGGCCTCACTCGTCAAGACGGCTCACAGGTAGAGGTGAAGGCCGAACTCGATAAACGCTTTACCCATCATGATGAGGCGGTAGCCTTCCTTGAGCTGTGTCGCAACGCCGAATTCTCAGTAGAGGCCATTCAGAAGAAGCCGCTGAAACGTTCGCCAGCACCTCCCTTCACCACCTCTACCTTGCAACAGGAGGCTGCTCGTAAGTTGGGTTTCTCAGTATCGCAAACCATGATGGTGGCTCAGCATCTGTACGAAAACGGTCTTATCACCTACATGCGTACCGATAGCGTGAACCTCTCAAACCTGGCCATTGGCACCGCAAAAGAAGAAATCACTAAGTTGTATGGCGAAGAATATAGCCAGCCTCACAACTTCCACACCCACTCGAAGGGGGCACAAGAGGCGCACGAGGCCATTCGTCCTACCTATATCAGCAACACTACCATCGACGGCACAGCACAGGAAAAACGCCTGTACGACCTTATCTGGAAACGCACCGTAGCCAGCCAGATGGCCGATGCACAGATTGAGAAGACCACCGTTACGATACGTATCTCGGCCGACGATCCCACCCTGGCACACTTCGTGGCCAACGGCGAGGTGGTTACCTTTGATGGCTTCTTAAAGGTATATCGTGAGAGCACCGACGATGATGATAATAACATGAATACCAACGCCACCGATGCCGATAACAACTTCTCACACCACCTGCCCGTGATGGCAGTGAACGATGTGCTGAGCCGTCGAGAGATTACCAGCACCGAGCGCTTCTCACAAGGCCCCTCGCGCTACACTGAGGCCAGCCTCGTGCATAAAATGGAGGAGCTGGGCATTGGCCGACCTTCTACCTACGCCCCTACCATCAGCACCATTCAGCAACGCGAATATGTGCAGAAGGGCGACCGCAAGGGCGAAGAGCGTTCATACACCATCAACACGCTGCGTGGCATACAGATTACTGAGAAAACAAAGGTTGAGGTGACGGGCAACGAGAAGGGCAAACTGTTGCCTACCGACATTGGTATCGTGGTGAACGACTTCTTGATTGAAAACTTCCCCGACATCATGGACTACAACTTCACGGCCCGCGTAGAACAGCAGTTTGACCAGATTGCTGAAGGCAAGGAGCCATGGACCGATATGATGCGCAACTTCGACTCGCGCTTCGAACCCGATGTTGAGAAGGTAATAAACGCTCGTTCTGAACATAAGGCGGGCGAACGACAGTTGGGTAACGACCCCAAGACGGGCCGACCTGTGTTTGTAAAGATTGGACGCTTCGGACCCGTGGTGCAGATAGGCGCTGCCGATGACGAGCAGAAACCTCAGTTTGCACAGCTGCCAGCCGATAAGCGCATGGACGAGATAACCCTTGATGAGGCGCTGGAACTGTTCAAGCTTCCGCGCACCGTAGGACAGTTTGAAGGCAGCGACGTGGTGATAGGCGCTGGTCGTTTCGGCCCTTATATCTTGCACAATAAGAAATATACCTCGCTGCCTAAGACCGAAGACCCCATGACCGTTACCCTCGATACCGCTATCAAGCTCATCGAAGAGAAACGTCTGCAAGAGGCTCAGCGACATATCAAGCAGTTTGAAGAGGATGCTAAACTCGAAATTCTCAACGGTCGTTACGGCCCCTACATCGCCTACGACGGCAAAAACTATCGCATACCGAAGGCACAGCACGACAAGGCCGCACAGCTCTCCTACGAGCAGTGCATGGAGATTGTCAACGCCACGCCCGTAAAAAAGAAGTAACGCTTATGCAACGCATCATCATCATAGGATATATGGGGGCGGGAAAAACCACCGTGGGCAAGGCACTGGCCAAAGACCTGGGGCTGACTTTCTACGACCTCGACTGGTATATCGAGAGCCGTATGCGCAAAACCGTCAAGCAGATTTTTGACGAACAAGGCGAAGAGGGCTTCCGACGTATCGAACATAATATGTTGCACGAGGTGGCCGAGTTTGAAGACGTGGTCATCAGTTGCGGAGGTGGCACCCCCTGTTTCTTCGATAATATGCAGTATATGAACGCACGCGGCGAAACGGTGTATCTAAAGGCCACCCCCGATGTGCTGTTCCAGCACTTGCAAATGGGAAAAAGTGTGCGCCCCCTGCTGCTGAACAAAACGCCCGACGAGGTGCGCACCTTCATAGGTGAACAGATAAAGCAGCGCGAGCCCTTCTACACCCAAGCTCGCCACACACTCGACGTGACCTTGCTCGACAACTATGAGAAGATTGCGATATCAGTAGAGAAACTGAAAAAGCTGATAAAATAAGGGCCTATAAAGGCCTCCCCCTCACTATCTATCAAAAAAGAAAAAAGAAAAGCAAAAGAAACGAAAATGAAGAAATGGACCATTGACGATTCAAAGGAGCTATACAACATCAACGGTTGGGGCACCTCTTATTTTAACGTCAACGAGAAGGGCGACGTGTATGTCACCCCTTGCAAAGACAACACACAGATCGATCTGCGCGACGTGATGGACGAGCTCGCCCTGCGCGACGTCACTCCGCCCGTGTTGCTGCGCTTCCCCGACATTCTCGATAACCGTATCGAGAAAACGTCGAGCTGCTTTAAAAAGGCCGCCGACGAATATGGCTACAAGGCCCAGAACTTTATTATATACCCCATCAAGGTGAACCAGATGCAGCCTGTGGTAGAAGAGATTATCTCGCACGGCCGCAAGTTTAACCTTGGCCTCGAGTGTGGCTCAAAGCCCGAACTGCACGCCGTTATCGCTGTGCAATGCCAAAGCGACTCGATCATCGTGTGCAACGGCTACAAAGACCAGAGCTACATTGAGCTGGCACTGCTGGCACAAAAAATGGGCAAACGCATCTTTATTGTGGTTGAGAAACTGAACGAGCTCGACATCATTGCCCGTGCAGCCAAGAAACTCGGCGTAAAGCCAAACCTTGGCATCCGCATCAAACTGGCATCGAGCGGAAGCGGCAAGTGGCAAGAGAGTGGGGGCGACGCCTCTAAGTTTGGACTCACCTCCAGCGAACTGCTGCAGGCTCTCTCCATCCTTGATGCCAAAGGATTGCACGACTCGCTTCGCCTCATACACTTCCATATAGGCAGCCAGATAACCAAGATACGCCGTATACAAACGGCCTTGCGCGAGGCAGCACAGTTCTATGTGCAGCTGCATAAGATGGGTTACAATGTCGACTTTGTTGACTGCGGTGGCGGACTGGGTGTCGACTATGACGGCACACGCTCGTCGAACAGCGAGAGCTCGGTCAACTATTCTATACAAGAGTATGTGAACGACTGTATCTATACCTTCGTCGATGCCGCTGATAAAAACGATATTGCGCATCCAAACCTCATCACTGAGAGCGGACGCTCGCTGTCGGCACACCACTCGGTGCTCGTTATCGACGTGCTCGAAACTGCTTCGCTGCCCGAAATGCGCGAAGAGTTTGAACCCAACGACACCGACCACCAACTGGTGAAAGACCTTTACGAGATTTGGGACCACCTGAACCAGCGCACCATGCTGGAAGACTGGCACGACGCTGAGCAGATACGTGAGGAGGCGCTCGACCTCTTCTCGCACGGCATTGTCGACCTACGCACACGTGCCGAGATTGAAAGTATGTACTGGAGCGTATGCCGCGAGGTGAACAACCTGGCCAAGCAGATGAAACATAGTCCTGATGAACTGAAGGGCCTTGACAAACTGCTGGCCGACAAGTATTTCTGCAACTTCTCGCTCTTCCAGTCGTTGCCCGACTCGTGGGCCATCGACCAGCTGTTCCCCATCATCCCACTGCAGCGCCTGAACGAGCGCCCTACACGCAATTGCACCATACAAGACATTACGTGCGACTCGGATGGCAAGATTGCCAACTTTGTTACCAACCGTAACATCTCGCACTGTCTGCCGGTACATGCGCTGAAGAAAGACGAACCTTATTATCTGGGCGTGTTCCTTGTGGGCGCTTATCAAGAGATATTGGGCGATATGCACAACCTCTTCGGCGATACGAACGCCGTGCACATCAGCGTGAAAGACAACCACTACCACATCGATCAGATATTTGATGGCGAAACTGTGGAAGAGGTGCTCGACTATGTGCAGTATAACCCCAAGAAGCTGGTGCGACAGCTCGAGATATGGGTAACAAAGAGTGTGAAAGAAGGCAAGATATCTCTCGAAGAGGGCAAAGAGTTCTTGAGCAACTACCGCTCAGGCCTTTACGGATATACCTATCTTGAGTAAGGCTTATAATTTTATAAGACTTATAAGCCCCATAAGACCTATAAGACCTATAAGACCTATAGGTCCCATAAGCCCCATTTTTAAAGCTTTAAATAACAATGGCAAACAATATAAACATACAAACGCAGCCTGCTTTAACCCTCATCAAAGTAGGCGGAGCCGTGGTTGAAGACGAGGCACAGCTGCAACGTCTGCTTACCGACTTTGCCCACATCCCTGGCCATAAGGTGCTGGTGCATGGGGGCGGACGCCGTGCTACCAAGGTGGCGGCTGCCTTGGGCATTGAGAGCAAAATGGTGAATGGCCGTCGCATTACTGACGAGCACATGCTCGAGGTGGTTACCATGGTGTATGGCGGACTGGTAAACAAACAGCTTGTGGCACGGCTGCAGGCGCTGGGCATCAATGCGCTGGGCCTGACGGGTGCCGACATGAATGTGATGCACTCGCACCGCCGACCTATCAAAGATGGTATCGACTATGGCTTTGTGGGCGATGTTGACCATGCCGATGGACGTATGCTGGCCACCCTCATTGCCGAGGGCGTAACGCCTGTTATGGCACCGCTTACCCACGATGGCGAGGGCCATATGCTGAACACCAATGCCGACACCATTGCTGCCGAAACGGCGAAAGCCTTGGCTCCTTACTTTGATGTTACGCTGGTTTATTGTTTTGAGAAGGCGGGCGTGCTGGCCAATGCCGACGACGATGCCAGCGTTATCCCACACATCAACCGCGATGCCTTTGAACGTCTTACGGCCGATGGCACCATTGCTGGTGGCATGATACCGAAGATTGAGAACGCTCTCACTGCTGTGGAAAAGGGCGTAAAGCAGGTGCGCATCACCAGTGCCGATAGTTTGGGCAGCCCCAACAGTGGCACGGTTGTTATGATATAATGCTGTTAACACAAGTTAAAAAGCGGAGACGTTCTGTAACCTTTCCGCTCAAAAACCGTCATTCTTATACAGAGAGCAATGAAGAAAGTGAGTTTTCGCAATGATGTATTGCCGCTGAAAGACATCCTTTATCGCTTGGCCCTGCGCATCACGCTCGACAGTGCTGAAGCCGAGGACATCGTGCAAGACACACTCATTCGCATCTGGAACCGCCGCGAACAATGGGACGAAATAGAAAATATTGAGGCCTTCGCGCTCACCATTTGCCGAAACTTAGCTCTCGACCGCGCTGAGAAACAAGAAAATAACCATCTTGAGCTCGACGAGCAACGCATGGAGCGCCCCGACCAAGCACCTACACCCCTTGACCACGCTCAGCAGCACGACCGCATAAAGCTGGTGCGACAGTTGGTTGACAGCTTGCCCGAAAAGCAACGCTCGTGTGTGCAGCTTCGCGATTTTGAGGGCAAACCCTACAAAGAAATTGCCGACATACTGGGCATCACCGAGCAACAGGTTAAAGTAAATATCTTTCGTGCGCGGCAAACCATCAAACAACGTTTTAAACAGATTGACGATTATGGACTATAAGTATATAACACAACTTCTGGACCGCTACTGGGCGGCCGAGACCTCGATAGAGGAAGAACGCATCTTACGCGCCTTCTTCAGCCAGACCGAGGTGCCAGAAGAACTGAAGCAATACCGCAGTCTGTTCGTTTATGAGCAGCAAGAGCCTATGGCCGACCGCCTGGGTGCCGACTTCGACAATCGGTTTGCCGACCTGCTCGATGACGAGGCTCCCGTTAGGGCCCAGCGCGTAACCTTGCGCGTGCGCCTCGCTCCCTTGTTCAAGGCTGCCGCTGTGGTGGCCATCATCCTCACCTTGGGCAACGCTGCACAACACTCGTTCAACGATGGTAGCGAAGCGCCCACCGCTGGTTACAGTACAACGTTGCATGGCGGAAAGTCGGTAGCAGCATTGGTCGACAGTGCTACCATCGACACACTGCAAAAGAGCAGCAGCGTTACTTTGCCGCTTCCTGCCGAGGGTGTGAACATCTTAAAGTAGATATATTTCTATGCTTTCTCTATAAATTAAATCATGTTTAGTAAAACAACTTCGAAGCTGTGAAGTTTCACCTCTCTCAAATTTTTCATAACATACTAACGTAAAACGGCCGGGCTTACATTGTAAGCTCGGCCGTTTGATTTATAGGCTTGGCCGTTTGATTTGTAGAGGGTGTGTCAAAATAGAAGTTAAAAGAAGTTTGGGCTTCGCCCGAAGTTAACAGAAGTTAGCGGACATATGTATAAATTGCTGAAAATAAAGCATTTGTCTGTTAACTTCCATCCATCGTAGATGGATTAACTTCTTCTTAACTTCCTCTAACTCCTATTTTGACACACCCTCATTATTTTTTATTCGCTAAACGTCACGCAAGAGGGCACCGATGTCAAGGGTTTTTGGGCAAACGGGCAACCCATGAAAATCATGTAGATGTCGTCGGGTATGCCTCTATGCTCTGCACTGATGGTTGCCTTTCTCAGGTTCTTGCAGTTTTTGAAAGCTTCGTTCTCTACCTGCACGCTTGCTGGCAGCGATACAGATGTGAGGCCGTTGCAGCCCTCGAAGGCGTTAGAGTCGATGAGTTTCAGGTTCGTCGTCACAGAAACCTCTGTCAGAGCTGTATTCTTGAAGGCGTTCAGCCCAATGGTCGTTACCGACTGCGGGAGGTCGATGTGTGTAAGCGCCTTGCAGTCTTCAAAGGTTCCGGTGTCTATCTTGTCGATGTTTTGTGGCAGCGTAACCTTTGTTAGCGAACGGCAGCCCCGGAACATGGCGTTCTCCAGCTTCTCAAGACGTGCGGGCAACTTGGCTTCTGTCAGTCCTGTACACATCACAAAACAGCTGTGTCCGATGGTTTTCACACTGTTGGGCACGCTGATGGTTTTGAGTGTTGAAATGTTGCTGAAGGCTTGCTTGCCAATATTCGTCACTGTTGCAGGAATGTTGATCTCTGAAATGGTGGAACTCATAAAAGCATTGTCACCGATTGATTTCAGGCCCATCGGCAGCGTTACGCTCTTCACCTTCTTCTCGTTGAAGGCTGATGCTCCAATCTCGGTCACCCTGAACACGTGGCCGCCAAAGCGTATGGATGAGGGCACCGTGTAGTCTTTGCCTGTCGACTCTTCGTCCATCTCCAGCAGCTTAGCGGTTCTTTCGCTGGGGTTCACTTCAAACCACATCTCGTCGATGTTCATCTTGTTGTCGTAAGCCGAATTGCCTTCATACACGGACACCGTTACCTCTTTTGTGGTGCGGTTAATGCTTTTGAGATATGTTACCGTCTCAGGCTCCAGCGAGGGGTAAAGGGCTGAATAGTCTGACTGCATGGCGCGTTTGAACGCCCCGCTCTCCAACACTTCGGGCATCTCGTCCGTACTGCCGTTGAGGTATCTCACAGCGTTGTCAAGCGCCCTTGTGCGTTCGCCCTTCTCTTCTCTGTTTTCCTCGACGCGTACAACAACGGGTGAGCAAACTTCTGACGAATGTTTCTTCACAAAGTTGTCTAACATGTTTGCTTCAGCCACGAGGCAGGCATTGTCCATGTCGTGAATGAAGGGGAGCGACCTGTACCAGCTGTCTTGCTTAGAGCATGTAGGAGGCAGCGGTGAACGTGCGTTTTTGCGTCCGCCCCATGTCGACGGGCCAAGACCACGGCAGAGTTTTATGGTTATTTCCTTCTTTTTAGAGCTTAGCGTCACGCTGCCGCCAGCCGTCGAGCTACCAGCTTGCGTTCTTGTGCGTCGTGTGCTTGCGCCACTTGTTCTGTTGCGCACCTTGCTTTCTACACGGTTTCGGATTCTCGAAGCTGCACCTTCAGTTTCCTCCACTGTGTTTACCACTTCTTTCACAGGGTCGGGCATAGCCTGTTTTACAAGTTTTGCGCCTTTATTCTTCAACTTATTCAGAAATCCTTGCGCAGGAGCCTGTGTGGTACCCATTGTCAAGCATAAAGTTGATAACAGAAATAATTGTTTAACATTCATAATCTTCTTGTTGGTTATA
>USAI01000090.1 GCA_900552675.1 uncultured Prevotella sp.
AACATGGAATTGATGGCGTGAAGGGCATCTTGGAATATCCTCTTTTGAGAAAGACCCAAGAAGTGATACTGACGGATATTGACAGGGAAGAAATTCAGACTATTGCTGAAGAGATAACAAACGTAATCTCGCAGGAACAATGTCCACCTGTTGCGAAGAAAGGCATCTGCAAGAATTGCAGCTATTTTGAATTTTGTTATATCAACGAAATGGAGGAAGAAGAATGAAAAGAAGTTTCTATCTGTTCAACCCCGGCATAATGGAGCGCAAGGACAACACGTTGAAGTTTACGCCCATTGTCGTGAACGAAGACAATACGGAGATCAAACAGCAGCCCCGATACATTCCTATCGAGGATGTGGCAGAGTTGTATGCCTTCGGCAGTCTTAGGGCAAACAGTGCTTTGTTCAATTTCTTGGGACAGAAAGGCAAAAAAATATTTGTAAAAGCGATGGAGGAACGCTATGACGAAACATTCCGCCACCGTTCTTTAGGACGCAATGTAAGCTACAAGCATCTCATAAAGCTGGAATGCTACAAGCTGTTGAAGATATCTTGAGGATAGAAGAATACAAACCTTTTAAAATGTATTGGTGATATGTATGTTATCGTTGTTTATGATGTAGGCGAAAAACGTGTCGGTAAAATGCTGAAACTATGCCGTCAATATCTGTGTTGGATACAAAACTCCGTATTTGAAGGCGAACTATCTGAAGCAAAACTCAGGGAACTGAAACTGAAAATAAAAGGAATTATCGACCAGTCTGAGGACAGTATTATCATTTTCACAAATAAGATAGGCTATAATATGGACAAACAAATACTTGGAAAAGAGAGGATGTTGACCAACAATTTCTTATAATAAAAGTTGTCGATGTGTTTTTCCCAACTGACAATCTATTCTTTCCGAAGCATACTTTAGCTCTTTGACTTGTTGTAACACCAATAAATGTACCAGTTGTCGCAAAACGCATAAAAATATATAATCACCCATCGACATTTTTTCAATAAGATTTCATAACTTTGCATTCGCAAATTCTATTGAAAACAAGGATATTATATATCCCTAAACAATGGGTTTTAATCGTACCTTTATGGAATTGAAATACCGTCAAAACAAAAGGCAAGGACTACCTACGCATGTTTTAATCGTACCTTTATGGAATTGAAATATGCACGGATATAGTCTTCAGCGCATCTGCCAAAGTTTTAATCGTACCTTTATGGAATTGAAATTTGGCGTGAAGACTGCGACATGTTCACCGACTATCAGTTTTAATCGTACCTTTATGGAATTGAAATGAGGATTGCAGAGTATGGTGATAAACTTTGCTGAGTTTTAATCGTACCTTTATGGAATTGAAATAAATAGTAAAAGAAAGGTATTCTATACCTCCAGCACAGTTTTAATCGTACCTTTATGGATTTGAAATAAAGATAGGGAGCTATGTTCTTCATTCCTTCCCATGGTTTTAATCGTACCTTTATGGAATTGAAATGCCGGTGCAGCGGATGGGATCGCCATCCTGACCAGTTTTAATCGTACCTTTATGGAATTGAAATTGTGTATGGAGCTGCTGTATGGCACGAAGTATTTGCGTTTTAATCGTACCTTTATGGAATTGAAATGCCGTTGAAGATGTCACAGCAACGGCAGAACAGGGCGAGTTTTCAGGAGGGGGGGGGAATAAGGGTTAATGGATTTTATCGGTCGGTAACACTATATAACAATCTTTTTTCGCGCTTTGCGCGTTTTATTTTAAACCCACAAGCAATGCATAGCAGTGCGAGCATAATAATACAATATTATAAATTGTAAAAACACAATAATATTATCTGCTCATAACATATAGTGTTACCAACCGAAAAAGCCTTTGACTCGAAAATAAAATACCATTATACATCTTCTACCTTCCTTAAACAAGATAAATATAATTGTTATTGCTCCATCCTTATATATTTTATAATTTGTTTTTCCAAAACAGGAAGGTCGTGCTTAATAAAATGTTCAAGTCGGCTTTTATCTCTGCTACGTTCTCTCATACACAAGAATTTTATCTCGTTCGGCTGACTCTTTAGCAAAAGGAAGTAAGGTGCCATCTGATACTAAATCGACCTTTCGTCCTAATAGTTCTTCTAAATCGCTCCACATACCAAAGAATTTCAAACCAATAGGTTTGCTTTTATCCAAGGCTACAATAATATCAACATCGCTATCTTGCGTTTCTTCCCCTCTTGAGAAAGAACCGAACAACCACGCTTTCAGCACGGGTTGGGTGCTAAAATATTGTCGCAAAGTTTCTATGATTGCTGATTTTCCCATAAAAATGTTGCTTTGTTGGTTTCAGGTGTAAAGTTATACTTTTTATTTGAAACGACAAGGTTTTATCTTCTTTTTTTATTTAGTGTACTAAGAGAGGAGAGGTGGAAGGGAACAAGCGGCAAAGCTGAGCGGACAAGTAAACAAGGAGATTATCCCTGCTGTTTTAAGCCTTATAAACAACGATTTCCAAAAAAAAGATATTTCCTTGTTTACCCGTATCTTGTCTACTGATAGAGCAAGTTGCAAAACTTAAATAACCTCATATAACAGTTACGTAGGAGCCACTACGCGCCTTTATATCTGAGATTATATCTACCATATTGTTTAATACGCTTAAATATAAAAATAATTAAGAGCACCTATTTAAGAAGTTATTTTCCGTTATTATAAAATAGTATGAATTCAGTTTTTTTTGTATTTTTGCCGCACCTATTGAAGAATTGCCTGTTTTCAAATAAGCAACACTGAAACAAGTAATGACTTTGACAGGTAGTTTTCCCCAGGCAAACTTCGCATAATCGTTATGACGATAAACGTACCAGTTACTTGGATGAACTTTGAGAGACATAAACTATACAGTGTTGCTACTTAAAAACTTATGAAGAAACAAAAAGCACTATTTCTTCTTACGCTCATGCTATCTGCCATTTGTATGCGGATAGGAGCAACATCATTGCCTGCCTTTGCTGCTGCAGCAAAAGCACAAGAACCTACGCTCTATGGATGCATGATTTACTCGTCGCTATGGAAGTCCAACTCTGATGGCGAGTTCGGCATTTACTCGTTCCCAGCGACATCAAGCCCTACTTTCACACCCGTATCAGTGTCGAAAGACTATAACCTTGTGGGTGGTGCTTGCTTCAACGGCATGTTCTGTGGCTACAAAGTACTGACATTTGGCAGCACCCTACTTTCATCTACTTATTATCTTTTTGATGCTGACACATGGACAGTGGTAGCTAAGAAAGCCCTTGACCGTGCTTTCAGCAACTTTGCCACCAGTGCCATAGCCTACAATCCAAAAGACGACACGCTGTACGGACAGTTTATGACTGCCGATGGACAAGGACTGTGCATATCATCAATTGATGTAACGACAGGCGTGCCCACACAAATTGCTGAGATACAGGGCAACCATATGTTCCTCACCTTCAGCTTCGACAAGAACGGAACACTTTATGCCATTGCCGACGACGGAAACCTGTACACCGTAAACATCAAAACTGGCGAAAGCACCATCGTGGGCAACACTGGCGTAAGCAACCTGCAATACGGCCAAAGTGCAACCATCGACCCCGCTACAGGACGTATGTTTTGGTCGTCAATGGACAGCAACCGCAAGTCGGCTCTCTATGAGGTAAACCTCACCACAGGCCAAGCTACGCTCGTAGCCGACTATGGCTCAACACTCGAGTTTGTAGGATTGCACACCGCCTCGCCCTATTGCGAACAAACGGCACCTGCTGCCGCCACCGACGTGGCTGTAACCTATGCCACACCAGGTAGCAACAAAGCCACTATCTCGTTCACGGCACCCTCAACAGCCATCGACGGCACACCGCTCACAGGCAACCTAACCTTAAGCGTGGCTTACGACTATGTTCAGAGCGTGACAAAATTTAATGCTGTGAAACCTGGAGAAAAATATACGTTTACCGACAACCTGGAAACAGGACACCACAAGGTAGACGTATGGTTGGTAAACGAGGCTGGCAAAGGCCTACGTGCACACACCACAACCTTTACAGGCCACGACCTGCCTGGTGCTGCCACCGACCTCACGTTCAGCATCGACAACATGAAGGCAAAGGTAAACTGGAACGCACCTACAACGGGTATTAACGGTGGCTATTTCCCTACCGAAGAACTATATTATAAGGTGTATCGTAACCCAGGCAACGTGCTCGTGGCCGACAACCTCAAAGCGACATCGTTTGAAGAAGATCTGCCTGAAGGCATGGCCAAATATTACTATCGCGTAGTGGCTTGCACCACTGAAGGCGAAGGTGGCGAAGCCACATCAAACGTTATACAGCATGGCGACGTTATGACCATTCCTTATGAGGCAACCTTCAGCGATGCCTCATCGCTCGACCTCTTCACTGCTATTGATGCAAATAATGACGGCAAGAACTGGAAATGGGCAGAAAATGCAGCCATGAGCGAAGATCGTTTCGGCAACAGTTCAGCCGACAACTGGCTCATCACCCCCGACCTTCAGCTCACTAACGACTGGATTTACCGTCTCACCTTTACCACAAAAGCATACGGCAACTATTACACCGAAACGCTGAAAACAGCCTACGGCAGTGGCAACACGGTAGAAGCCATGACCGAACCTCTGAGCACCTACACCGTACATGGCGACGAGTATGTAGAACACTCGTCACTGATTGAGATAAAAAACAATGGTCGCTACAACATAGGTTTCCATCATGCCAGCGAGGGGAGCGGCACCTTCCAGACGCTCTATATCGGCTCGATAAAGGTAGAAAAGTATATACCCATTACCGCCCCTGACAGCGTAACTGACCTGCGTGCCACCTCAGGCGAGGTAGGCTCTCTTGATGGCAGTGTTTCATTTAAAGTTCCCACACGTTGCATTAACGGTTCGGCACTGACCAAGGTTAACAAAGTGATTGTATATGTAAACGATGTTGAAGCCAAACAGTTTAACAATCCTGCACCTGGCGAGCAGCTGCAAATGGGCGTCAAGCTCAGCAACGGCAATAATGTAGTGAAGGTGGTAGCTTATGACGATGCCACCCACGGACGCGAATACGAGAAGAATGTTTGGGGCGGCGTTGACGTGCCTGGCTATGTGCGCAACATTAAGGCCGTGTGGAACGAAGAAAACGACAAGGCTACCGATGTATCATGGGATGCACCAACAGAAGGCTTAAACAACGGTTACATCGATGCCGAAGCCCTTACCTACAACTATCTTGTATATTCTTCGTTCATGGGCTACTACGACTCGAAGATGGGCATTAAAGACCGTCACTATACGGCTACCTCTACACTGACATCAGGCCAGACCTATTTCTATGGAGCCATTCGTGCCGTGTCGGCAGCAGGCAGAAGCTCGGTATATGTGCCTTTCGGCATCACATTAGGCACCCCGCTCAAGAGCCTTTCTGAAAGTTTTGCTAATGGTGCTACCACCACCTCGTTCTGGTCGGTAGGACATCTTAGCGACATTGTTACATGGGCGATGGCAAAAGACGGCACCATACAGTCGTACGACAACGACGGCGGATACGCCTTCAGCAACGGTGCCGACGGTGCTGGCGAGTCGCGTCTTGAAACGCCTATCCTCACAATAGATGACGCCACACCTCAGTCAATCGAATTTTATATATACCGCAAGCCAGGCAACACATCAACCCTTACGATTGATGCCACTACCGATGGTAGAAACTTTGAACCCATAAGTGCTTCCATCAGTACCGATGGCGAAACAGGCTGGTATCGCTGCGAGGTGCCTCTGACATCACTTGCTGGCAAACGTCGCGTGCAACTTGGTTTCCACAGCAACGTAGCCAAGGACGAATTTGTTGCTATTGACAACGTCAATCTTATCAACACCACAACAGGCATTAATCAAGCAATTGCTGCCAAGGGCAACATACGTGTAGCAAATGGACAGATAACAGTAAGCGGCATGGCAGGACAAACCCTGCATGTAGTATCGCCCGATGGACGTATTCTGCTGAAGCAAGTTGTTACGTCAGACAACGAAACATTGCCCCTGTCATACCATGGTGTATGCTTCGTTATATGTGGTGGACATTCAGCAAAGGTGGTAAACAAATAATCTACCCAAGCACCATGTTCACATGAAATGGTATAAATAATAAGAAACTGAAAACGCTGCTGCGCACCGCGATAGTATGGTGCACAGCAGCGTTTTTTCGGCTTATTGAGGTAACACTACTTAAACAATTTTTGTGCAAAATCGGTGAGATACAGACGCCAGTTGCGCCAGATGTGTCCACCCTCGGTCTCCACATAGGTGTAGGGATATTTGTGATCCGTAAGGAAGTGGCGCAGGTCGGCATTCATGTCATACAAGAAGTCGGTCTTGCCTATGCCAATCCAGTAGAGTTTTGGTTTGCCTGCAAACAGCTTCGCCATTTGTGCACCAAACTCCTTGTTGGAAGACATTCTTTCGTATAAGTTGGAGCGGTCTCCACCGCCCACGTTAAAGCCGGCAGAGAACAGGCCTATATAATCGAACTTATCGGGGTAGAGGCGCGATATTTCGAATGAATGGCCGCCACCCATCGAGAGGCCACAGATGGCGCGCTGCGATTTATTTTTGCTCACCTTATAGTGGCTCTCAACATAGTTTATCACGTCAGGAAAACTTTCGGCCATTGAGGCAGCGGGCTTCACGCCTTTTATACCCATTGCCGAGGGCACATACATGCCTGCCGACCACTCGCCAGGAGCTGCCTGACAGGTGGGGTTGCCATTGGTCATTACCACAATCATGGGCTTTGCCTTGCCTGTGGCAATGAGGTTATCCATAATTTGGGCAGTGCGGCCCAGCTCGCTCCAAGCGTTCTCGTCGCCACCGGCACCGTGCAGCAGATACATTACAGGATAATCTTTACCCTTATCATAACCAGCTGGGGTGTACACCGTCATGCGGCGTTGCATCTTCAGTGTGGGCGATGGGTACCATACCTTTGCAAGGTTTCCGTGGGGCACCTCGTTCACGCTATACAGATCGCCACAGTCGCCTTTCTTCTCGCTAATAATAAAGATGTTAGTTTCAGAGGTGATGTCGCGCTGAATATAAACACTTGAGGGGTCGACAATCTTCACGCCATCAAGAATAAGGTTGTACGAATAGAGTTCAGGCGACAGCTTGCCGCTGGTAAAGCTCCACACGCCCTTCTCGTCTTTCGTCAAATCGACGATGCCCGCCTGTTCGCTTTTACCATGTTCGTTTTCAACAATGCGAGGTGGTAGGAAATCGCCAGTAACCTGCACCTTGTGCGCCTCGGGAGCACTAAGACGAATGGTAACGGTGTTGTTAGCATTAACCTCGGGCGAGATTACCGACACACGTTCAAACAATGCTTGCTGAGCGAAACAGCCCAGATGCAAAAGCAGTGCTGCTGCCAAAATAGATAATTTCTTCATAATAGATAGTTGTGTATTAATGTAAGTAAGATAATTTGTACGAAAGGTTTTAGTTATTAACAAAAATGCTGTAGCTTCAATATGCTTTTAATATCAAGAGTTAACACACAATAATTGCTAAAAATAACACTGACAAATTTACTAAAACCATTTGGAGTGCAAAAGGGTTTTTGCATTTGTTTTATTAATTTTAAACTAAGAAACATTAGTTTACAGGCAAGCATCATTATGAATGTTCAACGATGCCATCATGCTATTAGCAAGCAAAGGTAACGAAAAACGTAGTGCCCATCTTAACGTTTGATGTTACGGTAATGGTGACACCCATGGTGGCAGTATTTACTAAACAGATTAGAAGGTGTGCATCTTGTATTAGAGTTTTTTTAATGAAGAAAAGGAGCTCTTGTCTATTCACAAGAACTCCTTTTCTTTGTTCACTGGGTTTTGCTCTTTACCCGCAAAACCTTGTTATCTTTTTATAACACGAAATCTTTCAGTATGTCCAACCCTTTCTTCAGAGAGTTGCTTTTCTTTTTGCCTTTGTCGGCTTTGTTGCGTGCGTTCTTCACCTTTTGTTTGGTGTTAGAGAAACTGGGGCCGCGCCAGCGCACGGGGTGCAGATATTTGGCTTCGAAATAGAGGTGCTGGCCAGTATATTTATCCTTCACCTCGGTAGAGCCGTTGTTGCCTTTCATGCGATATACCCACACACGCTCGTAGAAGCCCAATGAAGAATTGGTATTACCGATGTTGTGGGGCATAGTGGTGAGGGCGTCATGACTCGAATAGGTGGTAATGTATTCTACATTATCACTATCCGACACCGTCTGCGCCCAACCAGTGTGCTGCGCCATGGTGGCACGCTCGGCCGTAGCCAGGGCCAGCTCGATAGAGCAAGGAGCGTCGGGCGCCAGGGTGGTTGTGGTTATGGGGTCGATCAGCTCGAGGGCCTCCATAAACGCCATTGGTTCTTTTGCCCACTCTTTGAGCTGTGGACTGTCGGTATAGACGGCGAGGTTTGAGGTGTAGTCGGTATAAGTGTACTTTGAGTGCTGCTCGATATAGCGCATGGCGCGATAGATAAGCGTTGCCATTTCTTGGCGTGTTACGGTGGCCGACATATCGGGCTTGCCATCGGTGATGTGGGCAAAGAGGTTCAGCTTGTCTTCGTCGGCATCTTTCTCGGTCATCTCTTTGATGAGCTTTAGGGCTATTGATGCCACCTGCTGGCGTGTGGCGGTGAGGGTGTAGTCGGTGCCTAAGAGAGGCTCGTCGATGAGGTTGTCGCAGAGGGCACGGTTTACCTCATCTTCAGCCCAGACGCTCATCTTGGCGGTGCTGCGGGCGGGCAGGGTAAACATGTCGGGCTGCGGGGTGGTGGCCAGCTTGGCATCGTCTTCGCGCATATTCAGCTGCGCCTCCATGTGCTTACGAAACAGGGGCAGCGTGCCGTCAAAGCCTGCTGCACGCCGATGCTTCTCGGTAAGATGTCGCTGCTCATAGTTGGA
>USAI01000091.1 GCA_900552675.1 uncultured Prevotella sp.
AAGCCGCTTTAGCGGCGCGGGGGTGGGGCTGTAGGTTGTTGGGCTTTTGGGCCTTTACATTTTCTTAACAAAGAAATATTTTTTTGGTAATGTTTGTTCCACATACCACAGTATCTTTGCACCCGAAATCAGGAAAGAGAAACCGTCATGACGTTACTCACCGTGAAATGCACAAATAAAAAAAACATGAAATCAGTAAAAAGTAAAGAAAACCTATTAAAAAAAAGAAACAATGGACAACAAAACAAACTACTTAGAATTGCTTGACAATAATCGTCAACAATTCACACAGTATAACGCTGCCGACTTTAAAGCCGACACGAAACATGCTGAGGAAAGTTGCTTCGAGGCTCTGAGAAAAAGAACGGTGCGACGCGAACGAAAACTAATGCCCACGCCGCTGCGAAGAACCATCAGGCAACGCGTAACAAACAAACTGATCGTGGAAGGGAAACAACGACTCATTGCCGACACCATGCGACTGATGCAGTATGAACCCTCTGACCGACTGGTATGGATAGGATCGTCGACCGACCTCATGGAGATGGCACGACTGACGTATCTGGCTAACGTGGTGCGACGACCCGACGGGCATCCGCAAACGCTAAGATACATCGTGCTGCGTCTGTGCCGAAGCCTAAACATGCCCATCGACGACAACCCCAAAACCTTCTACCGACTGTCGTACAAGGCCGTGGGACGCAAAGGCACCTTCATGCCCACCATGCTCTGGCGCTACTGCTGGCGACTGTATCACCTGAACATGCCGTATCCGCTGATAACGCAAGTGCTGCAGCTGGAGAAGAAGGAAGAGAAAAGGGAAAAGTGAAAAGTGAAAAATCTATAGGACCTATAAGACCTATAAGCCCAAGCCCTATAAGCCCCATAAGCCCTATAAGCCCCCCCCCAATCAAAAAAAACATTAACCTTAAAAAATAAATATCATGAGCAAAATTAACATCAATGTGTGGCAGGTAATCGTGAAGGTTATCATCGCCGTGGCCACCACCATCCTCGGAGCTATTGGCATTGGCAATGGCGACGACAACGGCGACACGCCTTCGGGCGACAACGCGGGACAATCGCGGCCCGCCTAACGAACACTACATCGTTTAAAACATTAAAGGTCTTGACGCAGTGCACACGTCAAGACCTTTTTTTGTTGCTATTTTTTTATGGGGCCGTTTTTTGGTTGCTGGAGGACGGGGCACGGAGACCACCGTCCTACTATGATTTGCCTCGCCCATCACATGAATTCTTCACTTAACCACGCCACCGTCCTACTTGGATATTACATCAATCTATCAGCCCAATCGCCGCGGTCGAGGGTGCGGTAGCCGATGGCCTCGGCCAGATGCGAGGTGAGAATGTTGGGTTCGTTATCGAGGTCGGCAATGGTGCGGGCCACCTTTAAGATGCGACTGTAGGCGCGAGCCGACAGGCTGAGCGAAGCCATGGCCTGGCGCAAGAGCTCCATGCCCTGGGCGTCGGGCTCGGCATACTGGTGTATCATGCGCTCGGTCATCTGTGCGTTGCAGTGCACGCCCTTGCAGTGGGCAAAGCGCTGCTCTTGAAGGTGTCGGGCCGCTATCACCCGTTCACGAATAACGGCGCTGGGCTCGCCCGCTGGTGCGCTCGACAGTTGGCTGAAAGGCACAGGCTGAATATCGCACTGAATATCAATACGGTCGAGCAGAGGCCCTGATATACGGTTCATATACCGCTGACGCTGCCCAGGAGTGCATACACAGCGGTGTGTGAGGTCGCCGTAATAGCCACAGGGGCAAGGGTTCATAGAAGCCACAAACATGAAAGAGCAAGGAAAGTCGACACTATATTTTGCTCGTGAGATGGTGATGATGCGGTCTTCTAAAGGCTGACGCAGCATCTCGAGCGTGGTTTTACTAAATTCGGGCAGCTCGTCGGCAAAGAGCACACCGTTGTGCGCCAACGATATTTCGCCAGGCTGCGGATTGGCGCCGCCACCCACCAGTGCCACCTCAGAGATGGTGTGGTGCGGAGCGCGGAAGGGACGTTGCGAGATGAGCGAGGTGCCACGTTGCAGTTTTCCCGCCACGCTGTGTATCTGCGTGGTTTCGAGACTTTCGGCCAGCGATAGCGGTGGCAGGATAGAGGGCAAACGCTTGGCCATCATCGACTTGCCCGATCCTGGCGGACCCACCATAATAAGGTTGTGTCCACCCGCCGCCGCCACCTCAAGGGCACGTTTCACGTTTTGCTGGCCACGCACATCGGCAAAGTCGAGGTCGAAACTATATTGTTGTTCGTAAAACTCGCGGCGCGTGTCGATGACGGTGGGCGCAAAACTTTCTTTGCCCGTAAGAAAGGCCACCACCTGACTGATTGAGCGCATGCCATACACCTCGAGGTTGTTTACCACGGCCGCCTCGCGCACATTTTGTTCTGGCACAATGAGGCCCTTAAAATGCTCGGCACGGGCACGTATGGCAATGGGCAGCGCGCCTTTCACAGGCTGCAAGGTGCCGTCGAGGCTCAGTTCGCCCACCATCATATAGCGGTCTATTTGCGGGCAAGCAATGGCACCATCGGCCGCTAACAGTGCAATGGCCAATGGCAAGTCGAAGCTCGACCCCTCTTTGCGCAAATCGGCAGGCGCCAGGTTTACGGTGATGTCGGCGTGCGGAAACTTAAACCCATTATTTTGCAGCGCTGCAGCAATGCGGTCGCGTCCTTCGCGCACAGCAGCATCGCCCAGTCCCGTAAGACGATAAAAGATGCCTGGCACAAGGTTTACCTCCAACGTTACAGTGGTAACGTCGAGGCCATTGACAGCTGCCGAATAAGTTTTAACTAACAAAATAGAAGCATTTTTTTAATTCATAATTCACAATTCATAATGCATAATGAATTGCCAAAGGCGAAGCCCATTATGCATTATGAATTATGAATTAGTAATTGTGAATTATGAATTACATTTAAAGTTTTCTCTACCACCTGTTGTGGAAGAATGTTGTTCATGCAAGGATAGTTGCCCTGTGTGCAAGGCTTGTTGCCATAGATAGAGCAGGGACGGCACGGCAGGTCAACCTGCACAGCATTGTCGATGCTTTGGTTCCAGCCCATGAAGCCCGCATAAGGGTGTGTGGCGCCCCAAATGCTTACCACCTTGGTGCCCACGAGCGATGCCAGGTGCATATTGGCGCTGTCCATGCTGATCATGACGTCGAGACGGCTCATCAGCACCAGTTCGCCATGCAGACCGCCCATAACGGCCGACGCGTTTGTGCAGGTGGGGTATCGCTGCTGCCACTGTTCAAACACGGCTTGTTCGTCTTTTCCGCCTCCGAAGAGGAAGATGCGGCACTGTGGCATTTGCTGTGTGAGCAGGTTGATCACCTGTTCCATCTTTTCAACCGGATACACCTTGCCTTGATGTGCGGCAAAGGGTGCTATGCCTATCCAC
Source organism: uncultured Prevotella sp. (assembly GCA_900552675.1). GTDB lineage: Bacteria > Bacteroidota > Bacteroidia > Bacteroidales > Bacteroidaceae > Prevotella. Next base: position 3,446 of record USAI01000091.1, read on the forward strand.
TTTTGCCCCTCGGGCCTATCGCCAATGAGGTGTGCAACGGTGGCAAAGAGGCTGCCATCGTTGTCAGAGAAAATAGAGGTAAACTGTGGGGTGATGGGGTAGCCCAACTCGGCCAGCACATCGGCATAAGCTTCAAACGATGTGGGTATGGGCTGTAAGCGCTTCTTGCTGCCTTGCGCCGTTAATGCTCGGCGCTCGGCACGGTGCTTATTGATGTGTGCCACGCGGAAACGAGCAATGTTAAAGCGCATGCGCAGATAACTTGATCGCAGGATAGCGTGGAAGTCGGCAATGGCCGTAAAGTTTTTAGCTATCAAGCGCCGATAAAGAGCGTTGAGCCCTTTAATGCCATGGTATTCGCCCTTCAGGTCGGCGCCCATAAAGCCTACGTTGGGAGCCAATCCTTCGAAAAACACGCGGGCAAAGGGCCTACTGAGCACGGTGATGCGTAGCGCTGGATACTGGTGTGCCAATGCGCTGACCACGGGCACCGTCATGGCCACGTCGCCCATTGCCGAGAAGCGTATGATGAGGATATGATCAGTCTTCAACGTTGTTGTGGTTATCGTATGATTATTTTTTGTACAGCACAGGGTTTGTAGATGGGTCGTTATACATCTTCATCTGTTTGTACACCTTCATATATTTGCGTCCTTCAGCGATGTCTTCCAGCAGCTGGTCGATAGCTGTTGAGAGGTCGCGCTGCTGCTCTTCAAGCACGTTCAGCTTCTCCTGGCACTTAGCGATGTGCTCGGGTGTGGCATCGGTGCGTTCTACCTGCTCGCGCATATGATAAATTTTCAGTGCGAGGATAGAGAGGCGGTCGACAGCCCATGCGGGGCTCTCGGTGTTGATGCGTGCATCGGGCAACACGTTTACGCTGCTATACTTCTGGCGGAAGTAGGCATCAATCTGCTCAACCAGGTCGGTACGATCTTGGTTGCTACGGTCGATGCGGCGTTTCAGCGACAGGGCCTCTATGGGGTCGATATGTGGGTCGCGAATGATGTCTTCAAAGTGCCATTGCACGGTGTCGATCCAGCATTTCAGGTAGAGACGGTTTTCTATTTCGTCGCTCTTATACGGATTGTTGATAGGCGTTTCAATATCGTCGGTGATATGATAATCGCGAATGGCCTGATTAAAAACCTTGTTGCAGAGTTCTGTGAATGACATTTAAGTTAGTTTTTTGGGTGAAAAAATAAAATCTTTCTTATGGGGTGTTTTACAAAAGTAGCGAAAAAGTGTCACACAACCAAACGTTAGGCTGTGTTTTTTGCTTTTTTCTTCCTAACGTTAGGTTGTGTGCGCACAACAAAGTGGTGAGGGTGTTACAGTTTGGTGCCGTAGCACAGGTCGCCGGCATCGCCAAATCCGGGCACGATATATTTGTGCTCGTTCAGTCCGGGGTCGATGGCCGCTGCCCAGATGGTAGTGTTCTCGGGGAAGGTGCGCTTGATGTGCTCGATGCCCTCGGGAGCAGCTATCACGCAAGCCACGTGCACATGTTTGGGCATGCCTTTCGAGGTGAGAGCCTTGAAGCCCATCTCCATTGATCCGCCAGTGGCCAGCATGGGGTCGGCCAGGATGAGGGTTTTGCCTTCGATGTCGGGTGTGGCAAGATATTCAACATGTATGCCCACGTTGGTGTGGCTATCGTCGGTATATTCGCGGAAGGCGCTGACGAAGCCGTTGCCAGCATGGTCGAATATTTTTAAGAATCCAGAATGGAAGGGCAAGCCAGCGCGGAAGATGGTGGCCAGCACGATGTTGTCGGTGGGCACGCTGACAGTGGCTACACCCAGCGGTGTGGTTACCTGCTTTGTTTCATAGTGCAGCGTTTTGCTTATCTCAAAAGCTTCACACTCGCCTATGCGCTCAATGTTGTTACGGAAGAGGAGTCGGTTCTTCTGATAGTCGACGTCACGCATCTCAGCCAGATACTGGTTGATGATGGTGTTTTGCTCTGCGAAATTGATGATCTTCATTTTTATCTTTTTTCTTTAGGTTTTATTTTTTGGGGGGGCCTCACTAAGCCAGAGGGTAATAAGCCTCACTAAGCCTTTATAGGCCTTTCTAAGCCGAGGGGACAATGGAGACTGGTGGGCGTAAGAGCGGCAAAGCTATAGGATTTTTCACTTTTCACTTTTCCTTTCCCTCTTCCCTTATCTTACGCTTGCATATCGTGTAAGCGTTTATAGTATCCGTCTTGCGCCAGCAGCTCTTCGTGCGAGCCTCGTTCAACGATGCGTCCTTCGTGCATCACACAAATCTCGTCGGCATTTTTGATGGTGCTCAGGCGGTGTGCTATGGCCACGGTGGTGCGCGTTTTCATGATTCGTTCGAGGGCATCTTGCACCAGACGTTCACTCTCGGTGTCGAGGGCCGATGTGGCCTCGTCGAGGATGAGGATGGGTGGGTTTTTAAGGATGGCTCGCGCTATGCTCACACGCTGTCGCTGTCCGCCCGACAGACGTCCGCCTCGATCGCCAATGTTGGTATCGTAGCCCTGTTCTGTCTGCATGATAAAGTCGTGCGCATTGGCAATGCGTGCTGCCTGTTCTATCTGTTCCTGTGTGGCGTGTTCAACGCCGAATGTGATGTTACCTTTAAACGAGTCGTTAAAGAGAATGGCCTCCTGGTTCACGTTGCCTATGAGCTGTCGCAGGTCGTGTATGCCGAGGTCTTTCACGTTGATGCCGTCGATCAGCACCTCGCCCTCTTGCACGTCGTAGTAGCGTGGTATGAGGTCGACGAGCGTTGATTTTCCCGAACCGCTTTGTCCCACCAGTGCCACGGTTTTTCCCTTGGGTATCACAAGGTTAATATTGCGTAGCACCCAGTGTTCGCCATATCTGAACGACACGTTTCTAAACTCTATTTGATGTTCAAACGAGGCAATATGTTTGGGCTTGTCGGCCTCTTTAATGGTGTTTTCGGCCATTAATATTTTGTCGACGCGCTCCATCGATGCCAATCCCTTAGGTATGTTGTAGCCCGCCTTTGAGAAGTCTTTCAGCGGATTGATGATGCTATACAACATAACGAGATAATAGATGAACGTGGGGCCCGACAGTATTTGCCTGTCAAGCACGAGGATGCCGCCCACCCACAGCACGATGATGATGAGCACGGTGCCCAAGAATTCGCTCATAGGGTGCGCCATCTGCTGGCGTATGTTTACACGCTGCACGGCGTTGCGATAGTCGGTATTGGTTTTATCAAAGCGGCTGTTCATTTTCTCTTCGGCACAGAAGGCCTTAATGATGCGCAGTCCGCCCAGCGTTTCCTCTACCTGACTCATGGTGTCGCTCCACAGCGCCTGTGCTTTGATTGATTTCTTCTTGAGCTTACGGCCTACAAAGCCCATAAACCATCCGAAGATGGGCACAAACACCAGCGTAAACAGGGTGAGCTGCCACGAGATGAACAGCAGCGCGCTGAAGTAGGCAATGATGAGGATGGGGTTTTTAAACAACATATCGAGCGACGACATGATGCTGCTTTCTACCTCTTGCACGTCGCCACTCATACGAGCAATGATGTCGCCCTTACGTTCTTCAGAGAAGAAGCCTAATGGCAGCGCCGTGATTTTGCGATACAGCTGGTTGCGAATGTCGCGCACCACGCCCGTGCGAATGGGGATGATGGTGGCCGACGAGAGAAAGTAGGCGCCCGTCTTCAAGAAGGTGGTGAAGGCCAAGAAGAGGCCTATGAGCAGCAATGTGGTAGTGGCGCCCACCGATGCTATCAGTTGCGTAACATAATAGTCGGCATTGTTTGCCAGCACATCTTTTATATGGTCGAAGCTCCAGGGCATCAGTTCAGTAGCCGTGCCCGTACCCTTTGTGCGGAACAATATCTGCAAGATGGGTATGAGCGCTGCAAACGAGAAGATATTGAGCAGTGCCGACAAGATGTTAAACACCACGGTAAGCACCAAATATCGCTTATAGGGTGGTATGAAGCGTCGTAGGATTTGGAGGAATTCTTTCATGAATTTTACACGTTGCTACTTATTACTCAACTATCGCATTACTGCTGCTTGTTAGGCTGGCATGTTCCCATCAGCGTAGCACTGGTGCTATCAGTGATGGTAACCATGACGCGGTCGCCAATGTGGTAGCCATTTTTGTCGAACACCACGGCTTTGTTTTGTTCGGTGCGTCCCATCAGTTGCTCGCGCGAACGTTTTGAGAAGCCTTCAACCAGCACCTCAAAGGTTTTTCCTACATCTTTGCGGTTCTGTTCGGCCGACACCTCAGTTTGCAGTTTGATGAGCTCGTTCAGGCGCTCAATTTTCACCTCTTCAGGCACGTTGTCGGGCAGATGCTTGGCGGCGAAGGTGCCGGGGCGCTCAGAATATTTGAACATGAAGGCCGAGTCGAACTGGCACTCGCGCACCAGCGACAGCGTTTCAGCGTGGTCTTCAGGTGTTTCGTCGTGATAGCCCACAAAGATGTCGGTGGTCAGTCCGCATCCAGGAATGATACGTCTGATGGCCTCTACGCGCTCCAGATACTGCTCGCGGGTATATTTTCTGTTCATCAGTTTCAGAATTTTGTTCGACCCGCTCTGTGCAGGGAAGTGAATGTGCTTGCACAGGTTTGGCTCTTCAGCAATGGCGTAGAGAATATCGTCGGTCATATCCTCGGGGTTTGAGGTGGTGAAGCGCACGCGCATATCGGGCACCGCCTGTGCTACGATGTGCAGCAGCTGAGCAAACGAAGTAGAGCCCTCTTCACGTTTTCCTGAGGGCGAGAGTCCGTAGCTGTTCACGTTTTGTCCCAGCAGCGTCACCTCGCGGAACCCGCGGTCGTGCAAGTCGCGCACCTCGCGCAAGATGCTCTCTACGTCGCGCGAACGTTCACGTCCGCGTGTATAGGGCACGATGCAGTAGTGGCAGAAGTTGTTGCAGCCACGCATGATGCTTACAAAGCCGCTTACATGGCTCAGGCCGATGCGCTGTGGCACCACGTCGCGGTAGGTTTCTGTTTTCGACAGTTCAATGTTTATGGCGTTGTGTCCGTTCTCACACTGAGCCACCATGTCGGGCAGGTTCAGATACGAGTCGGGGCCACACACCATGTTGGCATGATACACGTTGATGAGCTCGTCTTTCACGCGCTCGGCCATACATCCCAGCACGCCGATGATAAGGTCGCGACCCTTCTTCTGTTCAGCATGCAGCGCCTCTAAGCGATGATATATTTTGTTTTCTGCGTTCTCGCGTATCGAGCAGGTGTTGAGGAAGATGGCTTGCGCCTCGTCTTCATTGTCACACAACTCGTAGCCAGCCATCTGCATGATGGCGGCCACCACTTCCGAGTCGGCCACATTCATTTGGCAGCCGTAGGTTTCTATGAATAGCTTTTTCATTGTTCTTTTGGTTTTGTTTTTTTGAGGGCCTTTTGGGCGGGGAAGCCTGTATAGGCCTTTCTAAGCCTTTCTAAGCCGAGGGGA
>USAI01000092.1 GCA_900552675.1 uncultured Prevotella sp.
CAAATAGATAGAACAAATCACAAATAAATAACAAATTTCAATGATATGTATTATCACCAACTTTATCTTTAATTAATATGTTTAAAACAAAAGCACGAAATCTATGGAAGGGGCTACTGCTCATCGCAGTATTGCTCGTAACCATTCCTACGTGGGCAGCGCCTATCAAGGTGTCTGGACGTGTTAACGACACGAACGGCGAACCGCTGATGGGTGTAACCATTAAGGAAAAAGGAACAAACAATGTAGCTATTACCGACATTAACGGTAACTACACCATTTCATGTACTACTGCTAAGCCTGTATTGGTGGCACAGTATGTAGGGTTTAAAACCACCGAGAAGAAGGTGCAAGGCACCCTTTGCGACCTTATCTTGAACGAAGAGGTAGACGCCCTCGACGAGGTGGTGGTAACAGGTTACACCACACAGAAAAAGGTGTCGGTGCTGGGTGCACAAAGCACCTTGAAGATGGAGCACGTTAAAGCGCCTGTATCAAACCTTAGCTCTATATTTGCAGGTCGTATCCCTGGCGTGGTATCAGTACAGCGCACAGGTGTTCCGGGTCAAGACGACTCTGACATCTGGATTCGTGGTATCTCTACCATGACCAATACTAACGAAGGACCGCTGGTGCTGGTCGACGGTATTGAGCGTAGCTTCTCACAGCTCGACCCCGAAGACATTGAGAGCGTAACGATATTGAAAGATGCTGCCTCAACAGCCGTTTATGGCGTGCGTGGTGGTAACGGCGTTATCATCATCACCACCAAGCCGGGTAAGGTGAGCAAGCCCCAGTTCTCGTTCGACCTCTATCAGGGTATCACACAGCTTACCAGGGTGCCCGACTTGGTTGACGGTATTACCTATATGCAAGCTGCCAACGAGGCTTACAATCATACCAATGGCGTCGACTACTACTCGCAGCAGTATATCGACCGCACACGTGTGGCCAATGGTATGGCTGCCCCCAACCTCTCGGCCGAAGAGTATGCCGCACTGAAGGCCGACCGCACCGTAAACAAGTATCTTTATCCTAATGTCGACTGGATGAAGGAACTGTACAAGAACACGGGCTGGAACCGCCGCGCCAACGTAAACATTCGTGGTGGTGCCCCTAACGCCACTTACTATGTGTCGTTGTCTTACTATACCGAACGCGGTATGACCAAGGGCGATAAGGCGCAAGACTATACCTCAGAGATATCATACGACCGCTACAACTTCTTAACCAACATCAACCTCAAGCCCAGCAAGACAACAAAGATTGATGTAGGTGTGAGCGGCTTCCTTACCTCAGGCAACTATCCTCAGCAAGACCTGAACACTATCTTTACAAAGGCTATGACCACCAACCCGGTGCTCTACCCCGTGCAGTATCCTAATGGCGAGAACCCTGGCGTGTCGCCCGACAACCGTGAGCTCGACAGCCCCTGGGTAACGCTTACACGTCGTGGCTACTCAAAACAGCACAACACACAGCTGAACACCAACCTGAAGCTAACACAAGACCTGGGCTTCTTCAACTGGAGCAAGGGCCTCTCGTTCCGCGCATTGGTTGCCTTCGACGTAAAGGCTAACCAGAACCTGCAGTATAAGGTTGACGATAGCACATGGAAACTGGCCGGTAGCCAAGACCCCACCACTAAGGTGTGGGACGAAAGCACCATGTATGACGAAGAGGGCAACCTGTTGCTTACTGAACAGTATAAGGGTAACAAATCGATGAGTGTTACTGCCGACAAGTGGGTGTACCGCACCTTCTACTTTGAAACCGCACTCGACTATAAGCGCACCTTTGCCAAGAAGCACAACGTGAGCGGACTGGTACTGTTCAACCTGCGCAACTATCTTGATGCTAACAATGGCAACCTGTTCTCTGTGCTGCCACACAAGCAAGAAAGCCTCTCGCTGCGCGCTACATACGACTATGATAACCGCTACTTCATCGAGGCCAACGCTGGTTATACTGGCTCAGAAAACTTTAAGAAAGGACATCGCTTTGGCTTCTTCCCCGCCTTCGCTATCGGATGGGTTCCCTCAAACGAAAGCTGGTGGAAACCGCTGTCAAACGTAGTGTCGTTCTTGAAGATACGCTATTCAGATGGTACCGTAGGTAATGATAGCTCGGGCGACCGCTTCGGCTACTTCTCAAAGATTGAGGGCGACGGCAATGGCTATCGCACCTATTGGAACAGTGGTGATGGCTTGCACTATACATCGTATGGCTACAAGCCACAGTGGTCGAAGGTGCGCAAGCAAGACTTAGGTATCGACCTGAATCTGTTCAACGACCTGAGCGTAACCGTTGAGCTGTTTAAAGAAAGCCGCTCGAAGATTTTCGTTTCACGCGACAACGTGCCCTTGCTTGCTGGCTTTGCCACAGGCATCTCGGCCAACATTGGTAAGGTAGAGAACAAGGGTTTTGAGGCACAGTTTGAGTATAACCACCAGTTTGGCAAAGACTGGTTCGTTTCTTTGCGCGGTAACGTTACCTATAACAAAGATAAGATTATTGAAAACGGACAGGCCGAACCCGCATATCCTTGGCTCGACAAGCGCGGACACAAGGTGCTGGCATCGCTCGGATACACCGCTTTGGGCCTCTTCACCAGCGAAGAAGACATCAAGAACAACAACGTTTGCCAGTTTGGCGAGACCTATCCTGGCGAGCTGACCAAGCCCGGCGACATTAAATATAAAGACCTGAACGGCGACGGCAAGATTGACGACTACGACAAGAGCTATGTAAACAATGGCGACGTGCCCTCAACCTATTATGGCTTTGGTGGCGACGTGCGCTGGAAAAACCTCGGTCTGGGCATCTTGTTCCAGGGCACCGCTGGCGCTCACCGCTTCCTCTCAGGCACCGGCATCAACCCCTTCACAAGTTCATCAGGTGGCGGCACTCTGTATGCCAACATTACCGACCGCTGGAGCGAGAACGACCCCGAGAACACCAACGTGTTCTACCCACGCCTGGCATGGGGCGCTAAAGACCCCAGCAACCAGAACAACTACCAAACCTCTACATGGTGGTTGCGCGATATGAGCTTCTTGCGCCTCAAACAGTTCACCGTGTCATACTATTTCCCCAAGGCATGGACCAAGAACGGTATCTTGAAGGGCGGACGCTTCTACATCATGGGCGAGAACGTGCTCACCTTTAGCAAGTTTAAGCTGTGGGATCCCGAGCTCAACACCAGCAACGGTATCTCATATCCTAACGTGCGCACCTTCTCATTGGGCGTAAACTTCAATATTTAAACACTAAGTAAGAAACAATATACATAATATATGAAAGCTAAATTATTAAGCATATTGCTCGCTGGAGCGACAGCACTGACCTTTACGTCGTGCGACGACTATTTCGATGATGTGCCCGATAACGCCACATCGCTCGAGGCCGTGTTCGCCAACCGTGGCCAGTCGCTGAAGTGGCTCTCGAACATCTATACATACATTCCCGATAACACCAACGTGCGCTACAACACGCGCACCAATGGTTGCTGGCCAATGGCCTCAATAGAAGGCTACCTGCCCTGGGATCATATCGTAGCAAACAACATTATCCTGGGCACACTGTACCCCTCTACCGGCTTTGTAAATACACAGTGGACAGAGTATTATCGCGGTATACAGTATGCCAACATTTATCTGGCAAACATTGATAAGAACAGCGCTATGCTGGCCGACGAGCGCGAGTGGAGTAAAGCCGAGGTGCATGCCTTGCGCGCCTACTTCTACTTCAACCTTGTGAAAGAGTTTGGCCCCGTGCCCCTTATCGGCGACAAGGTATATAGCGTTGACACACCCATAGAAGATATGATGATACCCCGTAACAGCCTTGACGAGTGCTGGGACTATATCATCTCCGAACTGAAGGCAGCCATTGATGGCGGCAAATTGAAGTCGACCTTCGCCGAAGACGGTTCTGTTGACAGCCAGTATAAAGGCAACCTCACACAAGAGGCCGTTGAAGGCATCCTTGCCGAGGTTTACCTCTATCGTGCCAGCTACCTGTTTAATGGCGACCCCTACTATCAAACCATGGCCAACAAAGATGGCAAGAAACTCTTCCCACAGAGCAAAGATATGCAGAAGTGGAGAGATGCTCGCGATGCCGCCAAACGCATCATCGACAGCGGCAAGTTTAAACTGGTGCTGCGCGATCAGAGCGGAAAGCTGGTTGACGATGTAAAGAAGGCCGACCCCTACAAGTCGTGCTTCTACTCGGCCATCGGTCGTGTTGATAACGAAGAGATGATTTTCTTGCGCACCTACGCTAATAACGACTCATACATCATCAAGCCCCGCCACACAGGCATCTCAGGCAATGTTGACCGCGGTGCAGGTGCTTACTCTATCCCCTTGCAGTTTATCGACCTGTTCTTCATGAGCAACGGTAAGCGCATTGACGATGTAGAGCAGAAACCCATCTCACAGGTTACCACCTTCAAGGCCGACGACCCTGTATACCCTGTTTACGACACTCAGAACCTTACCTCAAAGGATAAGAATGGCAACGATATAGCAATGAACGCACGCAACTCGCTCAGCACTGCTAAGTATGTTGACCGCTTCTCAAGCTACAACTACTTTACACCGGGTTCGGGCAAGGGCATCATGAAGCAGTTCTACTGCCGCGAGCCTCGCTTCTATCTCGCCGTAACCTTCCAAAACCGCCGTTGGGACTATGACCAGGCCAACACCTACTATACCGATATGTCGTTTAACGGCAACTCGGGTTCTGATGGTAAAACACACGACTATCCTATCTTCGGAACCATCGTGCGCAAACTCTACTGGGAGAAGGAAAGCAATATTGATGGCGCCGTTATGTTACGTCTGGGCGAGGTTTACCTCAACTATGCCGAGGCTTGTGCCCAGCTGGGCGAAAACAAAGAGGCCCTGAAGTATGTAAACCTCATTCGTTCGCGTGCCGGCATTAACGAGTATGCCTTAAACCGCGCCGAAGAGGGCACCAAAGATGCTCGCAACAAGGGCAAGATATATGTAGGCGACCTTGAGAACGACCAGGAACTGCTGCTGAAGGTTATCTATCGCGAGCGCCTGATTGAGCTGTCGTATGAAAGCAAACACTACTTTGACGTGCGTCGTTGGGGTGTGGCCGACATGGCCGAAGGCGATGGCTGGGTATATCCCACCTGGCATAAAGGCGGCGAAGGCGGCGACATGATTGGCTTTAACGTGAACAACGAAGGCAGCGATGCCGAAAAGGCCAACAGCCTCAACTTCTACAAACGTGTGAAAACGCAGCACCGCATCTTCACTAAGCGTATGAGCCTGCTCCCCATTCCACAGGAAGAGGTGAACCGCGACAAGCAGATTGTACAGAACGAAGGATGGGCTGCCGAATAATAATTTATCTCGGTATATTGATTTGTTAGTTAAGTAGACTGTTGCCAAAACATGGCCCACGCCGTGTGGGCAACAGTCTCTTTTTTTTTGAACATACATCTATGCACAATTAAAACCTCAACTACATGAACAAAAAATCGTTTTTACTTAGCATTATGTTGCTGGCCATGCCCGCCATGCTATTGGCAAACCCCATAACCGAGGCCAAAGCCAAGCAACAAGCAGCACAGTTTTTGGCCCAACGTATGCACAGTGGCGCACGACGCGCACCCCTAAAAGGCGGCACAAACCTTACGCTGGCTGGACAAACTAAGGGCTATTATGCCTATAACATAGGCCGAGGCAACGGCTTTGTTATGATGTCGGCCTCTGACCGCACTCAGCCCATCTTAGGATATGCCGACGAAGGGCAGTTTAACCTCAGCAACGCCCCACAGCCCTTAAAGCAATATGTGCAGCGCCTATCGGCCATTGTCGAGGCGGCTGAACAGGGCAACGCACAGTTGGCACCACGCAAGTCGGCGGCAGAAAGTGGGGTGGCCACGCCCGTATCGGTGGCCAAAAACTTTGTGCCCACACTGGTGTCGTGCCGCTGGAACCAAGGGTCGCCCTACAACCTCGAGTGTCCTAAATATACCGATGGCAATGGCAATCAACAAACAGCGGCCACAGGCTGCGTAGCCACAGCCATGGCACAGATAGTGTATTACTGGAAGTGGCCGAAGACCACCACCACCATGCCCGCCTACACCACCAACTGGAACAGCCAAACGGTAACCTACCCTGAGATGGCACCCACCAGTTTTAAGTGGGATAAGATGAGCGACGTGTATAACGGTAACCAAAGCCAAGAGAGCCAACAGGCCGTGGCACACCTGATGCGAGCGCTGGGACATGGCGCAAAGATGGGGTATGGCCCGTCGTCGGGCGCCAACTCGGGCAATGCAGCGGCCGCACTACGCGACTATTTTGGCTACGACAAAACATCGTTCTATACCTCGCACGACAAGTATACGTACACCGAGTGGGAAGACCTCATCTACAACGAGCTGGCAGCAGGACGACCCGTGCTGATGAATGGCGACAACAGCGACCTCACAGGCGGACACGAATGGGTGTGCGACGGCTACGATGGCAACGGCCTCTTTCATATGAACTGGGGCTGGGGTGGCATGTGCGATGGCTACTTCATCCTCACCGTGATGTTTCCTGACCAGCAAGGCATAGGCGGAAGCACATCGAGCGATGGCTACAGCATGAGCCAGGGCATTGTGGTAGGCTTACAGCCCAATTACAGCGGCCAGGAGCAGCCCGAACAGCCCGAGGTGGTGCGCAACACGGTAACCAACCTTCGACCCCAGCAAACCACGCTATCGCGCTCAAACACCAACCGCAACTTCTCGGTGCTCATACAATATTCAGCAGGCACTGATATGGGCCATGCCTACACCTTTAACAGTGGCTTCGGCCTGTACGATGCCGAGGGCAATGCTATAAAAGAACCTATCGGCCAAGAAACCTTCGACATCTCGCCCGGCACATACTGGCCCACACGCGGCCTTACGGTGGTGTTTGGCAAGGGCTTGACCGATGGCACCTACTACATACGCAGCATCAGCCGAAAGAATGGCACACAAGATTGGCTGCACACCGTAAACTTCAACACCACGTTTATAAAGGTGGTGATTGATGGCACCAAGGCGCAGCTCACCGTCTTCCCACACACCGACATTACTGTACAGAACCTCACGCTTGAAGGGTCGGGCACCGTGGGCGTAGAACAAAAGGTGAAGGCCACAATGACCAATAACTCCGAAACCGAATATTATCATAACACCTTCTTGCTGGTTGATGGCAACTTTGTGTCGGGCAACTGCATACAGGTACCGGCCCTCTCAACACGCGACATCTATTTTAAATATAAGCCCGCATCGGCAGGCAAGCACACCCTTCAGGTTTCTACCTCAAAGAACGCCTCTGACGCCTTCTACACCACCACAGTTGACGTAAAGGCAGCGGTGACGAACAACTTGAAGGTGGCGAAACCTTTCTCGCTGCTGAAAACGTATAACGTAAATAACAAGAGCTCTATCTACGGCAATGTGATGAAGCTCGGCGTGAAGGTAACCAACGAGGGCAACGACACCTATTATAGTTATGTTGAGGCATCGCCGTGGGAACTGGATGGCAACGTATACTGGAAGCGTGGCAGCTATAAGCAAACCATAAAGTTAGAGCCAGGAGAGAGCACCACACTGACCTTCACCCTGCCCGACTTGAACCTGGGTAGCACCTACAACTTCCACATCGACACCGACAAAAGCAACAGTTCAAACTTGGGCAACTTTACCTTCGTGCAAGGCATCGACTACTGGACTGCCGATGGTGCCGCCAACGCAGCGCCCACCAAAGGCTTTAAGGTTACACCCGATATGGTGGCCGTGCATGTGCCTGGCAAGCTAAACGTGCCCACCATAGCGTTTGAGGGCACACCAGCGGCCAATGCCACCCTGTTCTTCGACGAGGGCGCACAGATAAACAGCCGCGTGCTGGCCATCTTAAAACGCAAGGTGTCCAACATTGTGATGGGCGACAATGCCGAACAACTGACGCTGACCGACGGCCAGCCCTTCTACTTCCCCTACAACTTTAAGGCAAACAACGTGACCTATGTGCGTGCCGCCGAGCGCAATGCCAACGCCTGTATGACCATAGCCCTGCCCTTTGCACCACAAACCGTTGAGGCTGATGGCACACCGCTAAGCTTTGTTCAAAGCGCCGATGATGCCGTGGGAGCACTGGCAGCTGAGGAGTTTACATCGGCACAAGGCACTACCGTAAACTTTACATTGGCACCAGAACTGAAGCCTAACCGCCCCTATCTGCTTACCATAAAAGGCGAGACAGGCGCTGCAAGCTTCGACCAAACAGGCAAGACGCTGACCTTTAAAGCCACCGATGCCGCCATCGAGGCCACCGAAAGCATCTCGACCTATAGCACAAACTATCGCTTATTGGGCCTTTACAGCGCCACCAGCATGCCTAACGCCTACGTGCTCACACCTGATGGCACCGCCTTTGTGCAACAAGCTGAGGCCACGCTACAGCCCTTCTCGGCCGTGTTTGTGGCCAATAACGACGAGGCACTGCAAGCCAAAACCCTTCAGGTAGGCGGACTTGTAAGCACAGGCATCAACGCTCTTGTGCGCGATAATGCTACTAACGCTAACGATGCCATCTATACACTAAGCGGACAAAAGCTGACGAACAACCGCTCACTGTCTTCGCTGCCCAAGGGCATCTACATTATTGGAGGACGAAAAGTGGTGAAGAAATAAGCATGGCCTACTTTGAGGTCACATTTCGCTCTTCTTAGAGAAAATAAATATTGTAGATAATTTAGGGAGAGAACCCAATAAAAAGGCGGGCGACCATCACGGTCGTCCGCCTTTAATAATTTCGCATTTAAAATATGAAAATATCTCAAACAAGCGTCGCCGAAGGCGGCGAAT
>USAI01000093.1 GCA_900552675.1 uncultured Prevotella sp.
TGCATGTGTTAAGCCTGTAGCTAGCGTTCATCCTGAGCCAGGATCAAACTCTCCACTGTAAAATATTTTCTATTTACTAATACCCTATATATAATATAAGGTGTAGTGAATTGTCTCTGTGTTCAAGATGAGTATCCTTATTATCGAAGCAAATTGACTGGTTTTCTTTTTACCCAAACATTTCTGTTAATAATAACAGCAATGCTTGCTTCTTGTACTACTTCTCTGTCTTTATGTAAATCTTTTTCAAAGAACTCTTTCTTTTTACTCTCAACTACTTACAACTATCTTAGCGTTTGCTTTAGATGTCGTTCGTTCTTGAAAGCGGATGCAAAGGTATAGCTTTTTTTGATACCATGCAAGACTTTAGCAAAGAAAAATGCAATATTTATATAGACTTTAACAATTGTTTACATATTATGCGACCTTTTGTGGGCGCACACATTGTTTGTATTACGCGCGAGCGTGGGGGATGATAAGACCTATAGGACCTATAGGACCTATAGGACCTATGGGACTTATGGGACTTATGGGACTAATAAGGCTAATCACCCGACTGGCAGCTTACCCACCACTCCATCCTTACCCATCACCTCTATTTTTCATATTTGATAATCATATTTCGCCCAATATATTTAGTAAAATATATTGACAACATTTGTATACTATTGGCGAGATAGGTTTACGCTATCAATTAAAACATCAGCGTTGCAACATACAGCACCAGGAAGCAGAAATGCCATGAGGCTGTATATTTATGAAGAAACGCTCGAGGCACAACAGTAATACCGAAAGGTAAAACAGCTACCCATATATCAAAGAGCCAACCGATAATCAGCAGTTTCGCGATTACAGTAAATCACTTCTTCGGAACGAACGTCTCCCACGTCTGATCACTGAAGAAGATACGTATCTCGGTTATCGTGCGCTGCTTTATGTCATTATTTTTTACTACATTATTTATAAACCGAATATCTGAAACGCCCGATTGTGGCATATACGAGCCATTAGAGGGAGATGAAGGCGAAGCAGAACCAGCAGGAAGCGCCCCACCGAAATCGAGCACCGCCGACGCACTCCCTCCCATATCACGATGGGGTGGGTTAGATACAGAAGAACCGCCCTCCGTCTCACCTTGTTCGTTGCCCGCAGACACATTATTATAATAGGTATTCTCGCTAAGCCACATATTTCCGCTACCAAACATCAGCCAGTCGGTAGAGATATCAGGGAGGGCACCCTTGATAGCCTCGACGATGGCGAGGGTGGGACGGGTACGCCCTGTGAAGACACTACTCAACGAAGCTGGAGAGATATGAACAAAATCGGCAAATTCTTGTTGCGTCATATTCTGGCTTTCCATCACTTTTCTTATACGATCTTTCATAATATGTACTGTTTAGGTGGCAAAAACCACATTTTCTATTACTTTACAAAAGTAAACATAAAAAACGAGACACGCAACATTTGTGTATATTTTTTAGATTTTAAAATCAAAATAAAAATCATATCTACTTTTACAAATTAATATTTATAAATGAAAAAAGCGATGCCATTCTTATACAAGAAGCAATATATACCCCATAAAACATATATAAGCAACACTTTTCATATTTCTGTTATTATCCTTATAATTAATACGTTATACAATGTATAAAGCATATAATACCGCATCTATTTGCATATCAAGAAACATATTTATGCATAAAAATCGTTGTATTGGTTTAGACATTCACTATAACATAGTGGTTTTCAGCAATATATTTATCATATTGCCTTTTTGCATATTCATTTATCTTGCTTTGTATATTCAGATATTTAGATATTGATATACATATTTATGTGTTTTAAGAGGTTTACATCTTAATATCAATAATCTAAATATGTGTTTGTATATTTATTTGTATATTGTTTTACAAATGAGAAATAAACAAACATAGATGCAAACAGATGTTAACCGTAAATTAGAAGACGACTAAACAAGCAAAAAACAACGTGTTTTTTCACTTTTTGAACGAGAACCCGCGCTACGAAATTCAAGACGAAAAATGAGGGGGTTAAAAAAGGCTTAACTTGCTTTTACAACGCAAGTTAAGCCTAAAAATGAGGTCATCGAGAAATGTTGAAAGAGATAAAAAAGAGGGCAAAAACGCCCTTTTTCAGTGCAAAATGAAGAACAAAAGCTCCCTCATTAGGTCGCCAGGAGAGGTATGAACGTTGTCAATACCCTTACTTTTGGCATCAATTTCTCTTATTTTGTCTATAATGAGCAACGTCTTCATTGCCGTATAGTTTCTCATGCCCGTCATATAGTCGCGTGCGGCCCACGGCGACTTCAAATCGAGCTGTGCTGCCACCGCCTGTTCACTGGCCCGGTTAGGTGCATAGAACGCCATCATGAGGTTCTGGAAGTAAGAGAACAGCAGAGGCAGGAAAGAATAGATACTTCCAGCCTTTGGATTTTTATCAAAATAATTTACTATCTGATTTGCTTTGTACACATCCTTCTGCACAATAGCATTTCTCAGCTCAAAGGCATTAAAATCTTTGTTCACGCCAATCTGTCGCTCCACTATTTCGGGCGTCACTCTCCTATTCTCATTAGGCAGCGCTATCAGCACCTTGTCGAGTTCAGACACCAGACGATGCAGGTCAGAGCCAATATGATCAGCAATCATGGCAGCCGCCTTCGGGTCGATAGCTGCATGCTGTGTTTTAAGATACGACTCGATAAAGGCGGGCAACTCATTTTCTCTTTTTTTCTTACATTCAAGCACCACACCGAGAGCGTTTGCCTTCGTCACCAACTTCGATCTTCCGTTGATGGTACCGTTCTTATAGCACAGCACCAAGATAGTTGTTTCGGCTGGCTTGGTAAGATACTGTTCCAGCTGTTCAATCTGTTTCATGGCCTGTGCTTCTTTTACAATTACCACACGTCGGGTAGCCGGCATGATGGGATACCCCTTTGCCAGTTCTACCACCCTTGCCACATTTACGTCGGGGCCATACACCACATCCTGGTTGAAGAACTGCTCATCAGGTTGCAGCACATTATCGGCAATGTAGTCGGATATCTTATCAATGAAATACGGTTCATCGCCCATCAAGATATAGATGGGCTTATAGATGCCGCTTTTCAATTGTCGCATCACCGCGTCGTATGTCAGTGCCACTTTTTTTTCTGCCATATTAACTTATTATATTAAAAATGTTTTTTCGTTCAAGAAAGAAAGCGCTATCTTTGCATAAGCCAAAAACAGGCGCACAGCAAAGTTACGAAAAATGATTCAATTAAATCTACCTCAGTTTGAAATAAAATTGTCGGGCACCCCAGAGAAGCCCAAGATATTAGACATCTTGCGCCGAAAATTCGTTGCCCTGACCCCCGAGGAGTGGGTTCGCCAGCATTTCATCCACTATCTGGTTGAGCATAAAGGCTACCCCTCTTCCCTACTCGCCAACGAAACGCCCCTACAGTGTGGCAACAAACGCCTACGAGCCGACACGGTGCTATACGACAGCGAGCTGAAACCCCGCGTCATCATCGAATACAAAGCACCGTCGATAAAGATTACGCAGCGCGTGTTTCAGCAGATATCCGCTTACAACATACTGCTACACGTCGACTATCTGATGGTGAGCAACGGCATAACGCATTATTGCTGCAAGATGGATTATGAAAACAACACCTATCACTTTTTAAAAGAGATACCACCCTACTCGACTTTGTAAATGCCGAAAGTGGCAAGAAAGTGGGTAATAATATTATAATTAAAGAAAAGAAAACAATATGGGATTAGGAAAATGGATTAGTGGATGGTTAGGCTTCTGTATGGGAGGCCCTCTTGGAGCCTTTGCAGGCTTTGCTTTAGGATGGTTGCTGGAAAAAAGCATGTCGGGACAAGACGAAGCCGACTACACCCAGCAGGAGCGCGAACGCATGCAGTATGAAGGACAGCGCAACTCGTTTTTATTTTCGCTACTGTCGCTGGCATCATACATCATCCGCGCCGATGGCCGTGTGATGCACTCAGAGATGGAGCTGGTGCGCCGCTTTCTGCGCCAAAACTTTGGTGAGATGGCGGTGAACGAGGGCGAAAAGATCATGATGCGCCTCTTTGAGTATCAGAAACAGGTGGGCATGCCACAGTTTGCAGGCAACATACACGATGTGTGCGGACAGATAGCCGCCAACATGGAATATAGCCAGCGCTTGCAGTTGCTCAATTTCTTAGTATCCATTGCCCAGGCCGATGGCGTGGTGGTGAGCGAAGAGATAGAGGCGCTGCACAACGTAGCCCTATGGATGGGCATTTCGACCACCGACCTCGACTCGATGCTGAACCTGAGCAACGGCTGCAGCAACCTCGACGCTGCCTACAAGGTGCTGGGCATTGACGCCTCGGCTACCGACGACGAGGTGAAAGCCGCCTACCGCAAGATGGCGTTAAAGCACCACCCCGACCGTGTGGCCACCCTAGGCGAAGATGTGCGCAAGGCAGCCGAAAAGAAGTTTCAAGAGATAAACGAGGCCAAAGAAGTGATATACAAGGCGCGCGGCCTGTAACACCCCGAAGCATCAAGAAAGAGCCGAGACAAATGCGTAGTGTTTCAAAACACGAAAGTTCTGAAACGCTGTGTGTTTGTCTCTTTTTGTTCAATCTCCCCCTTCATGCGCTGAACCGCCATTTTGAAGAAAAACCTGATAAGATGTTCATCAGTAGCCTCAGTGCGTATTTTCTTCAAAGAAGAGATATACTCCTGACGGCAGTCGGAGGGAATAATAATCAGCGGATGAGCACAGCGCAACAAGATATAATTGCTCACAAGACGCCCCGTACGGCCATTACCATCACGAAACGGGTGTAGATACTCGTAAAAGCCATGAAAACGCGCAGCCAACACCACAGGATGAATTGTAGCTGCAACGATAGCACGCTCGGTAGAGGCCAGCAGATGTGGCACACGCTCAATCAGCTCTTCATGGTCGCCAAACACGGTGTCGCCCGCGACCATATCGGTAGTGGTATATTCGCCTGGCGTAGCATCTGGCGCACGATAGCTAAGTGTATGAAGCGTCACCAGCCTGCTTATTTCTTTCAAAAAGTCTTCATCCAGCGGATGCTGCGTGTTCTTCATCATATACTCGTAAGCATTGAAATGGTCGAGCATCTCAAAAGCCTCGAACAAGGTTTTTCCTGCAGGAATCATCCCCAAGCCCTTCTCTTTCAGTTCTCGCGTATCGTCTACCGAAAAAGAGTTGCCCTCAATGGCACACGAATGGGTAGAGAAAAGTATTTCGTTGTATTTCAAATACTCTTCTTCATCCATTTTCTTCACTACCATCGTCTGATATTTCTTTCTCAGACTTTCGTATTCTTTTATTTCTGTTTCAAATGCCATTGGAGTGTTGTCATTTTTATATAGTGCAAAGATACAACAAAACTTACAATACCATAAGCAATTACTCAAAAAAAAACGTTACGCAAAGCCCCCAAAAATCGGGCCACACTTTTTGCATAAATATACAAAAAGCGAAGCGTGATGAGAAAGCCATCACATTACAGTCTGAAAGCCTTGATTTCAGCCTCTGAAACCCATGCTTTCACAGCCTAAAACCCTTGGTTTCACGACCTAAAACCCATGCTTTCCCAAATAAGAAGTATCAACTTTGAAAAGTGTAAGCAAAATAAGTGAAACGAAACGCGATTGTTAGATTATTAACAAATATTTTGTTAAGCAACGTAAAATATTGAAGATGTATAAATATACAAAACCCCTGCTATTTTTGCATAAATATACATTTATCTATCTTTGCGCCATGCACGTTTTTTAGAAACAGATGTTCGCAAGCTATTAGAATATCATATACTATATATACTTAGATAAGGATTATCACTCCAAATTCTGGATGAACCTAAAAACAAAAAGGCCGACTGCACGAGGAATATCCCCATACAGTCGGCCTTATGAACGTTGTTTATAAAATTTTATCTCTTCAGTTTCAATGTCTGCACAGCGCCATCAGTAGTAGTAACGCTCACGATGTAGAGGCCATGGTTCAGAGCCGAAAGGCCAATCTGCACGTTAGCCGTTCCGTTACCCAAGCCCTGCATTACCTGCTGACCCTGAGCGTTAAACACCATCCACTGCTTAATCGTTTTACCGCCTGACACCTCGGCCACGTCATTATTGAAGGTAAGCTTAGCAGCCGCTGTACCCTTCACACTGCTTATGCCATCAGTTACAGGCGTAATGCTCAGGTTATCAATGCAAAGCGAGATGTAAGAGCCCTCCTTAGTAAAACCGTAGAGGCCGATATGATAGATGCCCGAGGTGGTAATGGTGAAGTTTTTGTTGCACACCTGTTTCCATCCACCTTGCACCGTCTTATCGCCAAACACAATCTCGTTTTCGTGGCGGTCGAGCTCGGTAGTAAAGGTGGTGAGGTCGTTGCCATCGGTGCCCAGCATCACAGCCCAACTCCACTTATCCTTTTCCGAACCCTTACCATAATAAGAGAGGTTATATTCGCCCTTCTCCATCTTTATGGGCGGAGAGATTAACCAGTCGTTCAGCACTTCGCTGCCCGAAGCCTTATACAAGCGAGCATAGTAGCCATCAAAGTTTTTATCTACATAGCTTGATATCGACCAGCCAGCACCATATTTATGCGGAGCATTGGCTGCTGTCCAAAACAGACCATCGCCGTCGCCCTTCTTCTCAAACTTAGCAGTAAAGGGCGGCACCTTAGTTTCTGTTATCGACACATTCTCGGTCTTGGCACCCAAGCCTATCACGCCACCGCTAACAGCCTCTACCACATAGCAGTAGATACCCTCGGCCGTAACCACCTCGCTAAAAGTAAGCTCCTTCTGGTTTTCAGACAACAGCTCATACTTCTGAGTGAGCAGATTTACGCGATACACATTATATACAATGTTGTCGAAGTCGGCATACTCGTTGTTCACCGTCAGCGTAGGCTTCGTCCACGACAGGCTCACCTCGTTGGTAGCATCGTTCTTCACCGCGTGTAGGTCGTTCACGCCCACCAGTTGGTCGTAGCCGGCAAAGAGGCTCACGGTGGCAGGCGTGCCAGGGGCCGCAGCGTTTACCGCTACCACCTCGTAGGCCGTTTGTCCATTGTCCGAGTGTTCGTCAACAAATGTTGTGGCATCGGGGTCTAACACAGCAATAGGCTCGGCCGTGCCCAAACGATATACACGCACCTCCGTCAGGTTAGCGTCGGTGCCATCATAGTTTTTGGTGGGCAGCGTCCAGGTCAGCGTTACCTGATTGTGCTTCACCTCATCGTTCACCGCCTTCAGGTCGGTAGCGGCCAGCGGGAAGGTCTTTACCAGACTGCGTTTCTGGAACAAGCAGGTTAGCTTGTCGTTGTCGCCCAACGTGCCTATTTTGGTGGGCACACCTGTGGCGGTATCGATAGTGGTGAGCCAACCATAGGGGTGCGCTGTGTGCTGCGTCCAGTAGAGCACACCGTCAGCGCCAAAGGCCATCGACTGGAAGAATGGTTCTACAGCCAGTTTGTGCTCCTTACCTATCTCGGTAGCCTTGCCCGAAAACTTATCTAACTTATAAAAGTGACGGTAGGCCGACATGGCATACAGGTCGCCATTCTTATCGCAAGCCAGCGTCACCAGGTTGTCGTCTACCACTTTGCCGTAGCCATTAATGCCTAACAGCTCGCCCGTGCCACCCACGCGGGTCAGTTCGCCCGTCTCGGTGTTTACGATATAAAGACTGGTAATCTGAAGTTCGCGGTCGGTCGTCACCTTATCCTCTGCCAACGCATACATTGTATTGGTGGTATAATCGTAGGTCATATCTGACACACGGCGCTCGCCATAGCGGTCGATGGTTTTCAGGGGCGTAAAGGTCTCGGCATCATACACTATGTAGCGTGTCGACTGGTAGGCCTCATCATAATCAGAAGCATCATACTGATAGCCATAGGTGTAGATTTTTCCGTCGAGATACTCGCCAGCGCCCACCTTTTCCATGTCATACATGCCTGTATATTTCTTCAGCAGCGTCACCTTACTGGTGTCGCTGGTGTTGAACGATACCCAGCCAATTACCGATGGCGCACTGAAGCCTTCGGCATCTTTCTTCAACTGGTCTACACGATAGGCGTAAAAGGTCTGCCCCTTTTCAGCCTCGGTCTGTGCTTTTACCGCTGTGGCGGGCCACATAGCCAGCACAGCAAGTGAACATGTCACTAATCTCTTGTAAATTTTCTTCATAAACAAACAATCATTTATAACAATAGTTCGTTAAAATTTGAGATAACGGCTAAGCGGCTTTGCGCTGCCAG
>USAI01000094.1 GCA_900552675.1 uncultured Prevotella sp.
TGCAACTTTTTACTCATATTTATCAACTTAAATTAATTCCGCCAACGGGTTATAAAACAGACTTTTTTAAATGAAGAAGAATTATTTTTTTTCATTGTGGTTGCGTGCCTTTTCTTGCACAACTACAATGACAATGCTTTTTACTGCCTTAATGGCGCTGATGACCAACACCACTAAAACGTTTGCGCAGAGCTTAGGCACACAGTATGTGGCTGCCGATAACATGGATAAACTTGTCGGCATCGACCCCAGCACCGCTTGTGTGGCAGGCACCTACAATAGCTCCGAGCCTACCGACCCCAACAAACAGCTATGTTTATATAATATAGGTACCAAACGCTTCCTCAGTGTAGGTGGCTATTTTGGCACCCATGCTGCCCTTGACAATACGCCTCATGGCCTGTGGTTTGAATCGGTTGATAATGCTGCTGACTATAACGATAACCGCTTTTGGATTAATAACCGCGTGGCAGGTTCTGGTTCAGGCACACACTTGGGTTGCGAAAGCAGTTCGGGTAGCTCACACCTTTATATGGACCGCAGCAACGGTAATGACGGCAAAGACGGTCACAACGGTCAAGACGGTAACAACGGTGCCACCACATTCCGTTTTGAAAAGGCACCCGATTACAGCGATACCAATAAGGTGTATTATCTCATTATGAACCGTTTCGTTAATAGTAAATGGTGGACGTTTTATGTGGATGCTTTCCCTAACAATAAAGACAACGACTGTAATATTAATGGAACGAAGAAGACAAAAGCTTATGCCGATTATAAAACCCAGGAGTGGAAAATTATCACCAAGGAAGAATATTATAAGCTGACATTGCTAAACCCCGCCAACATGGAAGATGTTATCGACTTATCGTTCCTTATCAAGGCACCCAGTTTCCGATGCAACGATACTGATGCCTCAAATTGGAAAGTAACGACCAAAGCCACCGACAATAAAGTCACCGATAATATATTCTTCGGCGATAACCGTATGTATAAAAGCTATAGCCTGGTAGGTACAACCACTTGGAGCAAATCTGATGGCACCCATCAGCAAAACAACGGCAAGCTGTTCTACAGCTACGCTCGCGGGGCAAAAGACTTCGTCTTCTACCAAGACATCAAGGTGCACAAGGCGGGCTGGTATCTGTTGCGCTGCAACGGCTTCACCACACAGGTCAACAAAGATAAACGTGTTTCGGCACGCCTCATGATGGCTGTGGTGAAAGACGGAAGCATCGATAAGACGGGGGTGTATAGCGCTGCCACGCTGAACAAGCTGTCTGTGGCTGATGCTAAGACGCTGATGGGGAAAGATAAAGATGGCCAGGGTGCTGGTCGCGCCTTCTTCGATGGCAAGTATGAAAACCAGGTGCAGGTGTGCCTTGACGATAAAGACTGGGTCACCAAAATCTCTGAGACAAACCCCGTAACGCTGCGCATAGGCTATTATGTTGGCGACGACTGCGTGCTGCACGATGGCGACGTAACCTGTGTTGACAACTTTAAGCTGCTGTATGCTGGCCCACGCCGTGACCCCGAGCTCATTCTCGACGAGGACCAAACCTCTCTGCTATATCTTACCAACGCCAAAGATACGTATAAAAACAGTGTGCTGCACCTGAACCGCACGTTTAAGGAGGGGCAGTGGAACTCGCTCATCCTGCCCGTCGACCTCAAGTTTGGACAGATGAAGCGCACCTTTGGCGACGATGTAAAGGTGGCTAAGCTCACCTCGCTGGAAAATGGCGTGGTGACCTTCAGAACCGTTGAGCCCCAGCAAGATAGCGAAGTGATGGTTAAGGCCTTTGAGCCATACATTGTAAAGCCCACCGTGCTCACCGACGATAAGGGTCTGGCTTACACGGCAGAAAAATTTTACACCCGCCGTACTACCGACGACAAGGGCGAGGACGTGGCCAACAACGCCTACTGGCTGGCTGCCGACGGCAAAAGTGAGAGCTACCAAGACGAGAACAACCGATTCTCGCTCACCATCCCCGGGAACCACTACGACATCACCATGGTGACCCTCGACCGCGCTGCGCTGGTAAAGCATCTTAAGTTGAGCGAAACGGATCAAGCCCACTATGATAAGGAAGAATATGATAAGATTGACTGGGATAATGTGAGCTGGATATCGCAAACCAACTTCTCGACAGGTGCCAACAACGGCGACCTTACCTGTTATGGCACGCTGACCAAGACCTACGACAACGACGCCATCCTTCCTGGCCGCGACGATCTGAGTGGCGACTACGTGATGCGCGGCGGAAAAATCGTGCAGGTGCCCTCTAACAAAGAGTATGGCCTGAAGGGCTTCCGCTGCTGGTTTGAGGTAAAGGGTAGCCATCCCATAGCCGCTGCTCCGCGCCTTGAGATTGATGGCATCATTGACGACGCCACCTCTATCGACGACCTCAACAGTCAGCCCTCACAGTTCACCTCGCGCCACAAGGGCATCAGCGGTGTGTTTAACCTCGATGGCCAAAAGGTGCGCGATGGCGAGAGCACACAAGACCTGCCCAAAGGCATCTATATTGTGAATGGCCGAAAAGTAGTAGTGAGATAAAATTTTGTGAACATCAATATTTCTTGAATATTAATATTCCGCGCTTCGCGCGTTAGGGTTAAACATTAATTATCATTAATTGAACATTAATTGAACATTAATATTCCGCGCTTCGCGCGTTTGGGTTTAGAAAAGAGCGCGTAGCGCGTATTAATGATAATTAATGTTCAATTAATGGACATTAATGTTTAAAACCCATGAGCGCGAAGCGCGAATAAGAATAATATAACGCGAATAAAACAACAACAGAAAACAATGAAAAAAACATATATACAGCCCGCCAGCACCATTATCGTTATGTCTGACCACCTCTGCGTTAATGGCCTCAACATGGCCAGCGTAGTGCATGGCGGCGATGGTAGCCATGTTGACAAAATAGATGTGGTAGAAGAAGACAAGTCGGCCACCGACTATGAATGGGACTCAGGTTCGTGGGGTGGCGATTGATATCTCTAAAGGAATGAGGCACAGCACCGCATCCTACTTTTATCAACAAAAACTTTCACACCTATAAAAAAATGGCTATCTTTGTGCCGAGAAAAAACATTATTTGAACTTTTGCAAAGTTCAGAAGTTATTGGAAGTTATGAAAGAAGTGACCACTCCCTTCGGTCGTTCAAGAAGATAACGGACAATAGCCTTTCTATTAAAAGGTAAGGCATATGTCCGTTACCTTCACTCGCGCAGCGAGTTAACTTCCTTTTTAACTCCCAATAACTTCTATAAATGCTAAACATATAAACAGTATATTATGGATACATTAAAAAAAGTATTTGCATCGAAACTTCTCGACATCAAAGCCATTAAGTTGCAACCCAACGACCCCTTCACATGGGCATCAGGATGGAAGTCGCCCTTCTACTGCGACAACCGTAAGGCCCTCTCGTTCCCCGAGTTGCGCAACTTTGTAAAGTTGCAGCTGGTGCACACCGTGATGCAGCATTTTCCACAGGCCGAGGCCGTGGCAGGTGTGGCAACAGGTGCCATAGCACAGGGTGCGTTGGTGGCCGACGAGCTGAACATGCCCTACGTATATGTTCGCTCTAAGGCTAAAGACCACGGCATGGGCAACCTTATTGAGGGCGAGCTGCCCGCTGGTGCCAAGGTGGTAGTGGTTGAAGACCTTATCTCGACAGGTGGTAGCAGTCTGAAGGCCGTTGAGGCGCTGCGTGCTGCTGGCTACGAGGTAGTGGGCATGGTGGCCAGCTACACCTACGGCTTCCCCGTTGCCGCCAAGGCTTTTGCCGATGCTGGCGTAGAGCTGCAAACCCTTACCGACTACGACCACGTGGTAGAACAGGCGCTGGCCACAGGCTATATTGCCAAGGCCGATGTTGAGCTGCTGCACGAGTGGCGTAAGGATCCAGCTAATTGGAATAGATAAACTGTTGAGCTTGAAAAGTTCAACAGTTTAAGGGAGATAATAACTTTTTGAAAGTTATCGGAGGTATCGGAAGTTAACTCGCTACGCGAGTGAAGTTAACGGACGTATGCCTTACTACTTGAGCGGCAATGCTATTGTCCGTTAACTTCCGATAACTTCCTCTTAACTCCCGATAACTTCCTTTTAATTCATCATAACTTCCTTTTACCTCCCTCTTAACTCCCGTTAACTCCTTTAATAAAAATATGACCACATTCGAAAGTAACGTAAAACAAATAGCTTATCCTCAGCAAACGGTGTATAACACGCTGAGCGATCTCAACAATCTGCAGGGCCTGAAAGACCGCATGGAGGCCATCAAAGGGCAGCTCACCGACGAGCAGCGCAAGCAAGCCGAACAGCTGAACAACCTCACCTTCGATGCCGACAGCCTCTCGATCGAAGCCCCCATGGTGGGCAAAATAACGTTGCGCGTTATCGACCGCGAGCCACTGAAAACCATCAAGTTTGAGACCGAGAACAGTCCTATACCCTTCAACCTGTGGATACAGCTGCTGCCCACCTCCGACACCACCTGTAAGCTGAAGCTCACCCTCAAGGGCGACATCCCCTTCATGCTCAAGGGCATGGTAAAGAAGCCGCTGCAAGAAGGCATCGAGAAGGTGGCCGACATGATGGCAATGATTCCGTATTAAACACACTATGGCACACAAACTTTGGGAAAAAAACTTTGAGGTAAACAAAGAGATAGAACGGTTTACCGTGGGCCGCGACCGCGAGCTCGACCTCTACCTGGCCCCGTATGATGTGCTGGGCTCTATGGCACACATCACCATGCTCGAAAGCATTGGCTTGCTCGAGAAAGACGAACTGAAACCCCTGCTGGCCGAGCTGCGCCGCATCTACGACATTGCCGCTGCTGGCCAGTTTACCATCGACGAGGGCGTAGAAGATGTTCACTCGCAGGTAGAACTCATGCTCACCCAGCGCTTAGGCAACATGGGCAAGAAGATACACTCGGGCCGCTCGCGCAACGACCAGGTGCTGGTAGACCTGAAACTGTTTACGCGCCACCAGCTGCGCAACATTGTTGAGGCCGTAAAGGTGCTGTTCGACGAGCTGCAAGCCAAGAGTGAGCAGTATAAGCACGTGCTCATGCCCGGATATACGCACCTGCAGATAGCCATGCCCAGCTCGTTTGGCCTGTGGTTTGGCGCACATGCCGAGTCGCTGGCCGACGATATGACGTTTCTCTTAGCCGCTTGGCGCATCACAAACCGCAACCCCTTGGGGTCGGCAGCGGGCTACGGCTCATCGTTCCCCCTGAACCGCACGCTCACCACACAGCTGTTAGGCTTCGACAGCATGGCCTACAACGCCGTGTATGCACAGATGGGGCGCGGCAAGACCGAACGCAATGTGGCCTTCGCCCTGGCATCAGTGGCCGCCACACTGTCAAAGTTGGCCTTCGACGCCTGTATGTTCAACAGTCAGAACTTCAGTTTCGTGCGTCTGCCTAAAGAGTGTACCACGGGGTCAAGCATCATGCCACATAAAAAGAACCCCGACGTGTTTGAGCTGATACGTGCCAAGTGTAACAAGCTGCAGGGTCTGCCACAGCAAATAATGCTCATCATGAACAATTTGCCCACAGGCTACTTCCGCGACCTGCAAATCATTAAAGAGGTGTTCCTTCCCGCCTTCGACGAGTTGGCCGACTGCCTGCACATGGCAGCCTACATCATCAACCGCATCGAGGTGAACGAGCACATTCTTGACAACCCCATGTACGACCCCATGTTCTCGGTTGAAGAGGTAAACCGCTTGGCAGCCGCTGGCACGCCCTTCCGCGATGCCTACAAACAAGTGGGACTGCAGATCGAGGCGGGCACCTTCCATGCCTCGCACGACATTCATCACACGCACGAAGGATCTATCGGCAACCTCTGCAACGAACAGATAGCACAGCTTATGAACGATACCCTCAGCCAGTTTACGTTTAAAAAGGTTGACGAGGCCGAGGCTTTATTGCTGAGCAGTTGTTAAAAATACCTCTTAGCGTATTGTGAAGTAACAAACAACAAGAAACAACATAGGAACAACAAGTAAACAACATAATAGTTTTTATGAGGGTGTGTCAAAATAGGAGTTAGAGGAAGTTAAGAAGAAGTTAATCCATCTACGATGGATGGAAGTTAACAGACAAATGCTTTATTTTCAGCAATTTATACATATGTCCGCTAACTTCTGTTAACTTCGGGCGAAGCCCAAACTTCTTTTAACTTCTATTTTGACACACCCTCATGTTGTTTTTGTTGTTTAGAATAAAAAAAATAAGATTATGAAATATGGTCGTTATCTTCTGTCGGCGCTGCTGCTGGCCAACACCCTGGCCTGTAGCGACGCCGACAGCTTGTATTGTCGCTACCCATGCCGCTTCGTGTTCAACACGAACACGCACAGCCACTCGGCAGCGCTCATGGCGGCAGCCACGGGCCGAGGGGTGTTCTGCGCTATCACCACCACCCTGCATGGGGGCGCCACCTATTATGCCTTCAACACCAATATGGGCACCAGCGACGAGGTGATATTTACGGCCGAAGACCAGCGCTCTACCGTGCTCTTGGGGCTGAACAACCGCATCATTGTGGGAAACGGTAACCTTGACGACCCCACCACCTTCTACGCCTACGACGGCGAGTGCCCCAACTGCTTCTCGCCCGACGCCATTCCCGTCCACTCATACCCCCTCACGCTCACCTCGTCGGGCATGGCGCAGTGTAACGTCTGCCACCGACAGTATAACCTGAACACGGGCGGCAATGTGGTGGCTGGCGATAATGGCAAAAAGCTCAACCGCTACCGCTCGCGCTATGTGGCGGGCAATGGGGTAGTGTCGGTGGTGAATTAAAAGAAAAACAATTTTTTTTTGTACCTTTGCTGCCGAAAAAACAAATTGTATTTTTGATGAAAGCATCTATAGAAAACCTGTACCAGCTTGACGGCCGCGTGCCGTTGGCTAAAGCGTTGCCCTTCGGCCTGCAACATGTGTTGGCCATGTTTGTGAGTAACATCACGCCCATTATGATATTGGCGGCCGCCGTGGGCCTCGACAGCGCCATGAGCGCCGCACTGATACAAAACTGTATGGTGATAGCGGGCATCGGAACCCTGGTGCAGCTGTTTCCCATCTGGCGCGTGGGCTCGCGTCTGCCCATCGTCATGGGCATCTCGTTCACCTTCTTATCGCTGGCCATCAGCATTGCCGGAGCCTATGGCATGGGCACGCTGGTGGGCGCCGTCATCGTGGGCGGACTGGTAGAAGGTCTGCTGGGCCTGTTTGTGAAATACTGGATACGCCTCATACCGCATGTGGTGTCGGCCACAGTGGTAACAGCCATCGGCTTCTCGCTGCTGCCCATCGGCGCCAACTCGTTTGCGGGCGGACAGGGAGCACCCGACTTTGGTAGCCTGAACAACTGGATTGTGGGCACCATCACGCTGCTGGCCTGTCTGCTGTGCCAGGTGTTTGCCAAGGGCTTCTTGCGGTCGCTGTCGGTGCTCGTGGGCCTCGTGGTGGGCTATGTGCTGGCGTGCTGCATGGGCATGGTGAGCTTTAGCAACCTGTCGTCGCTCTCGTTCATTGCGCTGCCTCGCCTCATGCCCTTCGCCCCCGAGTTTAACCTGGGCGCCATCCTCTCGGTAGTGGCGGTATATCTGGTGTCGGCCACCGAGACCATTGGCGACACATCGGCTCTGTGTAACAGCGCCTTACACCGCGACCCTAAGGAGCGTGAAATGGGGTCGGCCATCTGCTGCGATGGCTTCGTCAGCACCGTGTCGGGCATCTTCGGCTGCACCCCCATCACCTCATTTAGCCAAAACGTAGGACTGGCCTCTATATCGGGCGTGGTCAACCGCTTCACCATCGGCGTGGGAGCCGTGGTGATGATCATTGGTGGCGTGTTCCCCATCATCGGAGCAGCCCTCACCACCATTCCGCAAGCCGTGCTGGGCGGATGCACCATCATGATGTTTGGCAGCATTCTGTTTGCGGGCTTCGGCATGATGGCACGTGCTGGCTTCTCGCAGCGCAACATGGTTATCGTGAGTCTGTCGCTCAGCATCGGACTGGGCTTCACTCAGGCTACAGAAATGTTCGCCATCTTCCCCGACATCGTGCGCACGGTGTTTGCCGAAAACTGTGTCGCCGTGGTGTTCCTGCTGGCCGTGGTGCTGAACTTGGTGCTGCCTAAGAAGGTGTAATAGAGCCCCTCCCAAGCCCCACCCCCGCGCCGCGCGGAGCGCGGCTTCCCCCTCCCCTTCTTGCTCTGGCAAGCGACCAAAGGTCGAGCGA
>USAI01000095.1 GCA_900552675.1 uncultured Prevotella sp.
CAAAGGTAAAGAGATAAAAAAATATGGACAAGGCTGCATCGCGGATACGCTTACACGCACACTTGCCGTTTTAATCATCGGCTAAGTCTTAAAACGAAAAAATAGAACTGAAAAAGTAAGAAAGAAAATTAAACAGAATTTATTAATAAATTAAATCAAAATAATTTTGAGTCTGTTTGTTTCGTATCTTATTTAGTTGTATTTTTGTGGAGCAAACGTAAATGATGCTTTATTTTTTAACGCATCAGTAATAACTCTACCAATAGTAATTTTAACTATCACCCACCCACAAAAAGTACCCTAAAATAAATAAATAAAATTTTTATACTATGGATACAAAGAAATATCTACAAGAATGGTCAAAGAAGTATAAGAATGACCTGGTGAACAACATTATGCCGTTCTGGATGAAGTATGGCCTCGACCGCCAGCATGGTGGCGTTTATACATGTGTTAACCGTGATGGTTCGTTAATCGATACCACCAAGAGCGTGTGGTTTCAGGGCCGTTTTGCCTTCATCTGCGCCTTCGCCTACAACAATGTAGAGCGCAAGCAAGAGTGGCTCGACGCAGCAAAGAGCACAATCGATTTTATAGAGCGTCATTGCTTCGATACCGATGGCCACATGTTCTTCTCGGTAACAGCCGAGGGCACCCCGCTGCGCAAGCGCCGCTATGTGTTTAGCGAGACGTTTGCCATCATCGCCATGTCTGAATATTCGCTCGCAACAGGCGATAAAACCTATGCCGAGAAGGCGCTCAAGCTGTTTAAAGACACGCAGCGCTTCCTGGCCACACCGGGCTTCCTCACACCTAAGTATGAGCCCAACCTCGATGTGCAAGGCCATAGCATCGTGATGATTCTTATCAATGTGGCATCGCGTTTGCGCGAGGCCATCAGCGACCCCGTTATCGACCAGCAGATTGACGAGTCGATAGATAAGTTGCGCAAATATTTTATGCATCCCGAGTTTAAGGCGTTGCTCGAAACCGTAGGACCCAACGGCGAGTTTATCGACACCTGCATGGGGCGCACCATCAACCCTGGCCACTGCATGGAGACCATGTGGTTCCTTATGGATGTGGCTCAGGCACGCGGAGGCGATAAGGAAATTCTCGATACCGCCCTCACCATTTTCGACTGGTCGTGGGACTGGGGTTGGGACAAGCAGTATGGTGGCATCATCAACTTCCGCGACTGTCGTAACCTGCCGGTACAAGACTATTCGCAAGACATGAAGTTCTGGTGGCCACACACCGAGACCATCATTGCTTGTCTTTATGCCTTCCTTGTTACGGGCGATGAGAAATATCTGTATCGTCATGAGCGCATCAGCGAGTGGACCTACGCCCACTTCCCCGATGATGAGTATGGCGAGTGGTATGGCTATCTGCATCGTGATGGCACTGTGGCTCAGCCCGCTAAGGGCAACCTCTTTAAAGGCCCGTTCCACATCCCACGCATGATGATAAAGAGCTTGATGCTGTGTGAAGAAATATTGAAAAAGTATTAATAAGAAGACGACATTCTAAACATATAAAAATGAAAAAACTATTTACGTTGGCGGCTGCCTTCTTGCTGGCCGCCACAGCCACCATTGCACAAAACCTTAAGTTTAATGCCGATGGTAAGTTTAAAATTGCACAGTTTACCGATGTTCACTATAATGGTAGCGAGGCATCAAAGGCTGCGTTAAAGGTTCTTGAAAATGTGCTCACGCAAGAGCGCCCCGACCTTATCGTGCTTACGGGCGACATTATCTATGGCGCCCCCGCCAAGGAGAACCTGCTTGATGTGCTCAACTGCATCAGCAAGTATAACATACCCTTTGTCTACGAGTTTGGCAACCACGACAACGAGCAGGGCCTCACAAACCGCGAGCTATACAACATTGCGCGTGGCGTAAAAAACAATATCTTGCCCGACCTGAGCAATGCCAAAGAGCTCGACTATGTGGTGAAAATTAAAGACCGCAAGGGTAAGAACGATGCCGCCGTGCTGTATTGTCTCGACTCGCACAGCTATCCCAAGGGCTTTCCTGAAGACAAGAGTCACGGCACCTACGCATGGCTCACCTTCGACCAGGTAAGCTGGTATCGTCAGCAGGCACAGGCACTGAAAGATGCTAATGGCGGCAAAACCCTTCCCGCGCTCGCCTTCTTCCATATCGCGCTGCCCGAGTTTACTTATGCCACCGAAAACCAGAATGTGGCCATGATTGGCACCCGTCGTGAGCAGTGCTGCGGCCCCGAGTTTAATTCGGGCATGTTCACCGCCATGATGGAGGGTGCCGACGTGATGGGCATCTTCGTAGGTCACGATCACGATAACGATTACACCACCCTCTTTCGCAATATCTTGCTGGGTTATGGCCGATATTCGGGTGGCAACACCGAGTATAACCACCTGAAGGCTGGTGCCCGCCTCATCGTGTTGGAAGAGGGTCAGCGCCGCTTCAATACTTATATTCGTGAGTGGGATGGCACCGTGCTGAACCAATCAACTTACCCCGACAGCTATGTATGGGACGATTGGAGAGCTCGCCCTCTGCAGAAGTATGAATGATTTCGTTATCGTTTCTTAGCTACATCGTTTAACACGAGATTGTATATTTATGCACATTGTTGTGTTGTTTTGCATAAATATTCAATCTCGCGTTTTTACATTCGTTCACACAATATTTATTAATTTTCTTACAGTCTGAAAGAAAACCATAGTGGTATGCTTACACTTTTAAAAGTTAATACCTCTCGTTTGCAAAACCCTTGGTTTCACCTCCTGAAACCCATGCTTTCACCTCCTAAAACCCATGCTTTCACACCCTAAAACCCATGCTTTCAGATTGTAATTTGATGCCTTTCAGAAAACACTTGCAATAGTGCATAAATATACAGAAGTCCCTCCCCCGCGCCGCGCTCGCGCGGCTTTCCCCTCCCCTTATGGAGGGGAGTGAATAGCCTTGCTAACTATGGATTGTAATACGTAACTTTATACATGGATTAACAACTGTATCGCAAACTATAGTAGGACGGTGGCCTCCGTGCCACGTCCTCCAGCACCCATCCAACAGCATCCATCCAACAGTAAGTGAAATATGTTATCTCAGGGAGGACGGGGCACGGAGGCCCTCGTCCTACTTTTTAGATACCCTGACTTATCTTTACACTTGGCGTAGTTATTACAAAAAAGGAAACTATAGTAGGACGGTGGCCTCCGCGCCCCGTCCTCCAGCACCCATCCAACAGCATCCATCCAACAGCAAGTGAAATATGTTATCTCATGGAGGACGGGGCACGGAGGCCCCTGTCCTACTTTTTAGATACCCTGACTCCTCTTTACATTTGGCGTAGTTATTACAAAAAAAGGAAACTATAGTAGGACGGTGGTCTCCGTGCCCCGTCCTCCAGCACCCATTCAACAGCATCCATCCAACAGCAAGTGAAATATGTTATCACATGGAGGACGGGGCACGGAGACCCTCGTCCTACTTTTTAGATACCCTGACTCCTCTTTACACTTGGCGTAGTTATTACAAAAAAAAGGAAACTATAGTAGGACGGTGGCCTCCGTTGAGGTGTAGGTGTTACTGCTTTTATAGAAATATCGTTGTCTTTAATCTAATACAAAAAGCCGAAGCACCACAGAGGAATCTTGTTTCCATAAGGAAACTCTATGCCATCTGCGGCAATGTAAGAATTGCTCATATTTGCAATCTGCTTGCCGTCCTTCGACTTGCCTCCTACCTCAAAGGTGTATTTGCCGTCGACCATAAAATCGGCCTGTGAAGAGGCATATTCTATACGATGCTGATAAACCAGTTGGTTTACGAAGAACACCTCTCGCTGCGTTCCTTCATTGACACCGTTCAGCGACAAAGCGTGCAAAAGATTGCTGTTCTCCATATATATTTTGTCTGGACGTTGCATCTTCTTTAATGAGGCATCGCCTGAATATAACAAATTGATGAGCTTGGCTCGCTGCAGATACTGTAGGTATGCAAGCAGGGTGGTGCGTGACATTCCTGCCATGGCTGACAGCTTCATCATGTCTATCTGCATAGGATATTCAGAGGCCAACACTGCCAAAAGGCTCTTCAGCTTTCGGATATTGGACACATCAACACCGCACAATTGTGGCAGCTCAATTTCCAATATAAGATTTGCAACATTCGATATGCGTTCATAATAGTCTTCTTCCCCTTCCAGAACAAACGGGTAATAACCTGTTTTGAGGTACCTGTCGAAATGAACCAACGGGCGACATTTCTCGTTGACAGCCATACATAGCTTGTTTGGTTCTTCTAAAAGAGACTGCAAATCTGTTTGGTCAAACTTCAAGCCTTCACAGAGAGCCAGATATTCACGAAACGAAAGGCCCTGCATGTTATAGTTGATGCAACGGCGCGAGAGGTCGGCGTCTGAATTTAATATGTTGAGAACAGAAGAGCCAGTGATGACAAAACGCATGTCGGGAAAGGCATCGTAGGCATTCTTCAGTTCTTGGCTCCATCCATGATATTTATGAACCTCATCGGCAAAGATACACTTGCCACCCATCTTGTAAAAATCTTCTACAAAGTCGATAAATGTGTGACGGCTGAAATAGAGGTTGTCCAAGCTCACATAGATGGCTTCTGTCGGATTGTCTCCATACGTTTGCTTTATATATTGCAAGAGTAAGGTGGTTTTTCCTACGCCACGGGCTCCTCTGATCGAAATCAGTCTTTGATTCCAATGCACTTGTTTAATGATTGGTCTTACATAGTCTAAAGAGGTGACCCTTAAAAGACGTCTGCATTGGTTAAACAGATTTTCCATATTTACTTCATTTTTTGCAAAGATACACTTATTTGTTCAGAGCGCAAAACAAATATCGGTAAAAAATGTTCAACGCGCTGAACAGATTTTCAAGAAAAATGTTCAGCGTGCTGAACAAATGGGGCAAAAAAAGGCGAACATCACATGGGGTTTTACCTTGGTGATGTTCGCCTTTGGCGCTTTTTATTCCCTCATTTAACGGGTTATGGTGGTCTCTTCTTTGTCAAGAGACATCATTTGTTCTGCTGGTTTTATTTCACAACAATCTTACACTTTGCTGCTCCGCTCACAGCGATGAAGATACCGTTGGCGGGAGCTTCAACCTGACCTGTGGCTGATGTGGCCACGAGCTGACCGTCGAGGGTGTAGAGGCTGATGGCAACGCTCTTGCCTACCGCGCTCACGGTGCGACCGCTCACGGCGAAGGCGGGCTTGGTAGCGTCGGCGGTGGTAGAGGTGATGCCGTTTACTATGTTGAGCTCGGTGTAATAGTAGTTGGTTATAATAGAGCTTGTAAGCTGTAGCGTGCTGGCAGCGCGTGTTGCCGATGCAGAGGCGTCAGATGCCTGGCCGCTATACTCTTCGTGTTTATGTGATGTGAGCAGACCCTCGTCGTTGTAAGTATAAGAGTCGATTATCTCAGACTGCCTATTTTGAGTGGTTGTACCATCATCATAGATCTTCAAGGTGGTTGAACCATACTTATGCTCGATAAGGTTTTTACGGCTGTCGCGTTTACGCGAGTCATAGTTGGTGCGCTTTTCGTAAGGAAGGTTAGGATCGTCTATCGTCTGATCACTAATCTCAGTGAAGGTCTGAACGAGTGTGTTTTCGTCGGGCTGACTGTAAACGGTGGTTTCCTGGTTTCTTATTGCCCACTGACCGTCTTTCCATCCCCAACTGGTATGGTTGGTTGAAGAAGATGGGAAGACATCCTCCTCCTCATCGCTGTCATAGGGATAGAAATACTCGTCGTTGCAAGCCGTGGGGTCTTGCAGGTC
Source organism: uncultured Prevotella sp. (assembly GCA_900552675.1). Taxonomy (GTDB): domain Bacteria; phylum Bacteroidota; class Bacteroidia; order Bacteroidales; family Bacteroidaceae; genus Prevotella. The sequence continues at coordinate 5,820 of USAI01000095.1, forward strand.
AAGCACCTCAAACTGGGGCGCTGTTACAGGCTCTTGCTCGCTCTTTTCTTCGCCTACCCACTGGCCGTCTACCTTATTATAAGTCTCGCGGCGGTTTGCACCGTCTTTGTAATAAGAGCTCTCTTTGCGCGTTTCCACTACGTTGCCATTGTCGTCGATCTCGCGATAGATGCTGGTTCGTGTGCCATCGGCAGCTGTTGTGGTCAGCGTCTTTGCCGTGGTGCTTTGAAGTTCGAAATCCCCGATGGAAGAACTCCAACGATACTGAAGCTGCTTGCCTGTGGGGTAGGTAACATATTTCTCGCCCCATCTTACCTTGCCGCTGCTGCTATACTCGTAGTTGATGTAGGTAACAACATTGGCGGCGTCGATGGTTACTTGGGTGTATTCGTCTACCTTGTTGGTAATGGTGTTATACGACTCTTCAATGTATCCGTTGTCGAGATAGGTATAAACCACATGCTCGGTGTGAAGGCCCTCCTCATATTCGTCCCACTGTGTCATCTGGCCCTTGGCGTTAAACTTCACCTCCAGGTGGTTGTCGCCATCGCCTATCATCAGGTCGGTGGTTACGGTCACCCACTTGCCGTTCTTCAGCTCTTCGTATATATGTTCTTCGGGCACGGTGCTTTCGTATGAGTAGTCACCCGAGTCTTTGCCGTCTTTGTAGATGGCTCTGAGCTGGCGCGTAACGTTGTGGTTCTTGTCGTAGAAGGTGTAATAGCTGCCGTCTACGCCCTTCATGTCGGTCTCCAGAACATAGCCGCCGTTCTTAAACGGTAGCACGTAGCCCTCTTCTTCGCCCGTGGCCGAATATTTGAAGAAACTCGTCTCGGTATAATCTAATACGCCGCCATCATAGCTTTCGTAAGTTTCTTTCAAAAAGCCATCAGGGGTCCAGGCTCCAGTTTCAACGTTCTTCAGATCCCAGTCGGCCTTTGAGGTTTCATACCTGTAGTATTTTTCTGAGCGGTCGCCATTGGCCTGTGTCTTGGGCAGGTCTTTGTTGTTGCTATACACATATTTCTCATTATACACCCACGTGTTTGCGGGCTCGGAGTAAGAGCTCATCTGAGAGCGAACCTCTGTCGTGTAGCCAGCCTCGGGCGTATTGAGCAACAGCTCTGTCTTTTGGCCATCGCAAACGCTTATTTCACCATCAGAGTAAGAGCAGTTGAGATAGCCCAAATCGCGGCCATCGGCAGTGAAGTAGCGCTCTTCAGTGTTGCCTAACACCCACTCGTTATTGTAGTCTTTAAAATATCTTTTGAGGGCGTAGTTGGTGCCATTCACCTCAAAGTCTACCTTCTCGTATCGGGCATCATAGGTGATGCTGATATAGCTCTTGGTGGGGGCAAACCATTTAAGCAGTTCTACTTGTTGGGGCTGGTGAACGTCGTTATAAATGTCATAGTCGACATCTTTCACCTCGATACCCTCAGCGTTTTGACTGTAGTCGTACTCGCGCTCTTCTACCAGCATTAGGCCCAATCCATAGGGGTTCTCATAAATCTTTATGGTCGACACACGGTTATACTGGTCGAAGGTGCGCTCTTCTTTGTAGTGGTCATCAATATTTCCGCCCCTTTGACGGCGCACCAGCTTTGTGCTCCATTTTGAGCCTGTTTCGTTGGTGTCGTAGGTGTAGAGGTCTTTGTACGTGCCGTAGTCGACCACGCTGAAGCGGCCATACTTGTCGTAGGTTATCTTGCCCGTCTTCGGTGCGCCGTTGTTTTCGGTTTCGGTCCAGCTTGTGGGCAATGTTTTCTTCACCATCTCGTCGGCCTTTTCGGCGCGTTGTGCCTTGACAATCTGTGCCAGTGGCACCATGCGCACACCCTTGATGTTCGGGGCATTGGTGGTTTTGGTGTCAGGGCGCTGTGCGGCGGGTTGGCTGCTGTTAGCCTTCTTGAAGAGCTGCTGCGCCTTTACGCCTGGAATGGGCTGGGGCAGAGCTTGGTATGTTTGCGCTGTGGCACAAACACTTGACATAAGGGCTAAGCCCATCATGTAGAGGTTAAAATGTTTCATAAGCTTATGGTTTTTAAAAAAAATCGTTTCCTTTATGTTTTTGGCCGACGGCTCACAAGATGCCCATGCGGAAGGCGTTTCCTATGAGCTGTGCGATGTTTCGAGAGTTGGTTTTCTTGAGCAGTTGTCGGCGATGATATTCTACGGTGTGGGCAGATATAAACAACTCCGCCGCAATTTCTTTGCTCTTCATTCCTTTAGAAAGAAGATTTAAGATCTCTTTTTCGCGTGTGGTGATGTTTTCTTTTATATCGGTACCCATGTAGAAGAAAAAATTGAAAATTAATAAACTGTCTTCTACAAAGGTAGCGAAAATAAATAACCTTAATTCCGCAACACTATAGTTTAACATTAATTATAAGTGCCTGAGCAACAAAAAGTTGCCCAGGATTTTGCCATGTCAGAATTTT
>USAI01000096.1 GCA_900552675.1 uncultured Prevotella sp.
TGAGGACACGTCTTCGACACATGACCCTCCACAGAAATATACACACATCAGAGAAATATCATACGATAGTCTCAGATATATGCATGGTCATAACCTGTATTCTCCATTTCACAAAGGAGAAGAAAGGTGGTCGAAATATAGTATCACAAAAGATAATTATGAAAAGTTCCTCGCAAACTTGGAACAATTGAATCTAAGAATTAATCCAGAAGGAAGTGATAGAGAGAAATGGGGGACGGACAATACAAGGCTTAAAATTATCTTATACGATGCGCAAGGCAAGGAATATAAAACTCTATGGAAGTATTCTTGGTCTGATGAGTATGGCGGTGGCGAAAATGGAAAACTGGAAGGTCATCCAGTCGAAGCTTATGAGAAAATATTAAATATTCTTCCACCAGAAGAGAAACAGATTAAATCTACGAATTCAGTTAAAATAGATAAAGAAAAGCAGAAGAAAGAAAAGAACACCTCTAATATCAAAGACAAACAGGACGAGAAGGACTTACGCCAACTTGTGGAACAACTGTGTGAAAGTGAAGAATATAAAGAAGCGTATAAGATTTGCTTACAATATATCAAAGAAGATAGATGCAAAACCGTAGCTCAAGAGCTTTCGCTAGAACTTGTACCATTGATGAAGAAACAAAATCAGTGGCAAAACAGGAAGCAAATAGTTATAGTTACAGTAGTAACCATCATCATTACGATACTATCAATATTGTTAAACTCTTTAAGATAAACAAATTATGGACAAGAAAATCAAGATTGACTACCTGAAGTCAATAAACATTGACTTCATCGAAGAAATTGCACAAGAGAAGTTCCCTGAGTGCAAGATTAAACGACAAAATTGGGGAATCAATGCCCCCTTTGTCATCATTAGGAAAGGATTCTTTGTGCGTGCTATTGTGTTCATCAAACAGAAAGAGAACAAGGGATTTACAGAAATCGGAATTAACGGAGGAATGGATCCATTAGCTATATACCTGTTTGGATTCTTATTCCATTATGTCCTGCGTGGTGATTTCCTTAGTCAAGTAGAAGAGTCTATAGAGGAAGGGTTAAGAGAGCGTTTCAATGTCACAACTACGTATTGACGTTGAGTATATGAGCATATCCATCTCGTACATACATAATGTACCTATGGTACATGAGCCATGTATTTTACATACATTTCGTATGTACGAGATGGATTGTATTTGAAATGGGAGAACAGACATAGATAGTCCATAAGATTAGAGGCTGTACTGGATTTCTTGTGTTACCTTAAATTAGCAGACAAAGTCTTTCCGCTTTCTTTAGATTTTTATCGTGCGCATACGCATATCTCTTTCAAAAAGGAGCATGGCAGACATTATCTCGTCCCACTGGTAGACGTTGTAGGTAGAACTGCGAACACCAAGAGTGCCGTTGGTGACTTTGTCAAGTGAAAGCGCATAATGTCTTGTAAAATTACAAGTCTGCTAATTTAAGGTTGAAAAGAATGGTTTGCACAATGCCCCTTGTTAGTAGGTAGACGATGAAGGACAACCATAGGCCATGGTTGTGTAGGGTGGGGGCTGCAACAAAATAAATGGCAAAGAACAACACGCCTGCCACAGCCGACGATACCAGCATGCCGCGTGTGGCGGTGGTGCCTATAAACACACCATCCCATACAAAGGCGGCTACGCCAGCTACGGGTATGGCGATGGCCCACGGCATATATTGGTGGGCAGCGTGCAGCACGGCCGTATTATCGGTGAGCAACGCGAGAAAGGCATCGCCACCAAGGGCATAAACGGCGGTGTAGGCTGTGGTGAGAAGGGCTCCCCAGGCAAACAAACGTTTTACGGTGGCATGGAACTCCTGCGCATCATGGGCACCTAAATATTTGCCACACAGGGCTTCGCCAGCATAGGCAAAGCCATCCATAACGTATGAAAACAGGGTGAACAGCTGCATGAGCAAGGTATTGGCGGCCAGCAATAAGGCTCCCTGACGGGCGCCTGCCGATACGAAAAACAGGTTTACCGCTACTAAAAACAAAGTGCGCAAAAAAATGTCGCGGTTTACGGTAAAGAACCTTAGCAGCGCTTCGGCTTGCAGCACGGCTTTCAGCTTTAGGCGTCGTAGTGTTTCGCCATGTTTGGCCCAGGCGTAAAGGGCAGCCAGCAGTGCGCCAGCCCATTGTGCTATCAGTGTGCCAGTGGCTACACCCTCAATCTTCATGCCCAGGCCGTATACTAACAATAGGCTTGCCACTATGTTTACCACGTTTTGCGTGATGCTTACCGCCATCGTAACGCGTGTGTTTTGCAAACCTATAAACCACCCTGTAAAGGCGTAAAGGCACAGCATGGCGGGGGCTCCCCAAATGCATATCTTAAAATAGGTGCTCACCAATGGTTGCAAGGCGGGTTCAACACCCATTACCACCAGCGCCACCTTAAGCAGGGGCGCTTGCAGAATGAGCAAGGCAAATGCCACTGCAAGGCCCACACATAAGCCTCGCGCTAACAGGCGGGCAGCCTCGTCGGCATCGGCACGTCCATACGCTTGGGCTGTCATACCGCTGGTGCCCATTCGTAAAAAGCCAAATAACCAATACACCACGTTGAACAACATGCTGCCCACAGCAATGGCACCTATGTAGGCCGTTTGTCCAAGGTGGCCCGTAATGGCCACATCGATAAGGCCCAGCAGCGGCACCGTAATGTTTGTTACGATAGCCGGAAGGGCAATATGCAGTATCTCTTTATCCTTATTGTTCATCGTGATATGGGTGTTCAGATGTTTATTCAATGTACCAAATATGCTCTAATTATTGTAGTTCGGAGTTGAATGATAATTGGTTAATGTGTTCAAAGATACACTTTTTCTAACGAATAATGACTAAAACAGCACACTTTTTCTAACGAATAATGACTAAAACAGCACACTTTTTCTAATGAATAATAACTAAAACAGAACACTTTTTCTAACGAATAATAACTAAAACAGTACACTTTTTCTAATGAATAATGATCAAAACCATACACTTTTTCTAACGAATGGTGCTTAGAGAAGAGGGGGCGCTGGGCTGGTAATGTGTTGTTTTTTTGTGCTTCAGTGTTGCTGCATGGTATAAACCAAGCTGTTGCGGCATATCGTAGATAGGGGAAATGGGGGTTAATTATTGTTAATATCTGTGTCATAAAGAAAGAAAAAACATGCAGATAATGATAAAATGCGTATATTTGCATAATTAATAACTTATAGGTAACGAATTACAGAAAAACATAAAAACAGATACGGTATGACGAAATATATACTTACAACTATCATGATGGCTCTGCTCACGTTGTGTGCTCCTGTTCAGATGCGTGCTAATGCTGCCATTGAGATTATTGAGAACGACCTTCAGCCCACAGCTGCCAACATCACGGTGAATGGTGGATCGATACGTGTATCTGGTGCCAACGGAAAAATCATGTATGTTTACAATTTGGCTGGCGTGCGTATACATAGCATTAAGGTAGAGGGCGCTGACCGCACCTATGACCTAAACCTTTCAAAAGGATGCTATATTATTAAGGTGGGCACCACCGTGCGTAAGGTGTCGCTGAAATAAATAATTGAGTGAAAGAAAGCGTGTAATATTTTAAGCAAATAGTTGAAACACTTTCTATTGATATTTTGTCTCCTTATGGAGATGCTTTTTTGTATATCGTGTGGACCGACCCAGCAGAAGCAGCCTGTTACACGCGACAGTTTCGCTGATATGACCCTTGACGGCTTGCATATCAGCGAAAAACGCATTAGGAGCTATATTGCCGACCTAATGTATGAAGACCACGACCGACAAGCCGCCGACCTCAAAGTAAAAGATTATTATAAAAATGCGGGCCCTTTCTTGTGGATAGGGCGTGATGGCGTAATGCATAGCGCCGATAGCGTGTTGAAATATGTGGCACTGGTGAAGGAGATGGGCTTCTCGCAGCAACGTTTCCGCCTTGAAACGATACAGCGCGACAAGCAAACAATTGATAGCTTGAACCTGGGCGACGAAAACATTAATCGTGTGCTGGCAAGGTTAGAGTATAACCTGACAAAGGCGTACCTAAGCTATTGCATAGGTCAGCGTTTTGGATATACCAGTCCGAAGAAAATATTTAATCGACTTGATGTGCGCGATAGCGACTCGGTGCATAAAACCTATAACGTTTTGTTTGATGTGCCAGTAAAAACACCCTCGCACAATTTTGTGTTGCAAGCCTTCAACAAGGTGCGCCACGATAGTGTGGGATGGTTCCTACGCCAGTCGGTGCCCCACGACCCGCTGTATGCTCGTCTTCAAGCAATGCTTGCTCGGCCCACTTCGGCTGCTGACCGCAAACGCATCTTGTGCAACATGGAGCGCTGCCGATGGAGCGTTGACGATAGCAGGTATAACCATAAAAAGTATGTATTGCTGAATATTCCGTCGCAAGAGCTTGACGCCATTGATGGTGACAATAAGCTGAGCATGCGCGTGGTGTGTGGGTCGCAAAAAACAAAGACACCGCTGTTGCAAAGTTATATATCGCGCATAGAGCTAAATCCGCAATGGATTATTCCGAAAAGTATTGTAAAGAAAAGCGTGGCTCCACATGCGGGCGATGTGGGATACTTTGAACGTCACCGATATTTTATACAAGAGCGTAAAACGGGTAAACAGCTAAACCCTGCTCTGGCTACACCTGCTATGCTGGTGGGTAACGATTTTCATGTTATTCAGCGTGGCGGAAAGGGTAACGCCTTGGGACGCATGATATTCCGTTTTAAAAACAACTTCTCGGTGTATCTGCACGACACCTCTAACCCCGCACTCTTCTCGGCCAACGACCGATTGGCCTCACATGGCTGTGTGCGTGTGCAACGGCCTTACGACTTGGCTGTATTCTTGCTGGAAGATAAGGATGAGGTGCTGCTCGACAAAATAAAATATTCGTTCACCTTTGATTGGCCTGTTCCTGCAAAAAACAACAACGACGATAAAGGTGAAAATGAAACTGAAACTGTGCCTGCTGTAAAGGTGGATAAAACCCGACTGTTGCGAACGGTAACAATCAAGCCACAGGTGCCGCTATATATTATTTATTACACATTGTTTAACACGGCCGATGGACAACTGCAATCGTATCCTGACATCTATGGATATGATAATGCACTGTATGAGGTCTTAAAACTCTACTTGTAATGGCGGCATACAACGATAACGAACTTTTGCAACGTCTGCTTGACGTGGGCACACGGCGCGAGGCTTTTGCCGACTTGGTGCGCCTGTATAGCGAGCCGCTTTACTGGAAGATACGTCGTATGGTGTTGTCGCATGAAGATACTGATGACATCTTGCAAAATGTCTTTATAAAGGCTTGGAGCAGCATTGACAGCTTTCAAAGTAGATCGAAACTATCAACATGGCTCTACCGTATTGCCATTAACGAGGCGCTTGACTACATTCGTCGGCAGAAATGTCGGATCGCGGCCGCCAGTGCCGATGACGACTTGACGCTGGCTAACCGATTGATGGCTGACGACAACTTTGATGGCGACCGTGCTGAGGCGCTGTTGCAACAAGCAATAGCACAATTGCCTGAGGTGCAAAGGGCGGTGTTCACCTTGCGATATTATGATGAGATGAAATATTCAGATATTAGCCAACTGCTGCACACCTCGGAAGGAGCACTGAAGGCCAGCTATCATATCGCCGTAAAGAAAATAACCGACTTTTTCAATGAAAACGATTAAACTTTCTACATATTTATACGTCAAATAAGCAAAATAATAAATACTATGGATGCTGAAGAGAAACTTTTTGAGCAACGGTTCGGAAAAAAACAACCGTTTACCGTGCCCGACGGCTATTTTGACCAACTGGCCGAGAGGGTGATGGAGCGCTTGCCAGAGCAACAGCCTGCATCCGTGCCACAAGTGTCAGTGGGGCATAAATGGCGTAGATGGGCAGTGGCTGCCGCTGCTGTGGGTATCGTGCTGACAGGGTCGTTGGTCTTTATAGGGCAACGTTCGGGTAATGAGGGCTTGGCAACAACGAGCCATCGCGCAACTGCTACCACTACTGATGCTTATTCATCATCATACAGTTCGCTTGATATGGCTGCCGACTATGCCATGCTTGATAATGACGAGATATATGCAATGGTATCTGAAAATCAGTAAACGATGGAAACAATGATGAAAAGATATTTCTTCTTACTTATATGTTTGCTGGCCTCAGCGCTGACCATATCGGCACAAAGGCCCATGCAGCCTGGCACCGAACCTATACCAGGGGTATTGCCAGAACCTTTCAATCCTGAAAAGTTTGAAGCTGAATTGGAGCAATACATCGTTACAGAGGTTTGCTTGTCGCCACGCGAATCTGCACAATTCTTTCCCTTGTACCGCGAGATGCGCCGTAAACAAAGAGCGCTCTTTGGTGCAATGCGTCGCGGACGCTACGTGAACCTGAAAGATAACGATGAGTGTCAGAAAATGATACGCGAGAACGATAAGCGCGATGTGGAGATGAAAAAACTGCAACAAGATTATCATAACAAGTTTATGAAGGTGTTGCCTGCCTCAAAGGTGTTTCGTATCATTCAGGCTGAAGAGAATTTCCACCGCAAAATGTTTAAACGTGCTTTCAAACGCGATTATAACCACCGACACCGATGATGAGATATGTAGTTTGGTTTGCTTATGACGGCACACGCTATCATGGTTGGCAGATACAGCCCAATGGGGTGACGGTGCAGCAAGTGTTACAAGAGGCGCTGTCGAGATTACTGAAGACAGATATCACGGTAGTGGGTGCAGGACGTACCGACTCGGGGGTGCATGCCAGACAAATGGCTGCACACTTTGATGTGGAACAGGCTCTTGATGGCAAAAATTTGGCCTACCGCCTGAACCGCATCTTGCCCTATGACGTAAAGGTGTATGATGTATGCCAGGTGCCAGAACAGTTTCATGCACGGTTTAGCGCCATTAAGCGCACCTATCATTATTATGTGCATCGCGACAAGGATCCTTTCTTGCGTATGTATTCGTGCGAACTGCATTACGACCTCGACTTTGCTTTGATGAACGAGGCGGCCCAGTATCTCTTACAGGTTGCCGACTTTGGCGCTTTCTGCAAAAGTCATACTGATGTGAAAACCACGCTGTGCGATGTTACTGAAGCAAAGTGGGTGCAGGTGTCTGACCATGCTTGGTATTTTGTTATCTCGGCCAATCGCTTTTTGCGTAATATGGTGCGTGCCGTGGTGGGAACACTTATCGAGGTGGGACGCCACCGTATGACATTGGAGCAGTTTCGCGACGTGGTGGCAGGTAAGAACCGGTCGGATGCGGGCGAGAGTATGCCTGGCCACGCTTTGTTCTTAGAACGAGTGGAGTATGCTCCGGAGAGTATGCAATATAATATAAACGAGGGTTTATAAAACTGATAACACTTGACAATAGTGAACAACAAAAGAGCAACAAGAACAACACCTTTATTTATGTAATAAACGTTGTTTATGTTGTTCTTTTGTTGTTAATGTTGTTATTGTTATTATTCTCATTATTCTTCTTATTATTATTGTTGCTCTATCATAAATCATTTGTTTTGAAACATCTACGTTGGCTTTTTATGTATTCCTCAAATCCGCAACCTATAGGGTTTAGTGGGATTTTGCTTGCAAAGCGAC
>USAI01000097.1 GCA_900552675.1 uncultured Prevotella sp.
ACTATAGTAGGACGGTGGCCTCCGTGCCACGTCCTCCAGCACCCATCCAACAGCAAGCGAAACAGGTTTTCTCAGGGAGGACGGGGCACAGAGACCCTCGTCCTACTTTTAAGGCGTATTATTATTGAGTAGCGTTTGTTCTATTATACCGCATCCTACCCTACTCAACAAAGATTAATAGTTTTCAGCCTTTATCTCAAAATAGCTTTGCGGATGCTTGCATACGGGGCACACTTCGGGCGCCTGTTTGCCAATGACGATATGTCCGCAGTTGCGGCACTGCCAGATGCGGTCGTTCTCGCGCGAGAACACGATGCCCTCTTCAATGTTTTGCAGCAAACGACGGTAGCGCTCCTCGTGATGTTTCTCGATGGCTGCCACACCACGCATAGCGGCAGCAATATCGTCGAAGCCCTCTTCTTCGGCCTCGCGCGCCATGCGCTCATACATATCGGTCCACTCATAGTTTTCGCCTTCAGCGGCAGCCTTCAAGTTCTCAACCGTGCTCTTCACCGCACCGCCCTCAAGATATTTAAACCACATTTTGGCATGTTCTTTCTCGTTGTTGGCCGTTTCTTCAAACAGCGCTGCTATCTGCTCATAGCCATCTTTGCGAGCCTTCGAAGCAAAATAGGTGTACTTGTTACGTGCTTGCGACTCGCCAGCGAAAGCCTCCATGAGGTTACGCTCGGTCTTTGTTCCTTTCAATTCTTTCTGTGACATAATGTTTATTGTTTAATTGTTTGGTTATTTTTCAAGTTGCGCATACCTTCAGTATGCCGAAATGCAGCCTATCTTCTGCAAAGATAGTGCAAATAGAGAGCAGAATATCAAGCTTGCTTGAATATTATGCCGAAATGCAGCCTATCTTCTGCAAAGATAGTGAACATTTTGGCACTAAGCACGCTTCGGTCCTCTTTTTTTTCATCCCTCGCGCCCAAAAAGAAGACAGAAAAGCGCTAATGTCAACAAAATGCACTATATTTGTAGCAAGAAAGAACAAGCAGAAAGAAACACACTTATGGATAACAACACCACGATGGCACGAGCCAGCCGACCGCTGCGCTTCGCCCTCTTCGGCAACGAATATCAGCCTAAGAGGTCGGCCACACTATACAATATTCTCTCGTTTATGCGCACCATGCGAGCAGTAATATACATCGACCGCGCCTTCTACAATTTCCTCACCACAGGGCCCTACCCCAACTTACAGGTTGACGGCGTGTTTGATGGCGACGACTTTGATGTAGACTTCGTCATCTCGATGGGTGGCGACGGCACCTTTCTAAGGGCTGCCGCACGAGTGGGCGCCAAGCTCACACCCATCATCGGCATCAATATGGGCCGTCTGGGCTTCTTAGCCGACGTGCTGCCCGCCGAGGCGGTAGACGCTCTTCAGGCTATCTACGCCGACAAATACTCGGTTGAAGACCATACCACCATCATGGTTGAAACCGATGGCGAGCCCTTCTTAGGCAATCCCCATGCTCTGAACGATATTGCCGTGCTGAAACGCGACAACGCCTCGATGATTAGCATACGCACCAGCGTGAACGGCGAATTTCTTGTCACCTACCAGGCCGACGGCCTTATCGTGGCCACACCCACAGGTTCAACAGCCTACTCGCTGTCGAACGGTGGCCCCATCATCGTACCACAAACAGGGTCGATATGTCTCACCCCCGTGGCCCCTCACAGCCTCAACATTCGACCCATCGTGCTAAACGATGACAGCGTGGTGACACTGAACGTTGAGTCGCGCTCGCACAATTTCCTCATCGCCGTTGACGGTCGTAGCCAAAAGCTCACCGAGTCGACCACCGTCACCATTCGTAAGGCACCCTTCGCCATTCGTATCGTGAAACGTAACGACCGCCGCTACTTTGCCTCGCTGCGCGAAAAGATGATGTGGGGAGCAGACGTTAGATAAGGGAAAAGTGAAAAGGGAAAAGTGAAAAATCCTATAGTAAGGGAATAATTCCATGGTAAGGGAAGTATTCTATGGTAAAGGAAGAACGAAGATTTCTCATGTCTTATAGTTTTTCGCTTATTAATTTAACATTCATAACAAAGCATACTTTCTAACAAAGCATACTTTTAAACAAAGTAATATTTTTATAGCAAAGCAACGTGATGCAGCTACGCAAACTTTTACATATACCCCCTACGCGCTACACCACCCGGCAAACGGCGGTGTGGCTGTGGCGAGCATGGCGCGGAAACAGAACGCAAGCCACGCTGAACGCCACCATAGGGCTGGCACAGGTGGTGGTAACACTGGCACAGGTATGGGCCGTAAAGCGCGCCATCGACATTGCAGCGGGCACACTGCCAGGCAACATCTACTGGGCGGTGGGCGTGATGGCTCTGCTTATCCTCACCGACTTTGCCTTCAACATAGCTGCAATATGGGTGCGTAACATTTTGGGCATTAAGGCACAAAACCGCATGCAGCAGCGTATGCTTGACCGCATACTGCGCTCTGAGTGGGGCGGACAAGAGCGGCTGCACTCGGGCGACGTGCTCAACCGCCTTGAGATTGATGTGAACACGGTGGTAAACTTCCTCACCGAGACGTTGCCCAACACGCTGTCGGTACTGGCACTGTTCTTCGGCGCCTTCTTCTACCTCTTTGCCATGGACCACACCTTGGCCTTTATCATTGTGGGCATTATACCCGTATTTGTGGCGTTCAGCAAGATATATGTGGGGCAGATGCGACACCTTACACGGTCGGTGCGTGAGGCCGACAGTAAGGTGCAAAGTGTGCTGCAAGAAACCATTCAGCACCGCATGCTCATCAAAACGCTGGAGAGCGACGACGAGATGGTGAACCGCCTGGAGAGCACGCAGGGCATGCTACGCCGACGTGTGGTGAAACGCACCCTGTTCTCAGTGTTCTCAAACCTGGTGCTCAACTTTGGCTTTGCCTTAGGCTATCTGGTGGCCTTTCTGTGGGCAGCCGTGCGCATGGCGGCAGGCACACTATCGTTTGGTGGCATGACGGCTTTCTTACAACTGGTAAACAAAATTCAAACCCCCGCTCGCAACCTCACACGCCTGGCACCCGCCTTCGTGGGCGTATTTACGGCCGCCGAGCGACTGATGGAACTGGAGGAAGACCCCATGGAAGAACAGGGCGACCCCATCTTCCTACAAGCACCATGTGGCATACGCCTCAACAACGTAAGCTATCATTATAATAACGATAGGGTAAATAATAAGGAAGAAGAAAAGAATAAGGAAGATAATAATAAGGACGAAAAAAATAATAACGAAAAGAATAATAGCGATGACAGCAAGGCCAAAAACAAAGATAACGTAAACACGAAACGCGAGGTTATCAACCATCTGTCGTTCGACTTTCCGCCCAGCACCTGTACGGCCATCTTAGGCGAAACGGGAGCAGGCAAGACCACACTAGTGCGCCTATTGCTGGCCTTACTGCATCCGCAAGAGGGCGAGGTGAGCCTGTATAACGAGCACGAAAGCCTAACGCTGTCGCCCTTAATGCGCTGCAACTTTGTGTATGTGCCACAGGGCAACACGCTGATGAGCGGCACCATACGCGACAATCTGCGGCTGGGACGCCTCGACGCCACCGACGACGAGATGTATGCTGCCCTCGACAAGAGTTGTGCACAGTTTGTGCGCGAGCTGCCACAAGGCCTTGACACCCTTTGTTCTGAACAGGGTGGCGGACTGAGCGAGGGTCAGGCACAGCGCATCGCCATTGCTCGTGCCTTGCTGCGCGACCGACAGGTGATGCTGTTCGACGAGGCCACGTCGGCGCTCGACCCCGAAACCGAGCGCCAGCTGTTGCAAAACATTCTGTCTTCGCACGAAAAGACGGTGATATTTATCACACACCGCCCCGCCGTGGTTGACTATTGCGACCAAACGCTCACGCTCTGCCGACAATAGAGACAAAACATTATCATTTGGGTTCAGCAGATATCTCAGATTAAACAGATACACTTTTAAAGTAGGACGGGGGGTGTTGGAGGACGGGGCACGGAGACCACCGTCCTACTATAGTTAGCATGGCAAATCTCAGTAGGATGAGGTCTCCGTGCCCCGTCCTCCAGCAAGAAGCGAGGGTATTCATTACACGGTCCCCTCTTGCGAACCTTCGCGCAGACCGCCAGGGCTCGTACCAAACTCATCTTTAAAGCATTTATTAAAGTAAGAGGGCGAGGTGAAGCCCACCTCGTAAGCAATCTCGGCCACCGAACGGTCGGTGCGCATAATCATCTGTCGAGCCTTCTCCAGTCGGGCCTTGCGCAGCAGTTCAACAGGTGTTTGGCCCGTAAGCGCCTTCACCTTACGATACAGTTGCACGCGGCTCAACCCTATCTCTTCGCCAATACGTTCTACCGAGAAGTCGCTGTCAGACAGGTTACGACGTATCACGTCGCGCAGCTTGCCCACAAATGTTTGGTCTTGCGCACCCAGCAGTTCCTCTTCTTCTTGTTCCTTCTTATCGCCCGCAAACAGCGAGCGCAGCATGGTGCGCGAGCGCAACAGGTTGTCGATACGCGCCAGCAGCACGCTGCCCGAGAAAGGCTTGGTGAGGTACGAGTCGGCACCGCTGCCATATCCCTCTTCGCGTTGTTCGCCCAGCGTGCGGGCCGTAAGCAGTATCACGGGTATATGGCTGGTAGCCGTGTCGGCCTTCAGTCGGCGCGTAAACTCTAAGCCATCCATCACAGGCATCATCACGTCGCACACCACCAGCTTGGGTACCTCGCGACGCGCACGTTCTAAGCCCTGTTGTCCGTCAACGGCCTCAGTTACATTATACTTTTCTTCGAGCACCGAGCGCAGATAGGCACGCATACCACTGTTGTCGTCGATGATGAGTACCAAGGGGCGATCAGCATCAAAGTCTTCGGCATGCGTAATGCGGTCGGCCTGTTCGGCAGCCACCACCGCCTCGGGGGTATGATTGTCGTCAACCAAGTTTACATCAATATGTGTAGCAACATTTTGGGCTTCATCGGCAGCCTCATCAGTGGCAGGATCGTAGCCAGGTTGCGTGTCGGGCACCGTTATCGTGAAGGTGGTGCCAGTCTGCTCGTTGCTCGCAACCTTTGCCTCGCCATGGTGCAGGTCGATGTAGGCTTTCACCAGCGCCAGGCCAATGCCCGTGCCACCAGCACTGTCCTTAGCCTGATAGAAACGTTCGAAGAGGCGCGCCTGGTCGGCCTCAGGAATGGCTTTGCCCGTATTATTAATGCTGAGCGTAAACTGATTGTTTTTATGTGTGTGAACGATGGTGATACATCCGCCAATGGGCGTATATTTCAATGCGTTCGACATGAGGTTTATAAACACATGCTCCAGCTTATCGCGGTCGGCAATAATGGTGTCAGCGGGTGTTAGGTCGGGTTGCTCAAGCTTTATCTCAATGTTTTTTCCTTCGGCCAAGGCTTTAAAATCGTTGGCCCACAGGGCAATGCTGTCGGCGGGGCTGAAACGGCTCAACTTCAGCTCTGCCTTATTGTTCTGCACCTTACGGAAGTCGAGAATTTCGCCCACCAGCTGTATCAGCACCTTTGTGTTGCGCTGCACCATGAGCAACTGCTCGCGACGTCGGCCCACCAGCGTGGGGTCAGACAGCAACTGTTCGGTAGGGCCTGCTATCAGCGTGAGCGGTGTGCGCAGTTCGTGGCTCACGTTGGTAAAGAGCTGCAGCTGCGTTTGTGTAATCTCGGCCATATGTTCGGTCATGCGGCGCTGCTGTTCAATGCTGTCTTTCAGTTGGCGGTTTATGCTGGCCTTCAAAAAGTAGCCACGCACGGCATAGGCACAGGCCACCACCAGCAACACCACTACCAGCAGCAGCACCAACAGGTAGGTTTGCTGCACATGCACGTCGGCGGCAGCCTTGTCTACACGGCTACGCAAGGTGGTAAGGTGGTCGCGCTGGCGCACCGTCTCGTCGTTCTGCATCAGTAGCACGCGAGCGTTGTCGGCATTGACCAGGGCCGACGACAACTGGTTCTCACGCTTAAAGGGCTTACCCTCAAGTATGTTCATGGCCAGGCGCATTACCTCGTCGCCACGTGTAGGATAGATAAACGAGGCCAGCAGTTGGCCATTGGCCACCAGCTGCATGCCGCCACCTTTCTGTGGCATGCCATCGATACCACAAAAAGATATCTTATCTACGTCGAGGCCATGTTTGGCACAAGCCTTGCGAGCACCCATAGCCATGCGGTCGTTATGGGCAAAGACACAGTTGAAGGGGGCATGAGGATGGCTCAGTAGCGAGTCGACCACGCGGTAGGCACCCTGCTCGGTCCAGTCGGCTTGCAGATGCAACGGCACCATTATGTTAGGACGGTGTTGCATCACGCTGTCAAACCCTTCGCTACGCTCAATGGCGGGCGACGAGGTAGAGAGGCCAGACAACTCAACAATGCGTGCATCGCTACCTAAGGCCGAAACCAAATATTCGGCCATAGCTGAACCTATGGCACGATTATCGGCTCCTATATGGGCGGTATATTTGTCTGAACGTGTGCGACGGTCGAGCACAATAACAGGTATGCCTTGTTCGTAAGCACGATCGATGGCGGGCGAGATGGTTACCTGTCCTGGGGCCACAATCAGCAGGTCAACCTTCTCGTCAACAAACTTGTTTATCTGTTCGGTTTGCAACCGCACATCGTCGTTGGCCGAACGTATATGCAGGTTTACATTATAATAAGAGGCTGCCGTGCGTAGCTCGTCGTTTAGCTTCTCGCGCCACGTGTCTTCTGAGCATTGCGACACACCAATAACATAGCGTGACGTATTAGCATTGCCACACGAGCTAAGCAGCACAAGCACTAACAACAATGAAAGGGCAAACGCCTTCTTTATCATGCGAACAGAAGTATAACAATATCCTTTATAGATTGTTTTAAGGATAAAAGATGGTGTATTTATAATTATCATTGCTTTGATTCGTTGATAGAGGCCATTATAGGCTTAATCTTGTCATAAATAGTTTGTTGCAAATTTATGAAAAATATTTGAAAAGCGAAGAATATCACATAGTTAAAATTAAAAAGAGACCGTGAGAAAGCCATATTGCGCACATCAAGATGCCTATGTAATGCGAAGAATAAAGAAAAACGCTTATGAATTATGCAAAGAATAAAGAAAAACGTTCATGTTATTGTATTTTTGTTTCGTGAAACAAAAATGATATTATTTAGAACGATATGTAAAATAGCAGGTAAAACACTTGCAGTATCTTTGCATAAGATAGGCGGCACCTCAGCAAAACGTTCAAGCAAGCTTGACGTTCTGCATTCGGTTTGCACTATCTTTGCCAACAGAAAAAGATTACTGACAACGATTTTTGGTTTTATTAGTTAATAGTTTAAATTGTGTGTATCGTAGTTTCTGTTGATTAAACAGAATACAAAAACGAGGCCGTGAGGTTTCAACAAGATAACATAAAGGTATAATAAATTGTGTTTGAGAAAAGCGGAGCCATTTGCTCCGCTTTTTTTGTTTGTATAAGATGGCGAAGCAAATAAAAAGGGGCAGATAATATTGTTATGTTTAAGTAGGTGTTCTTAATTATTTTTATATTTAAGAGTATTA
>USAI01000098.1 GCA_900552675.1 uncultured Prevotella sp.
GACCTCATGATTATGAATCATGCGCTCTAACCAGCTGAGCTATCCCGCCATCGTTGTTTAGCGGGTGCAAAGATACTACATTTTTGTTAACCGCCAAAACTTTTTGCAAAAAAATATCGATTTAATGGTATATTTTTGTAATTTTGCGCCCAGAAAGCCATTAAATCAATTCTATTAAACAACTTTTAGCTCTATGACATTACAAAAATTAGAGATTGAACAAGCGTTGAAATCGAAGGCACCAGCCATTATCTGGAACCTTATCAGCACTGCCGATGGCATGACACGCTGGCTGGCCGACACGGTAACACAAGAAGGCGATATGCTAACCTTTCACTGGGGACACGAATGGGACCACAACGAACAACGCACTGCACATATTATATATAAGAAGAAGCAACACGCCATACGCTTCGTGTGGATGGACGAAACAGCGCCCGAATTTTACGTAGAACTAAAGATGCAACGCAGCGACATCACCAACGATTTTGTACTCAGCATTACCGACTTTGCCGAAGATGGCGACATGGAATGGCTACAAAGCATCTGGGAACGCAATTTTAAACGACTGGAACGCATGGGGGTGCTGTAACCACTACCCCCTCTTTTCTCTTCATCAAGAGGCTCACTACGCCGATGAAAACAAGCATTAACAAACCTTAAATTATTAACATTTCACGCTCATCTCAAATCTTCAATCTAGAAAAACGCAGCTTATGTTCTTCAACACGTTTTTCTTTTTCCTAATTTTTCACCATGTTTTACAGCACAAAAACAGGGCTATCACACACTTTTTTACACCCTTCTGATTTGTAAAACCCATGCTTTCACCTCCTAAAACCCATGCTTTCACCTTCTGATATGCGGCATTTCACAAGGCAAAACCCATGGTTTCGCGAAACGCAACCAACGAGTTCAGTTTTTTGATACCACCATAAAAGATTTTATCTTCGTAACATTCTCACACACACTATGTTACAAACAAAGCGCCTCTAATGCCCGTGGTTTTGCTTGTTTACGTCCACTCAACTTTTATTTTCAAACGTGGCCATTCTACAGCATTACGATTTTAACAATTAAAGAAGATTTATCGCGACATTTGTTAAACAATATAAAAATACAAAGAAATTACCTCTTCTCGTTTGCTAAAAAGCAATCGTCAAAACAAAAAGAACAATTATACAACAATACAAACAACGTTGTTTGCAATGGAAACATATCGAAAAATTGTTTTTGTTGTTCTTTTGTTGTTCATAGTTGTTCATAGTTGTTCATAATTATTGATTTAATAGCAGAGCACAACCCTATTATCACAATAATAAAAAAAGCAAAACAGCAAAGCATTTCATTTTTTTATACTAACTTTGCACAGTCGTACCCCACCCCACCTCATTGGGCACGACAACAAAGATAATAACATGCTTCGTATCAAGAAATTAGACATATTCATCGCCAAACAGTTTGGCTTGCTCTTCATAGGCACCTTCTTCATCTGCCAATTTGTGCTGATGATGCAGTTTTTGTGGCGATATATCGACGAGCTGATAGGTAAAGGCATCTCGCTTGATGTCATGGCGCAATTCTTTTGGTATATGGGCCTCACCCTTGTGCCTCAAGCATTGCCACTGGCCATTCTGCTGTCATCTCTCATCACCTTTGGTAACCTGGGCGAAAGCTGCGAGCTCACAGCCATCAAGGCTGCCGGCATCTCGCTGATGCAGGCCTTCCGCTCGCTCATCACCATCACAGTAGTGATATGTCTCACCTCATTCTACTTTCAGAACACGGTGGCACCCAACTCAAACCTGAAGATGTATCAGCTGCTGCTGTCGATGAAGCAAAAAAGTCCCGAACTGGAAATTCCGGAAGGCATCTTCTATGATGGCATACCTAACTGCAACATCTATGTGCAGAAAAAAGACCTTACCACAGGCAAGCTATACGGCATCATGATTTACCGCATGACAGGCAGCTATGAAGACCAAGCCATCATCTTGGCCGACTCGGGCATGCTGCAAGCCACGGCCGAAAAGAAACACTTGGTGATGAGCCTATGGAGCGGCGAATGGTTTGAAAACATGCGCTCACAAGAGTTGGCGGGCAGTGCCTCGGTGCCTTACCGTCGCGAAACGTTTATCACAAAACGTATTGTGCTCGACTATGACGGCGACTTCAGCATGACAGATGCCGCATCTATCTCAAACGATGCTCGTACCAAGAGTTTGGCACAGATAAAACACGATGCCGACTCGCTAAAACACGACTATGACAGCATAGGACGTGCCTACTATAAAGACGATAAAATTATGGTGTATCGCACACCAAAACTCACAAAAGAACGCGTAGAGAAAGCCGAAAAAATGGCTAAGACAGCGACATTCAACGTCGACTCGGTGTACAGCCGGCTCTCTATAGCCGACAAACAACGCATGCTGAGCATGGCACAAATGGAGGTGCAATCGAGAACGACCGACCTCGACTTTAAAGGCATGGTGATGGAAGACGGCGACCACATGATACGTCTGCATAAGATATATGCCATCGACAAATTCACGTTGGCGCTCTCGTGTCTTATCTTCTTCTTCATTGGAGCACCGCTGGGCGCCATCATCCGAAAAGGCGGACTGGGATTGCCCGTGCTCATCTCGGTGCTGGTGTTCATCATCTTCTACATTCTCGACAGCACAGGTATGAAGATGGCACGCGGTGGCATGTGGACTGTGTGGTTTGGTAAGAGCCTGGCATCGGCCGTGCTCATACCCACAGCGGCGTTCGTAACGTATAAAGCACTGAACGACACAGCCGTATTCAACATGGACCAGTGGAAGGAATTAGGACGCAAAGCCTTAGGACTGCGTCTCAAACGAAGCATCTACAAGAAAGAGGTTATCATTGAAGACCCTGCCTACACGGCCGACTGTGAAACGCTGGCCTGCATCAGCCACGACATAGAAGCGTATGCACAACGACATCAGCTAAAACGAGCGCCACACTGGGTAAAGGTGTTCTTCAAATACCGACCCGACCACGAAATTGAACGTATCAATAACGAACTGGAACGTGTGATTGAAGACCTGTCGAACTCGAAAGACCGACTGGTGATTGCCGACTTGAACGCTTACCCCGTGCTGTCGGTAAAAGCACACACACGGCCCTTCGAACATCGTTGGCTAAACATCGTGTCGGCGGTCATCATACCATTGGGACTGTTCTTCTACTTCCGCATGTGGCGTTTCCGCCTGCGTCTGAACAAAGATCTCAAGGTTATCTTGGCCACCAACGAAACCATTACAAAGCACATCAACGAGATATCAAAATAAAACAACATATAGGCCTACACCTTATTATATATAATAGAGATGGAAGGCAAAATATAATGTCAAATAAATAAAAAGATAAGGATAGATATGGGAGACTTCAAACTCAGCAGCATCGAAGATGCAGTGAAAGACTTTCAAGAAGGTAAATTTGTAATTGTGGTTGACGACGAAGACCGCGAAAACGAAGGCGACCTCATCATAGCAGCAGAGAAAATAACACCTGAAAAGGTAAACTTCATGCTGAAAAACGCAAGGGGCGTGCTCTGCGCACCTATCACACTGTCAAGATGTGAAGAGCTTGACCTGCCACACCAGGTGAGCGACAACACTTCAATGCTTGGCACACCGTTCACCATAACGGTTGACAAACTGGAAGGATGCTCGACAGGCGTATCGGCACACGACCGAGCTGCTACTATTCAAGCGCTGGCCGACCCCAGGTCGACACCACAAACCTTCGGACGCCCCGGACACATCAACCCTCTCTACGCACAAGACAATGGCGTGCTGCGACGCTGCGGACACACAGAAGCTGCCGTTGACCTCTGCCGCCTGGCTGGTCTGTATCCTGCGGGCGCATTGATGGAAATAATGAACGAAGATGGCACCATGGCACGTATGCCCGAACTGCAAAAGATGGCTGAAGAATGGGGTATGCGCATCATCACCATCAAAGACTTGATTGCATACCGCCTGAAAAAGGAAAGAATTATTGAGGTGGGCGAAGAGGTTGACATGCCTACCGAGTATGGTCACTTCCGCCTGATCCCCTTCCGTCAGCAAAGCAATGGCATGGAACATATGGCACTGGTAAAGGGCGAATGGGATGAAAACGAACCTGTATTGGTGCGCGTACACTCGTCATGCGCCACAGGCGACATCTTAGGCAGCAAGCGCTGCGACTGCGGCGAACAGCTGCACAAAGCCATGCAAATGATTGAGAAAGAAGGCAAAGGTGTGCTGATTTATATGCAACAAGAAGGTCGTGGCATCGGTTTGATGAACAAAATTGCGGCCTACAAACTGCAAGAAGAGGGATACGACACCGTCGACGCAAACGTGCATCTGGGCTTCCAGCCCGACGAGCGCGACTATGGATGCGGTGCACAGATGCTGCAACACCTGGGCGTGCACAAGATGCGACTGATGACCAACAACCCCGTGAAACGCGTAGGACTGGAAGCCTACGGACTGGAGATTGTTGAAAACGTGCCCATCGAAACGACACCCAACATTTACAACGAGCGTTATCTGAAAACAAAACGCGACCGCATGGGGCATATATTGCACCTGAAATAAACAAAACAATACGAACGGGGAAACAGAGAAGACAACAACAAAATGTCGGCTCTGCTTCCCCGTTTTCTATTATATGACACAGAAGCACAAACTAGAGTTCGCAAAAAGAAAGGAATACGATAAAAAATACACTTTTTTTAAGCATTCCTACCTAAAATAGTACCATAATTGTTTCGTCGTAATGAATAAAATGCGTAAATTTGCAAGAAAGATTTAAACACTCAGAATAAACATGGCACAATTATCTGAAAGGCTGAACCGTCTTGCACCTTCAGCCACACTGGCAATGTCGCAGAAAAGCAGCGAAATGAAAGCACAGGGCATCGACGTCATCAACATGAGCGTCGGAGAACCCGATTTCAACACGCCCGAGCCTATCAAAGAGGCGGCGAAGAAAGCTATTGATGAAAACTACTCACGCTATTCACCAGTACCTGGCTATCCCGACTTAAGAAAAGCTATCGTCAACAAACTGAAAAACGAGAACAATCTCGATTACACCACCGACGAGGTGCTTGTGTCAAACGGTGCCAAACAAAGCGTATGCAACACCATCATGGCGCTGGTAAACGATGGCGAAGAGGTTATTATACCTGCTCCTTACTGGGTAAGCTACCCACAAATGGTAAAACTGGCAGGCGGAGAACCCATCATCGTAAACGCTGGATTTGAGCAGAACTTCAAGATGACAGCCGAACAGCTGGAAGCGGCCATCACACCCAAAACACGCATGCTCATTCTATGCTCGCCCAGCAATCCTACGGGCAGCGTCTACTCAAAAGAAGAACTTGAGGCTCTGGCCAATGTCATCAAAAAACACGAAGGCATGTACGTGCTGGCCGACGAAATATACGAACACATTAATTATATCGGCCACCACGAAAGCATCGCACAGTTCCCTGGCATGAAAGAACGCGCCATCATCGTAAACGGCGTGTCAAAAGCTTATGCCATGACAGGATGGCGCATAGGCTTCATCGCCGCACCACAATGGATCGTAAAAGGATGCAACAAGCTGCAAGGACAATACACCAGCGGACCATGCTCGGTAAGCCAAAAAGCGGCCAAAGCAGCATACACACTGCCACAAGACTGCGTAGAAACTATGCGCCAAGCATTTGAACGACGTCGCAACCTGATTGTAGAACTGGCAAAAGAGATACCTGGACTGGAGGTGAACAAACCCGAAGGTGCCTTCTACCTTTTCCCCAAATGCAGCAGCTTCTACGGAAAAACGGATGGCACACACACCATCAACAATTCTACCGACTTGGCCATGTATCTGCTTGAAGTAGGACACGTTGCCACTGTTGGAGGCGACGCCTTCGGCGATCCTGAATGTTTCCGCATGAGTTATGCCACAAGCGATGACAATATTCGCGAAGCAATGACACGAATCAAGAACGCATTGGCAAAGCTCAAATAAAAATATGTTAAAGCACCACCTTTCATATGATTATTCGGCTTAATTTGTTACCTTTGCAAGCAAGTTGTAAAGCAGCTAAGAAGAATTGGCCTTAACAAATTGTGCAAAGAGGGCGGCTAAGCCGAACAGTCATTAACTCATGTATAATCACCCCTACATGAGAAAGGCGTGCCCAAAAAGCCCAAACAAGAGAGAAATATTAACCAATAATAACTTTTCAAATTCTAAAAAATTATGGCAACTACACAAGCAAAAGCGAATCCCAAGAAAAAGAATTCGGGATTCCAGGGAGTTAGAGATGCAATTTGGATCATCATTGCATGTTTCATCCTCGCAGTATGTTTCTTTAAGTTCGTGCTCGGTAACCCCGACAACTTCGTTGGTGGCGACCCCGCAAATGCAGTTAAGGACGGTAGCCTCCTCGGTACAGTGTACAAAGGTGGTGTCGTGGTTCCTGTGATTATCACACTGCTCTTCACCGTTATCGCACTGTCTATCGAGCGTTACTTCGCTCTCCGCACCGCTTTCGGTAAGAGCTCACTCACCAAGTTCGTCATCTCAGTTAAGCAGGCTATCAACGCTGGCGATATGGCTAAGGCACAGCAGATCTGCGACAAGCAGCAGGGATGTGTTGCTAACGTAGTAGGCGCTTCTATCGCTGCTTACAAGGAAATGGAGGCTCTCCCCAACCTGAAACGTGCACAGAAGGTAGCTAAGATTCAGCAGGCTCACGAAGAGGCTACTCAGCTCGAGATGCCTACCCTGCAGATGAACATGCCTATCATCGCTACTATCGTTACCCTCGGTACTCTGACCGCTCTGTTCGGTACTGTAGTAGGTATGATCCGTTCATTCGCCGCTCTGGCTTCTGGTGGTGGTGGTGACTCACTCCAGCTGTCTGAAGGTATTTCTGAGGCCCTTGTAAATACCGCTTCTGGTATTTTGACATCTTGGTGCGCAGTAGTCGCTTACAACTACTATTCAAACAAGATCGACAAGCTGACATACGCCCTCGACGAAGTAGGTTACACTATTGCTCAGACATACGAAGCAAACCACGCAGACGAAGCTTAATTTTACTAACCCTTTAAAACATTTATCATTATGGGTAAAGTAAAAGTTA
>USAI01000099.1 GCA_900552675.1 uncultured Prevotella sp.
TTTGCTTGCCCTATGTGTGCTGGCACTGGCACTGGCCATCTTTTGCAGCATCTACAGCGCCAGCATATAGTAAGGATAAAGAAAAACATATAACATAGAAAGAAAACACATCATGCGACTGACAATACGTATCAGCACCAATGCCTTGTCGTTCTCGGCACAACAGGCCGATGGCACCATTGCCTATGAACCTTATCACGTAAAGAGCGGCGTTTCTATCGCTGCCAACCTGCGCCAGGCTTTCTCTGAAAGCGGATTGCTGGCATCGGGCTATAAAAGCGTGCTGGTGCTGATGGATGCCCCCGTGCTGCTCATACCCATTGAAGAGTATCAGCAAGAAACGGTTGAAGCCTTATACACCACCGCCTATAAAGCCGACCATAGCAGCACCGTGTTGCACAGCGTGCTGCCCGATGTTAACGCGGTGGCCGCCTTCAGCATGAACAAAGACCTGCGACTGGTGCTTGACGACAACTTCAACGATGTGGCTATTATACCGCTGATGCAACCCGTATGGAAGTGGTTATACCGACGCAGTTTCGACGGCACACGCCGCAAGCTATATGCCTATCTGCACGACCGCAAGATGGAGGTGTTCAGCTTCAGGCAGAACCGCCTAAGCTTTTGCAACACCTTTGAGGCCACCCACGCCGCCGATGCCGCCTACTATCTGCTGGCCGCCTGGCAACAGTTGGGCTTCAAAGCTGATGCCGACGCGTTGCACCTTGTGGGCAGCCACGCCGAGAAAGAGGCACTGAAGAACATGGTGAGAGAATATGTTCCCAACATACAAGAGCTGACAGCCAGCACCGAGTTTGCCGATTCCCCATCGCTGCAGCACCCCGATATGCCCTTCGACCTGCACACACTATATGCCAAAGGGCGATAACGCTGCACCATGCAGACGACAACAACAAGAAAAACGAACAAGTATTTATGCGCATTATAACCGGAGAGTTTAAGGGCCGCCACTTTGATGTGCCGCGCTCGTTTAAGGCAAGACCCACCACCGACTTTGCCAAAGAGAATATTTTTAATGTTATGAACGGCTACATCGACTTCGACGGCATTGAAGCCCTCGACCTCTTTGCTGGCACAGGCAGCATCTCGCTCGAACTGCTGTCGCGCGGCTGCCAAGCGGTAACCAGCATCGAAGCCGACCGCGACCACGCTGCCTTCATACGCCAGTGTGTGGCCAAGCTGGGCGTTACCAACCACAACCTGATACGTGGCGATGTGTTTCGCTTCTTAAAGTCGTGCCGCCGACAGTTCGACTTCATCTTTGCCGACCCTCCCTACGCCTTACCACAGTTAGACACCATACCCAGCCTTATCCTTGAACACAACCTGCTGAAGCCCGATGGCGTGCTGGTGTTTGAACATGGCAAGCAGAACGACTTCTCTACACTACCACAGTTTGTTGAGCATCGTGCCTATGGCAGTGTCAACTTCAGCATCTTCCGCCCCACCCCCCCACAGCCATGACCACCACTGAGCTGACCCAACGCATCGTCGACCAATTTGGCTTTGCGCCCACCGAGGGGCAGATACAGGTGTTGCAACAGTTTGTGGCCTTCTTAGCTTGCCGACAGCCCATGAGCGCCATGTTGCTACGAGGGTCGGCAGGTACAGGCAAAACCACCCTCACGGCCGCCATTGTGCGCACGCTGGCCACACTGGGGCAGAAGGTGATACTGATGGCACCCACGGGTCGAGCCGCCAAGGTGATGAGCGTGAACGCGGGCCGACCCGCCTACACCATACACCGCAAGATATATAGGCAAAAAACCTTTGAGGGCGACTTTAATCTGAACGAAAACCTGCATGCCGACACGCTGTTTGTGGTTGACGAGGCATCAATGATTGCCAACGACGGCTTTGCGCAATCGGTGTTTGGCAGCGGACGCCTGCTCGACGACCTTGTGCAATATGTGTACCACGGCCGCAACTGCCGTATGCTGCTCATAGGCGACACGGCACAGCTACCGCCCGTAGGCGAAGAAGAGTCGCCAGCACTAAACACCGACTTTATGCGAGGCTATGGCCTCACACTGTTTGAGGCCGACCTCACCGAGGTGCTACGCCAAAGCGCACTGTCGGGCATACTGTATAACGCCACGCTGATACGTCGTATGATAACACACGACGAGATGACACAGCTGCCACGCATCAGCCTGGCACGCTTTGCCGACATACACGTGGTGAATGGCGACGAGCTGATAGAACAACTGGCCACCAGCTACAGCAACGTAGGACAAGACGAAACCATGGTGGTGACACGCAGCAACAAACGCGCCAACATATACAACCAGGGCATACGAAACATGGTGCTGGGCAGCGAAGAACAGCTCACCACTGGCGATATGCTCATGGTGGTGAAGAACAACTATTTTTGGACCGAGGCCGACGACAAGGCTCCCCTAAGCTTCATTGCCAATGGCGACCGCGCCGTGGTGCGACGTGTACGAAACCTGCACGACCTATATGGGCTACACTTTGCCACACTCACCCTCGCCTTCCCCGACTATGACGACTACGAGCTCACGGCTACAGTGCTCACCGATAGTTTAACCTCTGAAGCCCCCGCCCTCACCCCCGAACAAAACCAGATGCTGTATGATGGCGTGATGGCCGACTATGCCGACATACGCCAAAAGCGTGAGCGCATTGACAAAGTGCGACACGACGAGCACTACAACGCCATACAGATAAAATATGCCTACGCCGTAACCTGCCACAAAGCACAAGGCGGACAGTGGGCACACGTATATGTAGACCAAGGATACATGACCGACGATATGCTCACCCCAGCCTACATTCACTGGCTATACACCGCCTTCACGCGCGCCACCGAACAACTGTTCTTAGTGAACTGGCCAAAGGAGCAAAGAGAAGAAACGGAAGCCTCATTATGAATTATGAATTATGAATTAAACAATATGATTTGTAAAACCCTCATCGCAGCATTCGCCATCATGATGGCAGCCGCACCCACCACTTGGGCACAGGCCCAAACAGAGAACACAAATGCAACCACTACCGCTACTGCTGCGGCAGACGACGACGCTAAGTATGCCACCACACTGCTGAAGTCAGGCACACAAGCCCCCGACTTCAATCTGTCGACCGCCGACGGCAAGACCCTTAGCCTGAGCGAACTGAAAGGTCGCTACGTGGTGCTCGACTTCTGGGCATCGTGGTGTCCCGACTGTCGTCGCGACCTTCCACACATGGTTCGTATGCAGCAAACCTATGGCCCTCGTGGCGTACAGTTTGTGGGCGTATCGTTCGACGAGAAGAAAGAAAACCTGCTGAAGGCGGTGGCCGACTATAAGCTTGAATATCCGCAGGTAAGCGAGTGGAAGAAGTGGAAAACTACCACCATATCAAAGGCTTACGGCATCAACTGGATACCCTCAGTTTACCTCATCGACCCCGAAGGCAAAGTGGTGTTCTCTACCGTAATGTCGGACAAGATTGAAGCCGCCTTGGCACAAATTTTCCCCTCTTGCTGCGAACAAGACGCTGCATTAGAAAAGATTAGTTGCTGCAAACAGGCTCAAGGTTGCTGCAAAGAAAAACGTTGCCATTAATGTTGCCTACAAAAGCACTGCTTGAGCAATGGTTCAAGCAGTTTAATGCCAGCTATTTCAACAACACACTTCCCCTGCCGCGTTTGTCGCTATCAAAGGCACACACGCGGCTGGGAACCATGTCGTGCAAACGCCGCTTCGGACTGACGGGATGGCGATACACCGATTTCAACATCAGCATCAGCATCTATTACGATTGCGACGAGCGTTGCTATCAAACCGTCTTGCTGCACGAGATGATACATTATTATATTGCCTACACCCGCCAAACCGACAACGCCCCACATGGCGAACGCTTTCAGGCTTATATGAAAGCCATCAACAGCCATGGGTGGAACATCACCGTGAGCACCCGCACACGAGGTTGGGCCGTGCGTTCTAACATCAAGCGCAAACGGCAACGATTGTTGCTGCAAATGCAAACCCACGAAGGCGACATTTTGCTAACGGTTGTATCGCCACGATATGCCAAACACCTGGAACAAAGCCTCAAACACGTGGCCGACCAAGTGGCTACACACGCTTGGTATGTAAGCACCGACGACCGCTTTGCCACCTACCCCACCGTGCGCACCTTGCGCGGTAGGCGCATCACAGCGGCCGATTGGCAGACACTGTTACCACTGCTCTCCCCCTTTACCTTGCCAACGATTTAACCCAAGGTTAAGATACAGAAGAGTTTCTACCCTATTTATTACCTATTTCTTATGTTGGAAGGACGGGGCACAAAGGCCACCGTCCTACTAAGATTACTTAAACAGTTGCGGGATGAACAAGAGCGAATACTGTCGCCAGTTGCTCCAAAGATGACCGCGTGAGCTCTCATGGAAAGTATATTTCAAGCCATCCTTGGTCATACGCTCCATCAGCTGTTTGTTGGCGGGCATCAGC
Source organism: uncultured Prevotella sp. (assembly GCA_900552675.1). GTDB lineage: Bacteria > Bacteroidota > Bacteroidia > Bacteroidales > Bacteroidaceae > Prevotella. Next base: position 4,485 of record USAI01000099.1, read on the forward strand.
CAGTCGGCATTACCACAAGCAATCCAGAAGAGTTTAGGATTGCTCTGTGCCAACTTAGCCAATTTAGCATCAAGGTTGGCATAGGCTGGTATCTCCTCCATCTTAATCTTTGAAAAGTCGACGCCAGCCGAATAGAGGCCCACATAGTTGAACATATCAGGATAGTTGACCGAAATCATAAGCGTGTGCATGCCACCCATCGACAGGCCAGCGATGGCACGATGTGCCTTGTCAGGAATAGTGTTAAATGTAGCATCCACATAGTTTACTATTTCGGGGAACGCCAACTCATAGAGGCCATCCTTGTAGTGAGGCAGGAAGTTGGTCATTACAGGTTTAAAGTTAAGATTTTCAGCTGTCTCACCAGCAGCAGCCTGCTTGCCAAAGTTGCCGTTAGGCAGAACAACAATCATGGGTTCGCACTTACCCTCAGCAATAAGATTATCCATGATGCGCGAAATATTGCCCAGTTCAAGCCAAGCGTTCTCGTCGCCGCCGCTACCATGCAGCAGATAGAACACAGGATATTTTTTATCGGTCTTGCCATAGCCAGCAGGCAGATACACGTTCATACGGCGGTCGGCATTAACTGTATTAGAGTGATACCACACTGTGCGCACCTGACCATGAGCCACGTTCTTCACCTGATATTCGTCGGCAGCACCGCCACCTACATAAAAGATGCTAAACACGTTGCCCACGTCGCGACGTGTGAACGGATTGATAGGGTCGATACCTACCACGCCATCAATATCAAAGCGATAGGTAAACATTTCAGACGTAAGCTGCGGAGTGGTATATTCCCATACGCCGTCCTTACCTTTCTTCATCGTTCCCTGTCCGTTATTCTGTTCCCAGTCGGCCAATACTTTCACGCTTTTTGCCTTCGGAGCTTTCACGCGGAAGGTCACCGTATGGTCGTCGTTAACCTGTGGCGAAACCAGTTTACCCTGACGAAACGATACGTTCTGTTGTGCACTCATGCTCATCGACACAAGCACAGTAGCCATTGCTAAAAATATTTTCTTCATAGATGTTTTAATTGAATAATCAGTAAGGTATGCTACATACAATAAAAAAGTCGTATAGCATAAAGTTGTTTTATAGTTATTATCATTGCAAAAATAAGAAATATTTTTCTTATTAAAACATCAATTGCATTGTTTTTTCGTTTGGCGCCCAAACAAAAAATAAAAGAATGTGTATTAACATAAACGAAACAACATCATAAACAACAAAAGAACAACATAAACAACAAATGAACAATGTTGACACAATCTCCATGATAACCACTTTATATTCAATCAGAAACATTAAAACAATCGGGTAAAAACATGGGGAATAATTAAGCGAGAGCATTGAGATAATTGAGCGAAAGCATTGCGAAAATCGGGCAAAAGCATTGAGAAAGTCATGCCGCATCGACCGTTCTCCATGTTCATAACGGTCGATATGAACACGAGCATCGACCGTTCTCCATGTTCACAACGGTCGATGTTAGATGACTTGTTGCTGGGTTTTGCCCAATATTATGCCTTATATAAGACAACATTATACCCTATATAAGACAATATTATGCCTTATATAAGGCCATATTATGCCCTGTATAAAGCCATATTATGCCCTATATAAAACGAAAAAGGGCTGAATGTAAGAGAAAAATGCTGGCGTTATCACTCAAACACGCTAAGGCCAAACATTAGCGAAACGCAAGAGATGAGGATAAGAAGCGTAAAGATGCCCGCGCCCGTATAGATAACAAAGTTAGGGTGACTGTTTGTGGGTTCGGGTTCAAGATTTACGAAGCGCGCTGTGAGACGGTATAACAGCCAAGCAATAGTGGCACCCACGAAGCCGCCCACCACAATATCGCCCAGATAATGCACACCCAGATAAATGCGTGTGTAGGTATGTAGCACGGCCCAAATAAAGATGAACACCGAGAGGCGGCGCAAGCGATACAGCAACATAACCAGTGTGGCCAGCGCAAACGAGTTGGCCGAGTGGCACGATGCCATACCATAATGTCCACCGCGATAGCCGTTCACGGTATGTATCAGCGTGCTGATGCCGCTATCGGGCTGTGTGGGGCGCGGACGGCTAAAGAAGGGGCGTATATAGTCGGCACAAACGGTGTCGGCCAGCGTGATGGTGATGGCAAAGAGAGCCAACACTGCCAATGTGCGCTTTCGCAAGCCGAAATGCATCAGTGTTACGGCAAAAAGCACAACATACATGGGCACCCACATCCATCTGTTTGATGCGAGATACATGATGTTATCAAAAAAAGTATTGTGAAAGCTGTTCAGCCATACTACAAGGCTGGCGTCATACTGGCTTAATGTTGCTAACATTCGTTTACTGATATCCTCTTTATTAAATCTTCTTTTTCCTTTTCAGGGTGCAAAATTACACATAATATATTAATATACGTTCTGAAAACACATATTTTTAAACTATAGCACGCGCCATGGAGGGGCGCAAATGGCAAAAGGGACGTATTTTAACGCATTTTTTA
>USAI01000100.1 GCA_900552675.1 uncultured Prevotella sp.
TGCCCGTATAGGTTCTTACGGTGTAGGGCGGAAACTTGGCATGCTTCGCCATGAGGGCTTTTACGGCTTCGCCCTGCTGGGCAGGCACACACAGCGTGGCATCGCCCGCCAGGAACATGGTGCTGTGGCTTTGGTAATAATAGCTATCGGGCCATATAGGGTTTTTCATGCCTTCGTTCAGTGTGCGCATAAACTCGACGGCGTTTACTTTGTCGCTTAGCCACACCTCTTTGAGATTGTAATAACCTGACTGATATAGGCTCAAGGCATCGGCAAAGCGTTTGTAATCGGCCTCGTTGCCAGTATCGACAATAACCTTGGTAAGGAACACGCGGTTAGGGCCTTCAAACTCTGACAAGGGGTTGTGCGTCTCGGTAATGGTTACCACATCGTGCGAATGCAGGTTGGCACAGCAAGCGTCGGCCATTTCTTTCGAATAAATGTTATGGCTGGCACGGTTTTTCTTCTTGTTGGCGTTATAGTCGGAAAACAGGTTTTCCTTCTCGAGATGGCCGCCTTTGCCACCCGGCACGGTGAACACGCAGCTGAAGCTGGGGAAGTAAGGGCCGCTAATCATCACGCGGGCGGGTGCACCGTTCACAGATATCTTAACCATGGTGTTGTCGACATAATAGTCGCCGTTGCGCATCTCATATTTTAAGATGTAGGGCCCCTGGGCGTCAAGCATCATCTTTATCGATGCCCTATACGTATAGCCCGCCTTAAACTTTGGGTGCTCAGGGTCGTTGGTGTTAAACTCGCCTTCCCAAATAATGTTATGGATAGAGGCAATACCCTGCTCTACCAAGTCGCCATACTGGGTCTTGGCAGCGGTGAGCTGTAGCTGTTCGGCTTCTTGCACGGTCATGCCATCTTGTGGCACTGGCATGGTAATGTTGATAGATGTTACTGTTTTTTTATCGGCAGCCATCAGCTTTGAGGGCAGCAGCGCGAGCACAGCTACAAGTAATAAAGATAATAGATGTTTCATATTCAAAAAAATGTGTTAGTTTAGTTATAATAGTGGTAATAAATAATAGTGGTTATATATAATAGTGGTAATAAATAATATTGTTTATGGTATTGGCAAAGTTTTCTATTCAAGGTATACGTTTGTGTAAGTTGACAAGTTCTTTTTTGTTTCAACAAGAACTTGTCAACTTAAACAAAACCTACATTATTCCTATCCACCTCAATATGTCGTTGAGGTTGGCCACAATCATAAGCAGGAACAAGATGCCTATGCCGATGTATTCGGCCCAAATCATAAAGTTCTCGCTGGGCTTGCGGCGCGTAATCATCTCGTACAGCAAGAACAGCACGTGTCCGCCATCAAGGGCAGGAATGGGTAAGATGTTCATGAAGGCGAGGATGATGCTGAGGAAAGCGGTCATGAGCCAGAACATGTGCCAGTCCCATACGGGTGGGAACATGCTACCAATGGCTCCGAAGCCACCGAGCGACTTAGCGCCTTCAGTCGAGAACAGATACTTAAGGTCGCCCACATAGCCCGACAACACGTCGCAGCCATAGCGCACACCAGCGGGGAACGAGGCAAAGAAGCCATAGCTTACGTGGGTGGGCTTATAATAAGAGAGCAGAGGCTTGACGGCAAAGCCAAACTCCATCTTATCAGTAAGCGTGCGCTTCAGGGTGATGGTGTCGGTGCCATGGGCATAACTGATGGTGAGGGTGCGCGCCAAGAGGCTGTCGGCAGGCGTTTGTGCTGCTTCGAGCATGTCTTTGTTTCGGCCCACCTCGTTTGTAAACTCGTTGTATGAGTCGACGGCCTTACCATTCACGGCCACAATCTTGTCGTTCTTCATCAAGCCCATTTGCTGAGCAATGCTGCCTGGCACCACGCTGTCGATAACGGCGGGTGTGAGCGGACGTGCAAACTGCGGTGTGCTCTTTATCATTTGCAGCAGGTCGAGGTCGCCAGGCATCTGCACGGTCATGGCCTTGCCTTGACGTATGATGTTGGCTTGCCTGGCTGTGGCCAGGTCGCGGAACATATCGGCGCCATACTCTTTAAACTCGCCGTTCTCGGTGCCCACTAAGATGTCGCCATCTTGAAAGCCCAACTGTTTAGCCTCGGTGTTAAACTTCATACCCATGGTCATGTCTTGGGTGCGAATATAGTCGTCGCCCCAATAGAACAGACACATTGAATAGATGAAGAGCGCCAGCAAGAAGTTGACCAGCACGCCACCTATCATGATAAACAGTCGTTGCCAAGCGGGCTTAGCACGAAACTCCCAGGGCTCGGCGGGCTTTGCCATCTGTTCAGTGTCGAACGACTCGTCAATCATGCCCGATATTTTGCAATAGCCACCCAGCGGCAGCCATCCTATGCCATAGGTGGTGTCGCTCTTCTTGGGTTTAAACTGGAAGAGGTGGAACCAGGGGTCGAAGAAGAGATAAAACTTTTCAACGCGCACGCCAAAGAGTTTTGCAAAACCAAAGTGTCCGCCCTCATGAAGCAGCACCAAGAGAGAGATTGCCAGCATAAACTGCAGCAGTCTGATTAAAAATATTTCCATTTGTTGTAGTGTTTCTTAAACGCTATAGTTTCAAAAAATAAATAATTATTTATACTGTGCCATGAGCTCGGCAGCTATGCAGCGTGCCTCAGCATCGGTGGCGATATAAGTGTCGTAGCCAGGTGTGGCCGAGAAGGTGGCACGCTGCATGGTTTGCTCAATAATTTCGCCCATGCCCAAGAACGAGCACTGACCCTTACGGAAGCCCTCGTTCACCACCTCGTTGGCAGCATTGACGATGCACGGCATATTGCCGCCACGCTTTATCGACTCGAAGGCGAGGGCCAGACAGCGGAACTTCTCTAAGTCGGGTTCAAAGAACTCGAGCGGCTGACGGAACAGGTCGAGGCGCTCGCCATTAAGGGACAGGCGCTCGGGAAACGAGAAGGCATACTGTATGGGCAGGCGCATATCGGGCACGCCCAGCTGTGCTTTCACGCCACCATCGGCAAACTGCACAGCGCTATGCACAATGCTTTGCGGATGCACCAGCACCTGTATCTTGTCGGCAGGCACGTTAAAGAGCCATTTGGCCTCAATCACCTCGAAGCCTTTGTTCATCATCGAAGCCGAGTCGATGGTTATCTTTGCGCCCATCTCCCAGGTGGGATGCTTCAGGGCATCGGCAGCCGTTACGGTGCTCATTTGGTCGAGCGTAAACTTGCGGAAGGGGCCACCCGATGCGGTGAGCAATATCTTCTCAATTTCGTTATTGCCCTCGCCCACAATGCTTTGGAAGATGGCCGAGTGTTCGCTATCAACGGGCAGGATGGGCACATGGTATTCGGCCGCCAGCTGGCATATCAGTTCGCCAGCCACCACCAGCGTCTCCTTGTTGGCCAAACAAATTTTCTTGCGCGCCTTGATGGCGTGTATGGTGGGGTTCAGGCCTGAGAAGCCCACCATAGCGGTGAGCACCATATCGATGGGGTCGGCCTCTACAATCTGACACAGGGCCTCGGCACCAGCATACACCTTGATGTCGGGGCGATCAGCGAGCAGCTCTTTCAAGCGGGCATAGTGGGCATCGTTAGCAATGACCACGGCGGCAGGGTTAAACTGTCGGGCCTGTTCAGCCAGCTGCTCTACCCTATTGTTGGCCGTAAGGCAGTAAACCTCAAAGCGGTCGGGGTGCTGAGCGATGACGTCGAGCGCCTGTGTGCCGATAGAGCCTGTTGAGCCCAAGATACATATTTGTTGCTTCATGATGTTTTGTGCTATATTGTGAGTGTGTGTGCAATATTTGCTGAAGATATAACATTACAGGTCGAGCAGCCCTTCAGGCAGGTTCATGCCTATGTCGTGACGGTCGGCATCAACATAGGCTATCAGCTCTTCGTGCAAGGGAATGAGCAGTTGGCGGCCATCGTCGGCCACCACCTCAAACAGCACGTTCACGGTTTGGTCATCAACGGCCTGTATGGTGCCCACCTTTGTTTGCGTGGCGGTATCGGTAAGGCTGAAGCCCACTATTTGCGCCCACGAGAGGGCATCGCCAGCCTCATCGGCCAGGTGTCGGGGGAAATAAACCTCGCAGCCTGTCAGTTCGCGTGCAGCCTCTTGCGTGTCGATGTCGGCAAACTTTACCAGCGCCGATGCGTTACCGTGAAAACGATATTCGTCGATAAAGAAGGGCACCAGTATGCCATCAATGCACAGCACGAGATAGTCGGCCTCGGTGCGGTCGAACACGTCGTCGTCGAAGAGAAAGCTCACCTCGCCTTTCACACCGTGCGGCTTGCCTATCTTTCCTATTTTGTATACTTCGTCAAAATTCATTTACTTCTTCTTGCCACGTTTTCTTTCGTTTTCTTTCACTTCAATCTTGGCAAACTTAAACTTGTCAAGGTCAAGTTGCACCTTGCCATCTGTAAAGTAGGCCAGGTCAGAGGCCACCTTCTCATCGTCGCTCGAGCCGTGTCCCCATACCATCAGGTCGCGTTTCATCTGGTTAGCGACCATACGCACCAGTGCATCGCGGTCGGGACCTTCGGGCATGGTTTTCAGCTTGTCAAACAGCTCAAACATCATCTTACCATAATGGCGCACAGGAATGTTGTTCATGGGGTAAGTCATGGGTTCGGGCTTTGATAAGATGGTTTGCGCCTCGGTTACATCGAAGGGATAGTCGATATCGAGTTTAAAGTTGCTCATCATGGCCAGGTGGTCCCACAGTTTGCGCTCGAAGCCTTCGGCATCGGCCGACTGTGAAAACATGCGGCGCATAATGGCTATGATGGCGTTGGCACAGCTCTGTCGCTCGGCTTTTGTGGGCAGCGCCACGGCATAGTCGACCATGCTTTGCACCTCGCGGCCATATTCGGGCAGCACCAGTTTCTCTCGTTGGGTATTATAGTCTAATCCTTCAATGTTCATACTTTTCTGTTCAAGCTATTTGCTATTATATTTTTTCTTACGGCAAGGGGCGGTTTATGTGAGATGTTAAAGCAGGCTCTTGGGCTTTTTGCTTACAAAGTCTTTCAAGTAGTAAGGCACAAAGTAGGCCACATCTTCAAACTTCTCTTGTGCTATGCGGCGCTCGGCCAGGGGGAACATCCATTTGGCCTCGGGCAGCACGTCGGGGATGAGGTGAGCGTTAGGATGGTTGATAACGTCCATACACTTGGCAGCGCCATTGCCAAAGAAGTAAACGGGGCCACGATCAAGAAACTCGCGATAGGTATCGGCGGTTACCACATCGGCACCTGTCTCGCGCACCTCGCGCAAAGAGCGGTCGTAAACGGCGGCATACACCTCCATGCGTCGAGCGTCGATCATGGGGCACAGCAAGGCGTTGTCTTCAATCTTTTCGTGGTTCAGCAAGATGGGCACACACATCAGCTCGAGGGTGGGCACCGACAGCAGTTTCAGGTCGCGACCCACGCAAATGCCTTTGGCCATCGACACGCCTATACGCAAGCCTGTATACGAGCCTGGGCCACAGCTCACGGCTACGGCATCAAAGGGTATAGCATGGCTATCGGCAAACGACATGGCCTGGTCAACAAACACGCCCAACTTTTCGGCATGGTTGGGGCCCGTTTTATCTTCGTCATAATAAATGCAAGCGCCATCTTGGCTCACTGCTACCGAACAAACATTGGTGCTTGTTTCAATATTCAATATACACGACATAGTGTTTTTACTTATAATTACTTTAAGTTTTGCTTGTATGGAAGTTATTCGGAGTTAAAAGGAAGTTCACTCGCTTCGCGAGTGAAGTTCTTGCTAAGCAAGCGGCAAAGCCGAGCGAATAGACATATGCCTTGTTGTTTGAGCACAAAAACAATTGTCTGTTAACTTCTTGAACGACCGAAGGGAGTGATAACTTCTTCTATTCTGTTAACTTCTAAACTTGCAAAAGTCCTATAATAAGGTGCAAAGATACGTTTTTTATTTCGCAATACCGTTGCATTTATAAGAAATTAACGACTCACAGTGAACGACTAAAAGCCAAAGCCCCTCACCCACGCCCTTTTTCTGTGGCGAAAGTGAGGGGCTAATAACGAAAGTGAAGGGGCTAATAGCATCATCTATAAAGGAATGGAGCCAACATTAATATTCGGTTTTAGCATCGCTCTTCTGCCACATCTCAAAAGCCAAGAGGGCTTCGTCGCGCAAGAGCGGATGCATGGGCTTGTGGCGATGCTCGGGAGCGAGCCCTATCTCGCGGTAGATGAAGTCGTCGTCGAAGTCGATGGCGGCAGCATCGTTACGGTTGTTGGCATAATAAATAGCGTCGAGGTGTGCCCAATAAATGGCACCCAAACACATGGGGCAGGGCTCGCACGAGGTGTATATCACGCAGCCTTCAAGACTGAAAGTGCCCAACTTGCGTGTGGCTTGGCGTATGCAGTTTACCTCAGCATGGGCTGTGGGGTCGTTATCAAGGGTTACGCTGTTTGAGGCTTCGGCCACAATCTCGCCATTGCGAGCAATAACGGCACCAAAGGGGCCACCACCGTTTTTCACACTCTCTATCGACAGGGCTATTGCTCTGCGCATTAGTTCTGTATCGTTCATCATAAAATAAATTTCAAGTTTCTGTTAGTTATCATTAACAATTATGTTACCAGAATTATGTTACCAGCATTTGTATGTTATCGCTGCAAAGTTACTACAAAAAAGTGAAATGCGGAAAGATATAGTGATAGAATTGAGT
>USAI01000101.1 GCA_900552675.1 uncultured Prevotella sp.
GTTGCTCAGGCACTTATAAATAATGTTAAACTATAGTGTTGCGGAATTAAGGGTATTAATAAATTCCGATAAAAGGAAATAGAAAATAATTATGTGGTTAATCCTTGCTTTCCTATCAGCCACGCTGTTAGGATTTTATGATGTATTTAAGAAAATGGCGTTGCGTGGCAATGCTGTCATTCCGGTGTTGTTTCTAAACACATTGTTTTGTTCGTTAATATTTATTCCTTTCATTGTGGCTTCGGCTACAGGGGTGCTGGCTACCGACTCGCTGTTCTATGTGCCCACCTGTGGATGGGAGGTGCATAAATATATTGTGCTAAAGAGTTTTATCGTGCTTTCATCCTGGCTCTTTGGCTATTTTGCTATGAAGCATCTGCCTATCACTATTGTAGGGCCCGTTAATGCTACTCGGCCTATCATGGTGCTGGTGGGCGCTATGCTGGTGTTTGGCGAGCAACTGAACTTGTGGCAATGGGGTGGTGTGCTGTTGGCCATCATCTCGTTCTTCTTGCTCAGCAAAAGTGGAAAGAAAGAAGGCATCGACTTTAAACATAACCGATGGGTTTACTTCTTGGTGCTGGCTGCCGTGTTTGGCGCCGTGAGCGGACTGTATGACAAATACTTGATGGCGCCTGTATCTGAGGGCGGATTGGGCTTGGCACGCATGGCTGTGCAAAGCTGGTATAACCTGTACCAGTGCTTCTTAATGGGATTGATGCTCTTGTTGTTATGGTGGCCGCAACGACAGTCGACCACTCCTATGCATTGGCATTGGGCCATCGTGTTTATCAGCCTCTTCCTTAGTGCTGCCGATTTTGTCTACTTCTATGCATTGAGTTTGCCCGATGCTATGATTTCTATCGTGTCGATGATACGTAGGGGTAGCGTTATTGTGAGTTTCCTCTTCGGTGCTGCCGTCTTTCGTGAGAAGAACCTTGGCGGGAAAATTATCGACTTGCTGCTGGTGCTCCTCGGCATGGTGTTCCTTTATATAGGTAGCAGGTAGGCTCTTTTTATGTGCCTTTCAATTTTTATTGAAAAAAATAAGGGGTTGATGCAACTTTTATAATGTCTTTTGCGTCATTCATATATAAAGACATAGGAAAATACTTTGCTTTGGGGGCGAGACTGCTCACTATAGTAAGGCAACGGATCTTCAAAAGTTGTAGAATGTCTGATAATTGTAGGATGTTTGATAAATAGGTATTAGATGACTTATAAAAATGAAACGTTATGAACAAATTGTTTTCTAAAAGTTTCATGCCCGCTATGCTTTGTGGCATGTTGTGTATAAGTGTAAGCTGTAACTCGGCTAATAGTAACTCGGCAAATACTATTGAAGCAGAAAATGTGGCAAACCCAACCTCAAAGACGGTTGTTAAACGTAAGTTGGCTTATTATAAAGCCATTCGTACAACAGGGGCTTTTGATGTGTATTTTACTCAAACCAATAAGGCTTCAAGCATTAGGATAGAAGGCGCAAAGGAAGATGTGGAAAGCGTAACATGGAATATTGATAAGAATGGTGTGTTGAACATCGGACAACGCACCTTTGATAGAAATTTCTTTAAAGGCCGAAATAAACATGAACTGAAAGTTTATGTGGCTTCGCCCGACTTGATTGCTATTACATCGACAGGTGCTGGTGATGTGAAGGTGGTGTCGGCCCTGGATACTGACGTGCTACGTATAGAACAAAAGGGAGCTGGTGATGTTGAATTTGAAAAGTCGCTGATATGTGACCAGCTTTTTGTTACGCTGTATGGCGCTGGCGATGCCGACTTGAACAAGGTGACAGCGCAAACGGTACAACTTGAACTTTATGGCGCTGGCGACATGGACGTGAATAGCCTTCGTGCAGAAAAAACAGATATTAAGCTGCAAGGTGCTGGCGACATTGATGTAAAACTGGATAAGGCAGGAACGGTGAACAGCACGCTCTACGGTGTAGGAACAATTGAGCTGGAGGGAACTGTAAATGCTGTTAACGTGAAACGTTTCGGTTCGGGCAATATTGATACATCGAAACTGCGCGTTATGACTGGGCAGCGCCCCAGGTAAGAACGCTGACGGTAACATCGCCAGCCTTCACCAGCTCGTTTGCACACGATGAGATGGTGGAACCTGTGGTGATGATATCGTCGATGAGCAAGACGTGCTTGCCGTGTATGAGCGCTGGATTAATAAGCGTGAAAGCATCTTTCACGTTCTCTATTCGCTCTTGGCGGCTGTTCTGAGTCTGACTTTTATGAAACGAATTGCGCACCACGGCTTGGGTGCATATCGGTAAGGGGATAACGGTGGTTATCCCCTTTGCTATTTCTTCACTTTGGTTATAGCCGCGCCACTGCTGGCGCTTCTTGCTGATGGGTAGCGGGATAATGACGTCGATACCATCAAAGAAATGGCTCTCGTTAAGTTCTTCGGCCATCAGTTGGCCCATCCATCGTCCTATCTCTGGCTTATCGTAGTATTTTAATTGATAAACCAAATGGCCAAACGATGAGCCGTGTGTATGCCAAGTAAAGGCCACACAACGGTTGAAGGGCACTGCCGTGGCAATGTTGTCGGTCAGCAAGTTGTTGTGTGGATCGTTGGCAAGAAACGTGCGTGGCATCTTGAAGAAGCAATGCGTACACACGAGATGTTCTTCAAGAGCAAGTCGGCATCCGCAAACCGCGCATTTGCGAGGGTATATCATGTCGATAAACGAATCGATGTATCGTTGTATGACTTGCTTCATATCTTTTTAGATGTGCGAAATATACGCTGCCATGCCTTGTGCAATGCACTTTATCTTGAATAGAACCTTTTCTAAAATTAATATGCCCAGCACTGCGGTCAAGATACCCAGCAACACATCAATAATGTAATGGTGGCAAGAGTAAACAGCTGTCCACCAAATGCCCATGCAGATAAAGGCAAACACAATGGTTGTGATATGTTTCTGCTTGCTGAGGGCTGCATATACGGTGGCAATGAGCATGTAGGCAGCGTGCAAAGAAGGAACGGCTGCAAACACGTTGGCATTCTTTCCGTAGATAGAGTGAAAGATATTAATGCCTAATAGTGTGTCGAAACGTCCTAAGCCAGCCACGTTGCCAGGCGTGTTTAGTATGGGGGTGAAACCATAGTTTATGGCATACCATGGTGGGGCTGCGGGGTGGATGTAATAGCCACAGAACCCTAACAAGTTGACAAAGAGAAAGGCAAGTGAGAAGCGAAGATAGTTGCGCTTGTCTCCTTTCAAATACAGAAAGATGGCGAAAGCCAAGGGCACGGGCACCCAGCACAGATAAAAGATTCCTGCCATGAAGTCGGCAAAAGCGCAATGGTGTGCCGCAAAATATTCGCCAGGGATAAGGGCCGATGCGCCTGTTCCTATGCCAAACAATGCTTTCTCGGCATCATATAGGCCCTTCACATCGATGGGGGCCACCTCATAGTTTGGCAAGAAACGCATCCAATCGTAAGAACAGGCGAAGATGAGCCAAGGCGTAAGTGCTAATGCCAATTTGCGTGTCGGCTTGACAGCAATCAGCACAGCGTATAAGATGATAATGTATATGCTAAACATATATTAATAGGTAGGCTGGTAAAAGCCTGCATAAGGTGTGTTGTTCCGTTTTATGTAAAACGTCGACTTATGTGTTTTAATCTGTTTTTATATGTTACTTCTTGCCTTTCAATGTGTTATAGCAATGGCCTATACGCCAAAAGGCGGTGATGTTTGCCAGCACTGCAATGATGGCAATAGGAACAGCCAGCCACATTACGTCGGCCATAATGCCACACATAATGGCACCGAAGGCGGTGAGCACAACGCGCTCAGGACGCTGCATCAATCCTACCTTACATTCAATGTCTAAGCCTTCAGCACGAGCACGCACATAGCTTACCATTACTGAACCCACCATTGCCAAGAAGGTGATAACGCCCATCCATTCCCATTGATTAAGCAAGAAGAAGACGGTAATGCCGAAGAGGGTGAACAGTTCGCTGTAACGGTCGAGGGTAGAGTCCCACAGCGCACCAAATACCGACGACATGTTTCCCATACGAGCCAATCGGCCGTCCATCATGTCGAACAGTCCGGCAAAAAGAATGATGGCGCCACCCCAGCCAATAAGTGAAAGGTCGTTGGGTGCATACATGGCTGCGTATACAAAGAAACCTGTTGCCACAACGTTTAGCAAGAAACCTGTTGTGGTGATGAAGTTGGGGGTGATACCTACTTTAATCATGCCCTTAATAAGTGGGTTGATGATGACGTAAATTACTTTCTGTAAAAAATCTCTATAATTCATTCGTTATAATCGTTGAATACCTTCCGTATTAATATATTATCTTTTCTTAATGAATTCTTTTATTGCTTCTTGAAAACAAAGTATCGTTGCATCTGATAGTTCCACAACACCGCTACGGCCACAGCTACAATGGCTTTTACGGCAACAAAGTTTATGCCCAGCCATTCGGTAAGGCGATAGGTACCCCAGGTGTTTAAGGCAATGCTGCCCATCCACACGATGAGATAGCGTAAGGCAATATACTTCTTTTTTAAGCCAAAGGCGTGAAACACCCATCGGTAATTGATGCAACAGTTGACAATGCCACCAAAGATAGCACCCAGCAGTGTGGCATAGGCATACCACATATGAGCAAAGCGGGCTAACACGATGGTGAGCAGAAAGTCGAAACAGGTTGCTACCAACGCCGAACACTGTGCCATACCGAAGGTTAGTATTGCCCGTCTTACATTACCCATCGTGCCAATAAAATGAGTGCAACACTATATATGCCAGCCACAATATCGTCGAGCATGACATAGAAGGCACCATGCTTGCGATCTATGCATCGGATGCCAAGGGGCTTCAAGATATCGAAAAACCGAAATAATATAAGTGCTGCTATTGCCCACCACCATGCTGTGGCGCCTTCTTGTAGAGAGGGGCAAGCCAGCAAAGGAATCCATACACCCACCATCTCGTCCATTACTACACGTTTAGGGTCGTCGCCCCAAAAAGGCATGAGGCGTGCGGTGGCCCATGTGCCCAACCATGTAAAGATAATGACAGCGGCAAGTGTAACAATAAATAAGGTGTGTGCAGACAATACAAAAGAGAGTGTTGCCCAAATAGCCGTGGCCAACACTGCACCTGCTGTTCCTGGGCCCCATGGCCAGTAACCGCTTCCGAAACCCGTACCTATAATGATAGGTAATAACGGAGCTCTTTTCATATGATGATGCAAAATTAATGAAAAAAACATTAATGCACAAAAAGTTTTCTCTTTTTTTATAAATATTATGACTAACTTTGCATCCGATTTCAAGGATAAGATGAAAAGCAAAGAAAATGCCTCTGCTGCGTTGCTATCCCTATCCAGTGATGATGTAGCGTTATGTTGTAGTGCATTATAAAAAAAGATGTTTTTGTAGGTATAGTTGAGTATTTATTTTGATCAAAGTGAAGAGATTAGTTGGTGTTATATATATGTTGTTGTGCATGACTTGCGTGATGGCACAACAGAAAATTACGGGTGAGATTGTAGATGCCGATGGTTTTGCTATCCCTATGGCCAGTGCCATGTATAAGGGGCACCATGTGGCAGCGGTAAGCGATGCATTAGGCAAGTTTACGATCGATCGCCATGAAGGATGGTCGCTAACGTTTAGTTCTGTCGGATTTAAGTCGCAGAGCATTGTTGTTAATGGCAAAACTCCCTCACACCTTAAAATTGTTTTGAAAGACGATGCTGCCAGCCTCGGCGAGGTGGTGGTAAAGTCGAAGCGCGGACGCTATTCACGCAAGAACAATCCTGCCGTTGAGTTGATGCGCCGCGTGATAGCTGCCAAGAAGCGCACCGACCTTGATAATCACCCTTATTATCAATATAATAAATATCAGAAGATATCATTAGCGATGAATGATATCAAACCTGCCGACCTTGATAGCGGACGCTTTAAGAACAAACAGTGGGTGCTTGATCAGGTAGAGGTGAGTCCTTATAACAATAAGCTGATACTTCCTATTTCGGTTGACGAAACCGTTACTCAGCACATATATCGCAAAGACCCCAAGAATGTGAAAGACATTATCAAGGGAACACGCTCTGAGGGTATAAACAATGTGTTGCAAACGGGCGATATCTTAAACACCTTATTGAAAGAAGTGTTTACTGATGTTGATATTTACGATGACCACATACGTTTGTTGCAATATTGGTTTACCAGTCCGATAGGCGAGACAGCCGTGTCGTTCTATCGTTATTATATTGCCGATACCGTGTATGTAGATCGCGATTTGTGTTATCATCTCGAGTTTATTCCTAACAACCAGCAAGACTTTGGTTTCCGTGGCGACCTGTATGTGTTGGCCGACTCTACTCTTCATG
>USAI01000102.1 GCA_900552675.1 uncultured Prevotella sp.
GGTATAAATTTTCTGTAGAATCAAAAAGTTTCCCCCTAGATATATCGGGTGAGCCTCGAATCGAATAAAATGGGGTTCTGACAAGGGCATAAAAAAACTTCCCTGTGCTCACGCATAAGGAAGCTCACTGTGTTCAATAGTATACCAATTAATGAAGAATAAAAAACTTTGTCTTGTTTCAGCATCGGCTCGCATCGTTATGCTGCCGTGTATCGATGATTTATCATTCCGAATATCTTCTTCCGAAATAGCCTTCATCGCAAGGCATAGCCAAAATAAAGAACCTTTTCCTTCGTCCTTATCTTAACTATTGCAAAGATAATAAAGAGAAAGAAACCGCGCAAGTTTTTTGGTGCTTAAATGTCATTTTTTTATTTATTTTGCATTTTGATAGCGTTTATTTGGCAATTTTCATGCTCAAACGGCCTTTTTTTTTTCATTTGTTATCATATCACAAACGCCAAAACCTACGAGAAACAATAGGCCTGCCATCCCCCCACCAGCGCCACCTGCCGGAATAAAGATTTCGACCCATAGCATACTAAATGTATGAAAATGTATAAACATTTCAATAGATAGAAACAGAATGTAAGTTTTTCACGCTTTTTATAATACATTCTTCACCATTCTGAAAAATAATGTATATATTTGCAAGGAACAAAGCGCAATTAATGGTTTTGCAGAAGACAATTAAACATATTACGAAAAACAATTAGTGATTTTGCAAAAAACAATTGAACAAATTGCGAGCAACAATTTGAAAAAAGACAATTAAAGTTATCATAAAGAATAATTGGAGGGAAACACTGATGAAGAGATATTTTTCAAACAAATGGAGCCACCTTACTTTCGCGACAATGATGTTGTTTTCGAGCATTGCCACCAATGCCACAGCACAAGAACAAGCCGACACCGCCACATGGGCCGTGCCCGTAGTGTCGGTTACCAACATACGTGTAGGCGGCGACTATGATAAAGAACTTGAAACACAAGCCCTACTGGGCATGCCCCTGCGCGTAGTGAAGAACGACCACTGGCTGCATGTGCAAACACCCGACAACGACAAAGGCTATGTGCTAAACACATCGGTAAAGAAGATGACCGATGCCGAGATGAAGGCTTGGAACAGCGCCCCACAAGTGGTAGTGACCGCCCTCAACGGCTATGTGTATGAAAAGCCCGACCTGAAATCGCAACACGTGAGCGACGTAGTGGCCGCCAACCGCCTGAAGCTCCTGGGCACGAAAAAGAAATTCTATCATGTTGAATACCCCGACGGCCGAAAGGGCTACCTTCCCACCGCCATTGCCATGCCGCTTGAACAATGGCAGCAGAGCGTGAAGCACGATGCACGAAGCATTATTGCCACCGCTATGACCCTGAACGGCACGTCATACTGGTGGGGTGGCACCAGCACAAAAGGTGTCGACTGCAGCGGTTTTGTGCGCACCACCCTACTGATGCACGACATCACCTTACCTCGCAACGCATCACAGCAAGCCAAGATAGGCGAATATATCGACATTGCCCCCGACTTTTCAAACCTTATCCCTGGCGACCTCGTCTTCTTTGGTAGAAAGGGCACCGACGAGAAGCCCGCCCACGTGTCGCACGTAGGCATCTATATTGGCAACCAAAAGTTTATCCACTCGCTGGCATGGGTACACGTGAGCAGTTTCAACCCCGCCGACCCCGAGTATGACGAATACGATCTGAACCGCCTATTGTGGGCGCGCCGCATCTTGCCGTTCATCAACAAGATACCCGAGCTCAACACCTCGGCCCACAACGCCTACTATAACTGTAAGTAACAAGGCGTGGTGCACCACTCTCGGCACATCGTCCAAAACAATGTAAAACGAGAAAGAGCAACAAATTATTTAAAACAAGAACAAAACAGCATAATATGGTTTCAAGAAGAGATTTTCTTAAACGTGCAGCGCTGGCCACCGCAGGTTCAGCGCTCGCCATCAGCAACGCCGACGCCATGACAGGCCTGGCAAGTGTAGCAGCCAAGAAAGTGAACGTCAACCGCAAGGGCAAAGGCGGAAAGATGACACTCAGATTCTTCCCTTACGAGCTGAAGTTGGCCCACACCTTCACCGTGGCCACCTACACCCGCACCACCACACCCGACGTACAGGTAGAGATTGAATATGAGGGCGTTACAGGTTATGGCGAAGCCAGCATGCCACCCTATCTGGGACAAACGGTGCAAAGCGTTACCACCTTCCTGCAGAAGGTAGACCTGAGCCAGTTTAAGGACCCCTTCATGATGGACGACATCCTCAACTATATCGACAGCCTCTCGCCTGGCGACAATGCTGCCAAGGCCGCTGTCGACATTGCTCTGCACGACCTCGTGGGCAAACTCATGGGCCAGCCCTGGTATCGCATCTGGGGTCTCGACCCCGCCAAGACGCCTAACACCACCTTCACCATCGGCATCGACACCGCAGAAGTGGTAAAACAAAAAACATTAGAGTGTGCCAATAAGTTTAAGATATTAAAGGTAAAACTGGGTCGCGAAAACGACCATGAGATGATTGAAACCATACGCAGCGTTACCGACCTGCCACTGGCCGTAGACGTAAACCAAGGCTGGAAAGACCGCCGAAAAGCCCTCGACGAAATTTATTGGCTGAAAGAAAAAGGCGTAGTGATGGTAGAACAGCCCATGCCGAAAGAGCAAATCGACGACATAGCATGGCTCACACAAGGCAGTCCGCTGCCCACCTTTGCCGACGAGTCGATACAACGTTTGAAGGACATTAAGGCCATTGAAGGCGCCTTCACGGGCATCAACATCAAACTAATGAAGTGTACGGGTATGCGCGAAGCGTGGAAGATGCTCAACTATGCCCATGCACGTGGCATGCGCGTGATGGTGGGCTGCATGACCGAGACATCGTGCGCCGTGAGCGCCGCCGCACAGTTCTCGCCACTGGTCGACTTTGCCGACCTTGATGGCAACCTGCTCATCTCTAACGACCGCTTCAAAGGCATGACCGTGGTAGATGGAAAAATCACCCTACCCAACCGCCCCGGTATTGGCATCGTGAAGCTATAAACTATAAAAGGGCAACAAGAACAACAAGGTTTTCATATACAATTGTGAAAGCCATTGTTCTTATTGTCCTTTTATTATGCCATGTGGTTGTGTTTTGCCGATATGT
Organism: uncultured Prevotella sp.; assembly: GCA_900552675.1. Taxonomy (GTDB): domain Bacteria; phylum Bacteroidota; class Bacteroidia; order Bacteroidales; family Bacteroidaceae; genus Prevotella. The sequence continues at coordinate 3,177 of USAI01000102.1, forward strand.
TTTTTCCTTTGTTTTATGTAAGATTGTTTATTTCCTCTTCCGTCAAACCTGTTATCTGCATAATCTGTGATGTCGGAAGATTTAAGGAAAACATTTTTTTTGCGATAGCAATTTTCTCTTCTTTTTTACCCTCATCAATACCTTCAGCTCTTCCTTCTGCTCTTCCTTCTGCTCTTCCTTCTGCTCTTCCTTCTGCAAATCCTTCGTCTCGGCTTGTATCTAACACGCTACGTTGATATCTGATCGCCTCCATGTGCCGTACATAATCGTTTTTCTCAGCAGAGCTTAGGGTATCTATTCTCAGACACTCGCGTGCCTGACTGAGTCCTGGTGCTGTAGCGTCGGGTGCTATTGATCCTGTTTTAAAGAACTCAATCCATTGATCAAGCGGGGTAGTAGCCACTCTGTCAAAATCGTTCACTCTCAAGATATAATACTCAGGAAAGAGGTCGCCAGCTTCTTTACGTTCAAGCACGTTTTCGCCATCAGCCAATCCAAGCCCGAAGAATTTCTGGTTTTGACGCACTGAGAGTTTCAGAATATCTGACTTATCATGCAAACCACAGAAAAATGTCTTACCATGATACACATAGTCTTTACCTTGCCCGAGTTCGAAATAAACGATGTTTATGCTGTAAACCTTTCTTACCTTGTCATAGTCGTTGCCGAGATCGATATAATCGGTTATGGCCTTCGACACGCCATATAACATTCGGTGAAAATAAGTTAGTTCGCGGTTATTCTGTATCTCAATGATCGTTAATTCGCCCTTGTCGCTTTCAGCAAGTATGTCAACACGATTAAACTTGTCTTCCCCTGTTTCTTGGTTCGATTCGCTTTCGAGAAATCTCTCAATGGTGTATTTTCGTCCTAACAGCGATTCGAGCAGTCCCTCAATCACAGCATAGTTGGCCTTGTTGCGCAGAAGGCGTTTCATGGCCCAATCAAATCGTATATAATTATCCATATTGAAATGTCCTTTCTTGATTTAAATGTTTGTCTGTTACAAATTTACGCAAAAACGTTTGAACGCCAATCTTTTTATTGTTTTTTATTTAGCAACAAGCATATTTTCTTCATATTTTTCCTTGTAGCAGATTAATCTGATAGTTGTTCAATTCTTCTTCTCTTGCTTTTTGTTACTTCGTCTTTGCTTGTTTAATTTGCTTTTGCTTATTCAATTTGCTTTTGCATCTACAAAATTAAGAAAAATCGTCTCTTGCATCATTGATTGTATGGATATTGGATGATAAGTCAGCTAATTTAAGGTATAACAAAGACGATATACCCCAACGGCAACAATAAAACAACAACAATAACAACAAAAGGACAACAATAACAACATGCATTTCTTACACAATGGTAAAAGATGATATTTTGTTGTCCTTTTATTATGCCATGTTGTTGGATAAGAGAATATTGTGGCGTTTTTAACAATCTATTTCGCGCTTCGCGCGTTTTCTTGAACACGAATTTCCATGAATTATCCACAAATTAACTCATGAATTATCCTCGTAGGACAGTGGTCTCTGTGCCCCGTCCTCCCGAAATTAGAAATGGGCAATAAATATGTGAGGTTTTCAACAGGAACTGCTTACTTAGGTTGGGTGCTGGAGGACGGGGCGCAGAGACCACCGTCCTACTTGAAGGGCGCATCCATTTAGATAAAAATAAAACGCTGGTCACACAATCATCCGTAAGATTTACTGTTCTATTAACCATGCAGATTATTATCTGATAACAAGCAAATAATTATCTGATACCAAGCGATTATTTTTCTGATATGCGCCGAAAAATTGGGCGGAAAGGGCCAAAAAGTCGTCTCACAACGGTCGTTCTCCATGCTCGTAACGGTCGATATGAACACGAGCATCGACCGTTCTCCATGTTCACAACGGTCGATGCGGCATGACTTTCTCAATGTTTTTACTCAATTGAAACAATACGTTTACTCAATTGAAACGATGTTTTTGTTCAATTGAAACAATATTTACGCCCAAGTAGATACCTTATTTTGTTTTATAATCTGAGGGCATCTACTTGGGCGTAGCCATGATAACAGAAACGCGGAGGTTAGCTTTGTCGATAATCTTTGGGCGACATGCTTGTGCGTTCCTTAAAATATTTGCCTAAGAACGATTGGCTTGAGAAGTTCATCTCTTGCGCAATCTCTTTAATACTCTTTGTAGTGTTCTTCAGCAACAGTTTTATCTCCAGTATCACATAATTGTCTATCCAGTCGGTAGGTGTAATGTTGCTCACCGACTTTACCGCGCCATACAGATATTTAGGCGTGATGCACAGTTGCTCGCCATACCACCCCAGTTTGCGGTGCATACGAAAGTGGCCCTCTACCAGGTGTATAAACTCGGTAAAAATTTTCTCGGCGCTGGTGCTACGATAGCCTGCTTTGTTTTGAGCGCGATACATCGCGTTGCTCAAGTCGTATATCATTGTTGATATAAGCGACTGCACCGTTTCCTTTCTGAAATGATGTTCGGTGTGTGCCACCATCTTCTTTATCAGGTCATAATAGGTCAAAATGTGCTTTATTTCTTCCTCATGTAGTGCATACACGGGGTTGAAACGAGCAAAGATGAAGAGCGACGACATTTCATGAATGTTCTTCACAATCTCGTGAAAGAAGCTGTACGACAAGATAATGCCTATGCCTTCACAGTCGTCGCTAAACCATTTACTACTTACTTTTTGGTTATTACTGATAATGATAAGATCGTTGGCATGCACCGTGCGTTCAGTGGTGTCGACGGTGTAACGAGCGGTGCCCTTCAAGCACACGGCCATTAATAGGCACTGCATACGCCCTGTGTCGTTCGTCATGGGCAAACGTTTAAAATCGTCTACCAATACAATATCATTGCCAATATGGGCTCCGTGATATTGCAGAAGAATGTTATCGACGGTAATGTCGCGCAAGGTCAATTCGTGCATACTTATAATTATTATCTTTTGCAAAGATAGCGCATATCATAGACAATACAAAACAAATTCAAAACTAAATTAAATTATCAAGTATTGCAGGCTCCTACCTATGGCTTTGGGATCGCCTCTTTTGCCCATGATTTAAGGTAAGCGTATCCGCGATGCAGCCTTGTCCATATTTTTTTATCTCTTTACCTTTGC
>USAI01000103.1 GCA_900552675.1 uncultured Prevotella sp.
ATGTGCAACTTTTTACTCATATTTATCAACTTAAATTAATTCCGCCAACGGGTTCAATTAGTGTTCCGTTATAATTGGAACGGTTAATAAATAGGTGAACGATTTGGTTGAATTGGTTTTTGTTATATAGGACATTCGTTAATTTAAGAAGGTTTCTCATGCCGGTTTTGTGTGTGAGCATGATATATGATGAATCTTATTTCTTGAAAACCTCTGTAATCAACTATGTTCTAATGATTTCAAAGAACTTTGCCCAGTTTTAATAGGACAGCAATGATGTTTCGTCTACAAAAATACATTATTATTTCTGCAATAACGTTTCCACTTTCTATAAATTAAAAATATTTAACCCAAATCGGTCGTTAGGGCTTGCTTGTATTTTGCCTTTTTAGAAGAGTGAATTTTGTTTGGCTTTTAATGAGTAATAGCGAGCTATTGCGAATTAAAAACAATCAAAAGACACCTTATAAAAACCAAAAGACTGCAAGCAGTCATAAAAACCGACATTAAACGGCCTAATGACCGTTTGGGGTTTAACCGTAAAAGTGGATAAAACATGTGCTGTTTCGTATAATTGTCGTGCTTTCCCTAATGCTTTTTGAAGGGGGGCTAAGCCCTTTTCGGTAATGTTTTTATCAAAAGAGCGTTGATAAGCGCAAAAAATAGATGCAGGTAATTAAAAAATATTGAATTTTTCATTAATTTTGCTATCAAAACCAAACAACTATAAAACTATGTGCACGACTATATGGCTGTCATTGCATCGGTCATGCAACATGTTGACGAGATAGAACGCAACCGTGATAAGAGTGAATATGTAGAGTTTTCTGTAACTGAATAATAACTAAAATTGTAACAAGAGTGTAATGAAAAAAATGATGTTTCTGATAGCCTGTGTGTTATGTACCGTAGCAGGCTATGCGCAGCAAGGGCCGCTGGCCACCACACAATATGGTGTGCTTGAAGGCGTGTGCGAGTCGGGTGTAAACGTGTTTAAAGGTGTGCCCTTTGCAGCACCACCCGTGGGCGAAAACCGTTGGCGTGCACCACAACCGTTGCAGTCGTGGCAAGGCGTGCGCAGTGCGAAGAAATTTGGCGACGACCCCATGCAGGGCAACCCTTTCGGTGATATGGGATTTGATGCCGAAAAGAAAAGTGAAGACTGTCTTTACTTGAATGTATGGACCCCCTCAAAGACCATGACCGACCGTCTGCCGGTGGTAATCTACTTCAATGGTGGCGGACTGATTGCTGGTTCGGGTAGCGAGCCTCGCTACTCAGGACGCCAAATGGCACGTCATGGCATTGTGGCCGTAACGGCCAACTATCGCGAGGGCATCTTCGGCTTCTTCGCACATCCGCAGCTGTCGAAAGAAACATCGTATAAAGGTTCGGGCAACTATGGCTTTATGGATCAAGCAGCGGCCATCAAGTGGGTGTATGAAAACATTGCCGCCTTTGGTGGCGACCCCAAGCAAATAACCATCGTGGGCGAGTCGGCAGGTTCAATGTCGGTTAGCGCGTTGCTGGTATCACCTCTCACGCGTGGCATGATTGCTCGTGCTATGGCATCGTCAGGAGCCGTGTGTGGCCAACGCTTGCTTTCACTTAAAGATGCCGAGAAGCAAGGCGTTGAGAAGCTGAAAGAGTTGGGCTTGAAAAATATTGCCGATGCCCGCAAGATGCCTGCCGACGAACTGTTGGCTAAGACGCTGTCAGGTGGACTGGCATCTTATTGTCTTGACGGCTACTTCTTTACCGAAGACCCCACCGACGCTTATCTCAATGGGCACCAACAGAAGGTACCGTTGCTCGTAGGGCGCAATAGTTTAGAGATGTCGCCGCAAGCCTATCTTGGTGGAAAAGCTCCCACACTTGAAAACTTGCGCCCCGCCCTTGAGGCCGCCTTTGGCGATAAGACCGATGAGGCCATGCGCCTCTATGGTCTGAATACCGACCGTGATGTGCTGGGCAAGCCTGGCGTCGACTTCGCTTCCGATCAGTTTATTGCCTATGGCACGTGGCTCTTTGGCTATCTGCATGCCAAAACCTCGGGCCAACCGGTCTATCGCTACTGTTTTACACGTCCGCGTCCAGCGATGCGCAACAAAGACTTGGTGGCCGGACTTGCTGGTGGCGTACAAAAGAAGGGCGATGGCGATGTGATGACCATTCCCAAAAATGATGAGTTCAAGGGCGCTGTTCATTCGGCCGACATCGAATATGCTATGGGCAGCTTGCCCACCAATCGTGTGTACGACTGGCAACCTGACGATTATCGTGTGTCTGACCAGTTTATCAACTATTATGCCAACTTTATCAAGACGGGTAACCCCAATGGCTTAGGATTGGCTAACTGGACATCGATCACAGGCAAGGAACAGCCCACACAGCTCATCCTCGATGTCGACTCGTACGAAACCTACGACCCCGCTTTTGAAAAGCGAAACCTGTGGCTCATGCAGTTTAATTGTTTCGGCAGCCGATAAGGAATACAGAAATTAACGATATGAATAGCAAAGGGGTAATTAAAGGTATGAACGATTGAATTTGAAGAGGTGTGAGGAGTAGTATTTGAAAACACGAGAGATAGTAAACAAATAATGTAAGTAAAAACTTGATGCTGGCCGACTCGGTGGTAAACGCTCATTCATTACAGAAGGGGCGTGCCACAGAGTCGGCTTTTTTATTTCACTCGCATCATTTTTTTAGGATATGGGGCTTGTGTTTTTAGTTTTTTTCCTATTTTTGCAATATCATCTTAATAAAGTGTTGCATGTCTATGACGTGCTAACAGTATCTTTCATCACATTTCTGAAAACGATATGAGCGATCCGCACAGCAACATACCCCAAGAGTTTAGTCAGTTTTATCTGAAAGACGTTACCTTTGTCAATCTCATGATGCGACGCATCTACAATGTGCTCATCGTGGCCAACCCCTACGATGCCTTTATGCTGGAAGACGACGGACGCGTGGAGGAGAAAATTTATAACGAATATATGGAGCTGGGCCTACGTTATCCGCCCACCTTTACACAGGTGAGCACCACCGAAGAGGCATACCGCATCTTGCGCACCATGAACATCGACCTGGTGATTTGTATGCCTGGCAATGCTGATAACGATGCCTTCAGCGTGGCGCGCGACATTAAGCAGGGCTTTCCTGATATACACTGCGTGGTGCTCACGCCTTTCTCGCACGGAATCACGCGGCGCATACAAAACGAAGACCTCAGCATCTTCGACTATGTGTTCTGCTGGCTGGGCAATACCAACCTCATTCTTTCTATCATCAAGCTTATTGAAGACAAGATGAACATTGAGCACGACATTCATGAAGATGGCGTGCAGATGATTATGCTGGTAGAAGACAGTATTAGGTTTTATAGTAGCATCTTGCCCAACCTATACAACTATATTTTGCTACAAAGCCAGCGCTTCGCTACCGAGGCGCTAAACCGCCATACGGCCACACTGCGTATGCGTGGACGCCCCAAGGTAGTGCTGGCTCGCACCTATGAAGAGGCTATGGCGCTGTATAAAAAATATGCTGCCAACACGCTGGGCGTTATCAGCGACGTACGTTTCCCCGTAGGTGGCGTGAAAGATGCCGAGGCGGGTTTTAAACTGCTGCGCGCCATACGTAGCCGCGACGAGTATGTGCCTCTTATCATGGAAAGCTCGGAGGGCGAAAACCGTGAGCGTGCCCAGGCCGAGGGCTTCCGCTTTGTCGATAAAAACTCGAAGAAGATGAGTCTCGACCTGCGCCGTATGATGGAAGAACACATGGGCTTTGGCGACTTCATCTTCCGCGACCCCAAAACCAAGGCCGAGATTATGCGCATACATAGCCTGAAGGAACTGCAAGATAATATCTTCAAGATTCCTGACGACTCGATGCTCTACCACATCTCACGCAACCACATGAGTCGCTGGCTGTCGGCACGTGCCATCTTCCCCGTGTCGGCCTTCTTGAAAACCGTTACGTGGCACAAACTGAAAGATGTGCAGGCGCACCGACAAATTATTTTTGATGCCATTGTGCAGTATCGCCACATGAAAAACATTGGCGTGGTGGCCGTGTTCGACCGTCTTAAGTTTGATTCCTACTCACACTTTGCCCGCATTGGCGAGGGGTCGTTGGGCGGAAAAGGTCGTGGCCTGGCGTTTTTGGATAGTGTGATAAAACGCAACCCCGACTTTAACCAGTTTCCTGGCGTGAGCGTGCAGATACCTAAAACAGTGGTGCTGTGTACCGATGTGTTCGACCGCTTTATGGAACAGAATAACCTGTACCAAATAGCGCTGAGCGATGCCTCTGACGATGAAATATTGAAACACTTCTTGCGGGCACAGTTGCCCGACTCGCTCATTGCCGACTTCTTCACCTTCTTTGAGGCTACCCATAGCCCTATCGCTATACGCTCGAGCTCGCTGCTTGAAGATGCCCACTATCAACCCTTTGCGGGCATATATAGCACCTACATGATACCTTGGCTCGACGATAAATATGCCATGCTTTCAATGCTGGCATGCGCCATTAAGGGCGTGTATGCTTCGGTATATTATAAAGACTCGAAGGCCTATATGGTGGCCACCAGCAATGTTATCGACCAAGAGAAAATGGCCGTCATCCTGCAACAGGTGGTGGGCAAGCAGTATGATGGGCGCTTCTATCCCAATATTTCGGGTGTGCTGCGCTCGCTCAACTATTATCCTATTGGCGACGAGCGCACCGAAGATGGCATTGTGTCGCTGGCACTGGGCTTGGGAAAATATATCGTTGATGGCGGACAAACGTTGCGCGTATCGCCCTATCACCCGCATCAGGTGCTGCAAACCAGCGAACTGGAGACGGCGTTGCGTGAAACACAAACACGTTTCTATGCCCTCGATACCACTCATGTGGGTAACGATTTTACCGTTGACGATGGCTTTAATATAGTAAAGGTGAAGGTGAAAGAGGCGGTGAACGATGGCTCTATCACCTATTTGGCCTCTACCTACGACCCCTACGATAACGTGATACGCGATGGCATATATGATGGCGGACGCAAGGTTATTACCTTTGGTGGCGTGTTGCAGCAAGACGTGTTCCCACTGCCGCAACTGTTGCAGCTGGCTATGAAGTGTGGAGCCGAGAGCATGCGTCGGCCCGTAGAGATTGAATTTGCCTGCAACCTGAACGACGACCGCACGGGCGAGTTTTACCTCTTGCAGATACGCCCCATTGTTGACGCCAAGCAGATGCTTGACGAAGACGTAGCGGCCATTGATGATAGCCGCTGCTTGCTGCGTTCACACAACTCGCTGGGGCACGGTATCAGCGACGACGTGTGCGATGTGGTGTATGTGAAGACCGACGACGACTTTACGGCGGTAAACAATCCCGCCATTGCCGACGATATTGAAGCCATTAACCGCAAGTTCTTGAACGAAGGAAAGGGCTATGTGTTGGTAGGACCTGGTAGATGGGGGTCAAGCGACCCGTGGCTGGGCATACCTGTAAAGTGGCCACACATTAGTGCTGCAAAGGTTATTGCCGAGGTGGCACTGAAAAACTATCGTGTTGACCCCAGCCAGGGCACCCACTTCTTCCAGAACCTCACCAGTTTTGGTGTGGGCTATTTTACCATCGATCCTAACACGCAACAAGGTTTGTTCCGCAAAGACATTCTTGATGCCATGCCTGCCATTGATGAAACACAGTATGTGCGTCATGTGCGCTTTGAAAAGCCACTGTGCATAAAGATGGATGGCATGCGGCAAGAGGGGGTAGTGATGCTGTCGTAAGGCGCAGGTCACGATGCAACGCCTCTTAATGACATACGTTAACACATGGCATCGGTAATTATTAAATAAAACAAAATGCCCATGTAATGATGAAAAATACTATGATAAATATTTGGCAATTATCGCCGATATCCTTATCTTTGCAATGTTTTTCATGGTATTAGATTTAAGGTTAACAAAAAAGATTGGGACTCAGCGGAGCCCCTTTTTTTTTGCCCATACATTAAAAGCCCAAACGTATAAAACAGTATGATAATAATATGTTAGAACAATATTGTTGTGCCCCTACTATTTCTTAAATTATTTCATTTGCTATATTAGTGTTATATACATCAGTACATAATAACTTTGCAATATATAACC
>USAI01000104.1 GCA_900552675.1 uncultured Prevotella sp.
ACGGAGGCCACCGTCCTACTTGGATAATTCATGGAACATCGTGTTCAAGTAAAACTTTATTGCATTCGGTTTGCACTGTCTTGGGCGATAATAGAACGGAAAAAGCGGTATAGGAATGTTGTTGTACAATTCCTATACCGCTTATATTCATTGCTTTAAGCTGTTTGTGTAGCTATTTGAGCGATTAGTATTCGTCCTCGTTGAAGAGGAAATCTTCTTTTGTGGGGTAGTCGGGCCAGATGTCTTCGATGCTCTCGTACACATCGCCTTCGTCTTCAATCTCCTGCAAGTTTTCCAAAACCTCTAAAGGCGCGCCCGAGCGCATCGCATAGTCGATAAGCTCATCTTTTGTTGCAGGCCACGGCGCATCTTCCAGCTTTGAGGCAAGTTCAAGTGTCCAATACATAATTGTTTTATTTTTTGTTTATTGTTTGCTATAGTAATGTTTTTAGCATCGCTATTTTAGGTCTCGACGCTTTTGTAGTTGCAAAAATAGTAATTTTCTTCTTATCTGCAACTTTTATCCCATCTTTTTTCTTCTTGATGTGTAATAAAGTTTAATTTGCGGGCCAAAACAAAGAGATAGTCAGACAAACGGTTCATGAAAGCCAGCACTTCTGGGTTTATGCTGCGCTCTTCGGCTACAGCTGCCACGGCTCGTTCAGCGCGTCGACACACGGTGCGGCACACATGACATTGCGCTTCGGGCACACTGTTGCCTGGTATGACGAAGGTGTGCAAGGCGGGCAGGGAGTCGCTGAGGTTGTCGATGCGCTGTTCCATCTCGGTGGTGAGCTGTGCGAAAGATATTTCGGAAGGATGATTGCTCATGAGGCACCATCCCACGGCAAAGAGGTGGCGCTGCAGGTGCTCAATGTAGGCTGCCTCAGGGGCAATGTCGGTGTAGTTGAGGCTTGCTTTTATTGCGGTTTGGGTCATGAGGGCTTTTAGCAAGCCCAGGTGCGACGTCAGTTCGTCAATGTCGCCATAGGCGGCAATGGTGGGTGCTGTTTTTTTCACCCTGATGCCATCAAAGGTAGTGGTTTCGGCTTTGTCGCCGTGTCGGGTATAGATAGCCATGTGAGAAAGAGAGAAAGTAGAGTTAGAAGTTGACGATATAGTTTTGCTTATATCGCTTATCAAAGAACACGATGCCACAATAGTAAAGGTCGAAGGTGATGCCTGTGCGCTTATCGTTCAACAACTTTTGCCAGAGGGCTTTAGCTGCTGCGTCGTGGCCTATGCCTTCTATTACGAGCAGGGTTCGTATGTTGTCGTCGTCGGGCGAGAGGTTCTTGTCCCATGTTGATACAAACTGTTCAACAAAGGCTTGGCGCTCGTGTTCTGTGGCCGACAGCGCCGCTACGCCCACCGCTGCCTTTACGTTGGTGGGTTGTGGTACCACGGGCTGGCCTGTTGACGATGTGTGAATGAGGGTGTGATGGCATCCGCACATAATGTGTTGGCGTTCGGCCTTGGGTAGGGTGCCACACCATCCCCATTGTTCGGCCTGGGCATAGTTGGCCAATCGAAAATAGAGACGACATAGCTTTAGGCGTAGCCCTTTGAGGCAGGGCCACGCTTTCAGCATGTCGATATAAGCATAATAAGCGTAATGCTCGCTTATGACGTAGCGTATGAACGCATAAGCCGAAGGCGACTGCACACCGAAGCCGCGGCAGTGATTTATTCGGCTGAGCCATACAGCCAGCATCTTTAGGTTTATCATTTTTGTTCGTTACAGGTTTTGTTTACTGATGTTACACGCCTTTCAGGCATGCCTCAATGGTGTGGGCTACGCGCTGAGAAGATGTTATGTTCAGCGTATCTTCGTCAGCATCTTTGGCGCCCATATACACGTTGGGGTTGCTAAACTGCATTTGGCTCTTCACCGCTGTGCGTGCCGAGAAGTGAAACTCGTGTATGTTGGTGGCTTGCGCTATGGTAGCAATGTTTTGCTCGTTTACGCCACAGCCCGCCAAGATAATGATGCGGCCCTTGGCTTGCTTGTGCAGCTCTTTCAGTAGGGGTGTGCCCTCAAGGGCGGTGGGTTGCTGACCCGAGGTGAGGATGCGGTTGAACCCCTGGCTGATAAGCTCTTCGAGCGCTTGGTGGGGATGAGCGCAGCGGTCGAAGGCGCGATGAAAGGTTACCGACATGCCCTTGGCGTGCTGCATGAGCATGGCGTTGGCCTCGGTGTCGAGGCTGCCGTCGGGGCGTAGGCATCCAAACACTACACCATCGGCACCCAACTCACGTGCCATATCGATGTCGGCTGCCATACGTTCCAGCTCGAGGGGCGAATAGAGAAAGTCGCCACCGCGCGGACGTATGATAACATGCAGGCGTGTGGTGGTGAGCACACGTCGTGCTATCTTTATCTCGCCATACGATGGGGTGGTGCCACCTTCGGGTATGCCGGCACACAGTTCTACACGGTCGGCACCGCCTTCTTGTGCTGCGATGCAACTTTCTACACCATTGGCGCAGATCTCAAATTTATAATCGTTTCTTGTCATTTGTTATAGCGTTGATAGTTTGTTTATTTCTTGTTGTATACGTGTTAGGGCCTGCATTAGTCGAGCCTTGGGGCAAGCAATGTTGATGCGGATGAAGTGTTTGCCTGCCTCGCGTCCGTACATGGTGCCACTGTTTACCATCACCTTGGCTTCGTGCAGAAGGCGGTCGGTTAGCGTGTCGGCATCGAGGCCCGTTGTGCTGATGTCTACCCACACAAGGTATGTGCCCTCGAGCTTGGTTACGGGCAATTGTGGCAAGTGCTCAGCAAAGAAGCTTTGCAGCGCTTCGTAGTTGGCATAGAGGTATGCCTTTAGCGCTTCGAGCCATGCTTCGCCCTCGTTGTAGGCCGCTTGTAGGGCAATGACGCCGAAGGGGTTTACGTCGCACACCTCGTTAATGTTGATGGCGCGGTTGATGCGTCGGCGTATGGCGGCATCGTTGCTGATGATGTTGGCTATTTGCAGCCCTGCGGTGTTGAACGACTTTGAGGGCGAATTGAGCGTTACCGAATTGTTGAGGCACGCCTCGTTCACGCTGGCAAAGGGTGTGTAGGTGTAGCCTGGCATGGTGAGCTCGCAGTGTATCTCATCGCTCACCACGCGCACGTTGTGGCGCAGGCACAGGTCGTTTATGTGGCGCAGCTCGTCGGGTGTCCACACGCGGCCCGCGGGGTTGTGTGGGTTGCAGAGGATGAACAGCTTTACGGCGGGGTCGGATAGTTTCTGTTCAAGGTCGACGAAGTTGATGACATAGGTGTTGGCCGAGCGCTGCAAGGGGCTTTCAACAATCTCGCAACCGTTGTTGCGGATGGATGAGAAGAAGCAGTTGTATACAGGTGTTTGCACCAGCACCTTGTCGCCTGGCTGCGTGAGGGCCTTGATGGTGGCCGAGAGGGCTGGCACCACGCCCGACGTATATTCAATCCAGCTGCGGTCGATGCGCCAATGGTGTCGGCGCTGGAACCAACTGATTACGGCCTCGTAATAGCTCTCTGGCACGAAGGTGTAGCCAAAGATGCCGTGTGCCACACGCTCTTGCAGCGCCTTGATGATGCAAGGTGCTGTTTCAAAGTCCATATCGGCCACCCATACGGGTATCACGTCGGGGGCATCGGTTTCGTCCCATTTATACGAGTTGGTGCCGCGTCGCTGCGTTAGTTTATCAAAATTATATTGTGTCATAACGTGCTATTTTAGCTTCTTGTTTCAATCTTGCAGTCGGCAGGAGGCAGCACATTGTCGTTAAGGGTTATTGAACCTATACTATCGGCCACGATATGTCCGCTTGTGGGGTTCTTGATGTTTTCGATGTGCCCGCGAATGGTGGCTTGCACAGTGCTATATTCGAACGCGCGGTCGCAGGCGGGGTCGAAGGTGCAGTCTTCAAGCACCAAGTTCTCGGCATAGCATAGTGGCTGTTCGCCCGCAATGTGGCAACGCACGAGACGCAGGTTTTTTGAGTGCCAACCCAGATATTCGCCATCGAGCACCGAGTCGTAAACGGTGATGTCTTCGGTCTCCCAGAACGAGTCTTTGGTCGTAATCTTTGCGTTGCGTATAACGGCGTGCTTCACATATTGGAACACATATTTTGAGTCGCTCACCAGCCCGTCAATCTCTATGTTGCGGCAGCCCATGAAGGGGTAGGTGCCATCGTGTAGGGTTACGTTTTTTAGCTTCAGGTTCTCTACGTTCCAGAAGGTTTCGTCGGCATCGTTAATGGTGACGTTCTCAAGCTCTACGTTCTTCATCTCGCGGAAAAACTTGGGGCCGTCAATCACGCAGTTGCGCATCGTCATGTTGTACGAATACCAGATGGCCGAGCGCGACTCGGGGGCAAAGTAGCAGTTGGTTATCACGCTGCCATCAACGTGCCACCAGGGGTATTTGCCATAAAACTTGCAGCCATCGGCCTCAAGGTTGGTACACTCTTTGATGGCCGACTCTCCGTCGCTGATGGTGATGTTCTCCATCCTTAGGTTGTGCGACTCGAACAGCGGACGTTCGCCGCCAAATGTCATATCCTTAATTGTCTTCATGCTTTTTAAGTAATCTTGTTGCTTGCTGTAATCTTATTGTTTTGTAATAATCTTGTTGTTTCTGCAAAAATACAAAAAACAATTCAATATCTATGTGCCTTTATTTCGGATAATTATACCTTATTTTTAATTTTGTGTTAGCGTTATAAAAGTAATAACCGTCGCTGTACTCGAAAATGTCGAGCGCAGCGACGGTTACTGAAACCTATTCTATCCTTTTTTATTCTATTCTATTCTATTTTATTCAACCATAACCTTCTTCACAGTGCCATCGCTATAGCGCACAATGTTCAGGCCCTTGGCAGGGGCGGTAAGCATATTGCCGTTTGCATCGTAGCGCGACACCTCGGTTACAGTGCTGTCGTTGGTTACGCCTTCAATGCCTGTGCCATCCATCTCTTCGATGTCGAACTCTTTCCATACCTCTGCCTGGCGATATTTCTTTGCACAGCCCTTGGGCACATAGAGTTTACATTCAGAGCGAGGAAGACCGTTAAAATCAGCATCCTTCAATGGGAAAGGTTCAGACATATAGGCATAAATGACCTTAGCACTACACTCAGCAAATGCGTAATCACCAACAGTCTTCAGACTGGCAGGCAACTCAAGAACCTCAATATCTTGGAACGACTTGTAGAAAGCTTCTGGGGCTATTTCTGTCACCTTCGAAGGTATCTTTAGGCCTCCAAACGACCCTATGTATGGACTTCCGCAGAAAGCGCGGTAACCTATGCGTTTAAGCTCTGCGGGAAGTTTTATTTCATACAGACAGCCACAGTCGGCAAATGCCTCTTCCGGAATTTCGGTTATTGCGTCCGACAGCGTCACTCCTTTCTTCAGATAGTCGCAGTGTGCGAAGCAACCTTTGCCTATCTTCGTAACGCTGTTAGGAAGGGTTATTCCTCCTAAACTGTTGCAATCTTGGAAGGCATAGTCGCCGATGCTCTTCAAACCGTCATGCAGGTAGATATGCGTCAGATTTTGGCATCCTTCGAACATATTGTTAGTGATTTCAGTTATCTGCTTTGGCAATGTGAAATTTCCGATGCCACTGTGACTGAATATGCCATTGCCCATAGATGTGATTGTCTTTGGGAAGGTTATATTCTGCAAATTAGGACAATTAGCAAACAGGTTGTCGCTGATGGTGGTTATGGCATCAGGGATGACAAAGTCGGTGAAGCCGCAGCCCATGAAGGCGCCTGTCCCAATAGCTTTTAGATTCTTGGGCAGCGTGATGTTTGTAAGGTTACCGCAATATGCAAACAGATTATTGCTGATGGTGGTTATGCCATCGGGAACGACAAACTCGGTGAAACCGCAGCCCATGAAGGCACCATCCTCAATTGTTTTCAGCCCCTTGGGTAGTGTGATGCTTGTAAGGTTACCGCAATTTGCAAACAAACCATTGCTGATGGTGGTTATGCCATCGGGAACGACAACCTGTGTGAAGCCACAACCCTTGAAGGCACCCTTACCCATGCTTGTTAAGCCAGCGGGCAAGCCGATGGCGGCAAGTTTGCTGCAACCGTTGTATTTACAACCGATTATTACTCAATATTTTATAGATAATAAGTCAGAAATATG
>USAI01000105.1 GCA_900552675.1 uncultured Prevotella sp.
CGTTCTCCATGTTCATAACGGTCGATATGAACACGAGCATCGACCGTTCTCCATGCTCACAACGGTCGGTGTGAGATGACTTTCTCAAAGGTTTCAGGCGATTTTCTCAAAGGTTTCAGGCGACGTATCGCTTGAGTTTTAGCTCTATTTTGCCACAAAACAAGATATTAAAGCATTGTTTTACAGCGAAATAAAGCTATTCATTCATCACCAGTTACTTTCATCAAAGGGGTTGTACCCCGATATTGAGCCATCATCGTAGATAACCTCGCCA
Organism: uncultured Prevotella sp.; assembly: GCA_900552675.1. GTDB lineage: Bacteria > Bacteroidota > Bacteroidia > Bacteroidales > Bacteroidaceae > Prevotella. Next base: position 275 of record USAI01000105.1, read on the forward strand.
TAGTCGGGGTCACTACTTTCGTCGCCCGTGTGTTCTTTGTGGTCAACGTGCCACGTGTTGGGCGAGGCGGCACACAGTTGGGCAGGCGCTGTAGCCACCACCAGCATAATGGGTTTCATATATAGTTTTTTCATCATTATTCAGTCGTTTAAAAGTTTTGTGTTGAATAGTTTATTTCACGATACATTTCTTTCCGTTTACGATATACATGCCAGCAGGCAGACCTGTAGTATCGGTGCCGTGGCCCACAAACTGTCCGTTCAGGTTGTATATTCCCTTTGCAGCCTTGCCCGTAGGCTCATGGTCGCCAAAGTCGATGATGGTATGTATATCAGTAGTAGTGCCGTCGGCCACACCGTCAAGATACAGGTGCATACCCTTCACCAGCGTTCCGCCCGTGGGCTTAAACCAGCAGCTGAAGCCACGCAAACCTCGCGCACGTGTGGTAGAGCAGTATAGGTTGCCTTGGTCGAAGAAGAAGCTGCCTTTCAGGTCGTCGCGCTCTGGAATAATGTAGCGATCGTTAAAGGTAAAGCGGCCATAGGTTTCCGACTTTTCATTCAAATCTTGCGTAGCATCAACGCAGAAGGTGCGCGCATAGGTGCCATGCGCCGTCATAGTTCCGTTGCCCGACACGCTATACATCTGCTTCGTGGTCCATTTTTTTGTATCAATGTTGCTTAGGTCGTTCACATTAATATCATCTTCAGTGGTAGCCAGTGTCACGTTTGGTATATCAATATGGTTATCGTCTATCACCACGATATGCGACTTGCTGGCGCCATTGGTCTCAGTCAGCAATGCTTTGTAGGCTGGCGACCCATTCTTCACAAAAGGTTTAGTGGGGAAGATAATGTAGGGCACGTGCGCCTCCAGCACCACATCAGTAGACTGTTTTTCATCCATATTAATCGATGAAAACTGTATCTCGTCGCTGGTCAATGCCGACAGTTTGGCCAATTTAGCATTGGCGCCGAAAGCCTGTCGAAACTGGTCGCACGTAAGGTTTATGGGCAGCACAAACGAGTTCCACTTATCACGCGTAAATGTTTTCTTTAGGTGTGCCACCTTGTTTCGATAGTTGTTCGAGCACGAAACAAGATACTCCATGTCTTCACGCTCTTCATCTAAGATAAGGTCTTCGTCAATCTCCTTGCTGGCATACAGCAGTCGGAAGTCGTCTATCACCGTCCATTCGCCCGATGTAGGTGTCGTGTCGGAAGCGTCGTCGCCCACAATCACGCCAAAGCGTATATAGCTACATTCGCCTTCAGCCAGTTTGGGCACCTGCACCAGCACACTGTTAATATATTTATGCGAACTATAGAAACACTTGCCAGCATAGTCCATATTCTGTTCTTTAACATGCAGTTCTTCCTTCTCGGCTTCCGACATATACGATGTCTGGCTAAGCACCGTTTGATGCAATGTGCGGGGCACCTCGTCATAATTGTTATCAAAGCGCACAGCAAACAGCTTTGCCTTGGGCGTGTTTGAAAAGCCCTTACACTCGATAACATACGATCCGCCTCGCGTTACCTTCACATCTTGGTATATAGCGCCACGTATGCTCTTAGCATCGGCACAGAAATATTTGGCCATGTAGCGCATATAATCGTCTTGTGTAGTAAATTTGCGCTCGTTAAAGGTGTACGATTTAAGGCCCGAAAAGTTATTTCCACTATCATAGTTATCCGAGCTGGCTTTAGGTTCAAGGTTATATGCCTTCTCCAGTCCGAAGCGCATACCACCTTCTGTTCGTTTTCCAAAGAAAACCGTTTTCCACTGACCGATATGCTTATTTCCTCTTGAGAAGCCTGGGCACAACAGTTTGAACGAGAGGTCGAGCGAGCTGGTCATGTTATCCGAATTCAGTTTCTGTAAGTTCAGTATCTGCTCCATCGTAAACACGCGCCACTGGTCATAGCCTTGCAATCCATTTTTATTGATGTCCTTATCCTCCATGCCCTCACAGTTTTTGTCTTGGTCTACGCTGCCCTTATTGGCACAGAGGTAACGTTTTTCAAGCGTTCCTATTTGATAACGGTAGGTATATAGTCGGTACGAATTTTTATGATCGCCCACGGCCTCAAACTCCCAGCCGTAGGAGTCGTCACGGTCAATAAACACACCACGGTCAGGCTCATCTTCTGTTACAGAGGCTACGCGTTCCCATCCCAACTGTTTTCCTTCGCCCGTATCCATATTCTGCACCAATTGTAGTGCGGTTTCGCCCTTGATAGTGTTCACCCACAAAGGCAAAGGATAGTCTTTCAACGACACATGAGTGCCCCAAAAACCACCAGCGTTTAGAAACATTTTTGTCTTCACATTATATATGAAGATAATTTTGCTCATGTCTTCCTCGTTAAATTCTCCTACTTTTACTGCAAGAGCTTTGATATCATCATAGGTCAGGCCCATGATGTCGTCAATGCCCTTAATACTTGTTACGCCCGTGATGATGCCTGTGTTGCCCTCATCATCTGCAGCAGCGTTTACCGCAGCAGCATACGTGCTCATTGCTGTATGTGCGGTGGCAGTGGTTACTGGTGCCGTGGTAGCTATCAGCAACGCAATGGCCATATTACGGTTGATGGCCGATAGTTGGTTTAAGTTAATCTTTGTCATTCTTCGTCTTTGTTTATTATTGGTTTTTATTTAGTATATACAGTGAGCCTACAGTTACGCCTATGTGGCATAATTGTAACATCGTAGTTTTTGTTGAGTTGTTTTGGTTTACAGTATCGCAAGTGTTGGTTTTGCGATGTTTATTCTTCACATTTGCCATTAACACATTGTGTAGTCAGGCCGTCATCGTTTTTGTATTCGTTGCGCATCACGCGCTGTATTTGTTTTGCAAATATATGCATTTAATCGGAGAAAACGCGTTTTTGCGCTTTCTCCGCTCAAAAATTTTTTATTCTTTAACAGTATTAGGCTTTATCGTTGGCTTTATCATCGGCCTTGTTTTCGACTTTATCATCGGCCTTATCTTCAGCCTTATCCTCAGCCTTATCTTCGGCTTTGTCGTTAGCCTCTTCTGTGGTTGTTTCATTTGCCTCCTCAGCAGGCAGCAAGCCAGCCTTTACAGCCGCGCTACGCACCATTGCAATCTTTATGGTATGAATAGCCTCAACCACACCATATAGCAACATGCACCACCCTATCACAAAGATGGGAGCGCTGGCAATGGCCGAGGGGAAGAACAGAGCCACAATGCCCACAAAGAAGATAACCGTAGGCATAATCCAGAAATACAAACCTATGTACGCCAGCCTACGAGCGGCCACCAATACCACAAACTGGTTTAGGGCGCCCAAGATAAGCAAGGCCGACAATATATATACCAAGAAATGCACAAAGGTGTTGGGCATCAAGGCCAGCAGCAAGCCCAATATCACGCTACCTATACCCACAAGGGGGAAAGCAGGCTTTATGGCTGTAAGCTGGCGACCTTCGGCGTCAAACACCTTGGGAACATCGGTCTGCCTGATGGCGTTAAAATAAACGATGCACGAAATTACGCCCGACAGCAAGAACAGCCCACCTATGGCCACCGTCATCCACTGCACAGTTTGCTCGCGATATTTTATTAGCAAGGCGCCCACTACCACAGCGCATAGTGCACGCAAAAGAGATGTCTTTGTTGTATTCATATCACACATATTTATATTATACATTATGCAATGCAAACTTACACATTATTGAACACAAAAGCAAGCCGAACCGAAAAAAAATGGTACATTCTTATTATTTTATTATTTAAAACCATGCTGAGTTAAAGAAAAATATGTATATTTGCAAATGTTAATGAAGAATAATTGTTCATTGTCACATCACCACTCCTGAAAACAGTAGTGCCACAAAGCACTGCTCTCACCTAATTATAATATAATGCACAAAAACATCAATATTTCTTCCCGAAATTAAACAAAACCAAATTAAAGCGAATATGAAAAAAGACATCTCGGCCACTAAAATGGCGTCATGCCTCTTAGGCATCGGTCTTATGCTGACTGGCTATAGTTGCACAGACAGCAATTTCGACCTTTCCGACATCGATACCACCATTGGTATCGGCGGCGATTCGTTGGCAATACCTGTCAGCAGTACTGAAGACATTAAGCTCGACGACATTCTTGAGCTCGACAACAGCGACCTCATCAGCACCGAGGCCAATGGCGACTATGTGTTTAAGAAAGAGGGCGAAGCAGTAACCCCCGCTCGCCCACAGGTTGACAAGGTGGTTATTACTAACCAGCGCACCACTAACAACGACCTGATGATTGCTGTAAACACATCGGCCGGAGCACGCCCCCATGCTGGCAAACCCGCCCGTGCTTTTGCCTTGCAAACTGTTGAAGGCACCGTGCTCAGCTTCAATTATAAGAGCGATGTGCACCAAGATATTAAAGACATTACCTCGGCCAATGTTGATGCCGACCTGAACATCAGCGTGGTGTTCTCTGACGAACTGAAACGCATTGTCAATTCGTTCAAGAGCATGACGCTGGAAATGCCGTCGTACATGACCTTCAGTAAGGCTACCACCACATCGGCCTACACCTCGTTTGACGGGCACACCCTCACCCTTACCAACGTGAGCACCACCCGCAACATCAGCATCAAGGCCAAGATGAGCAAGCTGGCCTTTGGCAAGGCCGTAGCCGCTGGCAACAAGCTGGTATTTGACAAGGCCACGCAGCAGGTAACCCTTGAGGGCGACATCAAGGTAAAGGTATCGTTCGACGACATCAACCTCGTAAGCGTTGACCCCTCAAAGTGCTACATTCGCACACAGATGACCATGGACAAGATTACGGTAATAGGTGCCGAAGGACGGTTTGACCCCAACATCGAATTGTCTGAACTGGGCGAGGTAACCATTAACAGCGTGCCCGACTTCTTGACCGACGAAGACGTGAAGATTAATCTGCACAACCCCATGATTGACCTCGACATTGACAACAACATGAACGTTGAGGGCAACATTAACGGCACCATCACCGCCTACGACGACAAAGGCGTGGTAACCGCAAAGGTGGTTCTTCCCGCTCTCACCGTGCATCCCAGCGCTACCGATGGCGTAAACAACACCACCCGTCTGCGTATATGCAAGAACGACAGCTACAACCCCGACAACCGCGAGCTGGTTATCGTGCCCAACCTGTCTGACTTGCTAACACGCATACCCAAGCGCCTAACCTTTACGGCCAACGTGAAAGCTAACAGCGACCGCGTAAGCACCATCACTTTGGGCAACCATACCAACTACTGTATCGCCCCCAGCTACGCCATCACCGCACCGCTGGCCTTTGACAAGGGCGCACAAATAGTGTATCGCGACACCCTCGACGGCTGGAGCGACGATATTAAAGACTATGAGATGACAAAGGGCGCCTTTGTAAAAATGACCGCAAAGGTAAGCAACAGCGTGCCCGCTAACCTGTCGGTAAGCGCCTACGCCATCGACATCAATAAGAAAGAGGTGAGCAAAGACCGCATACTGGTTGAGGTATTGAACAGCGTGAAGGGCTCGGCCGATGGCACCACACCCGTGGTATCGCCATTAGAGATACGCATCTATGAGAAAACAAAGGGTGCCCTGAAGACCATCGACGGACTGGTTCTGAAGGTAGAGGCCGCTGCTGGCGAAGGCAACGATGCCATCGTGGGCAAGACCATTAACGCCCAAACGCAAACCCTGAAGGTGAACGACATCGTCATCAAACTGTACGGACGTGTTGTAGCCGACTTGAACTAAACCTTTCTTAACCCTTAATTCCGCAACACTATAGTTTAACATTATTTATAAGTGCCTGAGCAACAA
>USAI01000106.1 GCA_900552675.1 uncultured Prevotella sp.
CCCTTACTTCTTGCTGGAGAACAGGGCACGGAGACCCTGTTCTACTATAGTTAGCCTAGCTAATCAAAGTAGGACAGGGGCCTCCGTGCCCCGTCCTCCAGCAACCAAATAAACACCCCCACCCCCAACCCGCTGGAGAAGGGAGTGAATACCCTCCCAGAACTGCATAAATATTCATTTTTGGGGGTGCCTGGGAGCGGTTTCTGAAACCCATGAAATTACACACTGAAAGCATGGGGTTCACGATGTAAAACCAAGGGTTTCACAGCCTAAAACCATTGGTTTTACAGCCCGAAACCAAGGGTTTTGCAAATGAGAAGTATCAACTTTGAAAACTGTAAGTCACGCACCACATTTTGCTTACAAGCTATTACTTATTTAAACAATATTATGTAAACAAACCTTAAATTCCATGTTTGTATAAATATTCACTTTCCACCACGTTTTTGTATATTTATGCAAAATAGAAGAAAGTCGTGCGACAGCGCGGCACGAGGAAGATGCTATTAGTTTGCTAAGTAGGACGGTGGTCTATTCAAGCAAGTGATATCAAAGTAGGACAGGGGTCTCCGTGCCCCGTCCTCCATGAGATAACCTATTTCGGCTGCTGGAGGATGGGTGCTGGAGGACGTGGCACGGAGGCCACCGTCCTACTATGGTTTGCATTGCTTGGCGTATTTTCTTTTGAGAAATTAATCCATTGTTAGCAAGGCCATTCACTCCCCTCCATCGCTCGACCTTTGGTCGCTTGCCAGAGCAAGAAGGGGAGGGGGAAGCCGCGCGAGCGCGGCGCGGGGGTGGGGCCTCTCTTTCCTTACTCCCACATTTGCAACAAAAGATATCATAAATGTTGTATTGTACAAATATTACAATAGGATGTAACATTATTGACATACCTTATAATCATCTTTTTATACCTTTGCCAGCGTAAAAACAGAACGCTATACTACGTAACAATAATTTTCAACGAACACCATCAACGACAATTATCATACGACATAGCCTTTCATTACAACGACAATTTTTCAAAATTAACAATAACAAAAACCATTTCAATATGAAAAAATTTACACTTATCGCCCTCGCCATCATGGCTTCGGCAACATCATTCGCACAGACAACATTATGGAACGGAGAAGATAAAGATCTCAATACCACTGCTGGTTTCTGGAACGACGGCACACCAGTGTTGGTTGACAACCCTGAGACAGACGGAATCAACACTTCTTCTAAATGTATCAAGTTCACAATGACCAACAATGAAAATAAAATGGTCAAGTTGCCATTTGGAGAGTGGTTCAAAGAATCCATGAATGGTCGCAAGCGTATCTCTCTGATGATAAAAAAGAACGTGAACGAGAATGTAATGGTTGAGTTGTCTGACCCGACAGATGGAAGCGCCGGCTATTGGAATAAACAAGTGGTTTACTACACAGGAGCAGGAAAATGGAAAAAGCTGGTGTTCGACTACACCGCAAATGGTGATTTCGATAATCCTGGTTTAATGACCATCACCGCACAGACAGGAGACGTTAACGATAATCAGGACGTTTACATCGACAACATTGTCATTGAGGATGCTCCGAAAATTAACGGCAAGCTGTTCTCTGAGTATAACGCTGAAAACAAGCTTACTGGCGATGTGAAACTCACGGGAGCATGGATGAAAGGCTCAAGCATGAACGCTAACGTCAGTCCTTGGCAAGCAAACACCTATAACGACTACGAATATTTCTACAGTCTGGCAGATAATATCACCTCTGTAGACCTTCGCGAGGCACAGGCTTCTGATGTTGACGTAAACCAGTTCTTCAAAAACCCCAACACCCTTGTTTATGCAAACGAGGCTTACGACCATGTAAACGTTGTGGCAAAACAGAATTTCACAAACGCCAATAATGAAAATGTAGAAGTTCTCTATGCCGCAAAGGGTCTGGAGCTCAATGACGCTAACGCCTTCTCTTGTCCTGAGGCTTTCACCGCTGCCAACGTTAAGCTCACCCGCAACGTGCGCGAGGGCATCAACAGCTTTGTTCTGCCTTTCTATGCAGGAGCAAGCGAGCTTGGAGCTGATGCCTTGGCTACCTTCAAGGAGGTTAAAGACCAGAGCGTATATTTCACAAAGGCTGACCACGCTGATGCCAACGTGCCCTTCATCACTGTTGGATTGAAGGATGCAGCCGACAACAAAGTATTCACTTTCTTTGGCAACCAGAAATATGTTGAGGCCACTCCCACCGAGTTCAACTACGCTTTCAAAGGCGTATATGTGGCCCAAAACGCAAAGGGTCTTTACGGCATCAACGCCGATGGTGATCTGCAGATAGGTGGCGCAGAAGCTAAAATCAAGCCCTTCCACGCCTACTATAAGGCTGCCGAAGGTGAAACACCTGCTGCAAAGATTAGCTTTGAGGGCGAAGCCACAGGCATTAACAGTGTAGCTGCCACCACCGTAGCCAATGGCGCCGTGTACGACCTGAGCGGCCGTCGCGTAGCCGAGAAGTTGGCTGGTGCCTCACTGGTAAAGGGCATCTATGTAGTAAACGGCAAGAAGGTGGTTGTAAAGTAAGCCATCAGTTATTATAACGAGAGCGTTTCAAGACAAAAGATACAAAACAAAACGACAACAATGACAACGAAAGAACAACCATAACAACGTTGTTCTGGTCGTCATCACAAAATAAGATTGTTGTTCTTGTTGTTCGTTTGTTGTTCAACGTTGTTCGATATTGTTCAATATTGTTCAATATTGTTGAGCAGATTGTTTTGAAACGCTCTTATCAAGAAAACTCAATAATAAGAACCCATAAAAGAAAAAGCAATATGAAAAAGACATATATCGCCCCCAAAACGCTGTCAGTAAAGGTTGAAACCTTGAACCCCATCGCTGCATCAGGAAACACAGTAGTCTTCACACCCACCACAGGCGAATACGATGGCGAGTTCTACTCGAAGAAGCACTACGACGTGTGGGCCGACGAAGAAGAGTAAAACATTAAAAACAATATCACTAACAATGCATAACAAAACCCTCTGTATGCTGGCCATGGCCAGCCTCATGCTGACCGCTCCCGCCACCTTACAGGCACAACAGGCAGCAGCCAACGCCACAGCAACCACAGCCGACAAGCTGTTTCTCAGTAGCAACCATTGCGTTTATCGCATCACCCAGGGCAAGCACTTCTTGATGCTGCCCGTACAAGAGAGCGCCGAGATGTGCAACATAAAGTTGGTAGCCAATAACGAGCAGGTGCATGCCTTCAATGTACGTCTGGCCGTAAACCACATCGACCATTTTGTGCCCCTCGACCTCTCCGCCTATCAAAACGGTGAGCAGCTGGCACTTGATATTCATGTAAACGGCACCTACCGCAACGATGGCGACCTGCGCGCCTTCACGTGCTGGAAGAGCATGACCTATACCGACACCCCCGACATGACAAACACCGAGCGCTTCCGCCCCACCTATCACCACACACCCGCCTACGGCTGGATGAACGACCCCAACGGTATGTTCTACAAAGATGGCGAGTGGCACCTCTACTTCCAGCACAACCCCTATGGGTCGCAATGGGAAAACATGACATGGGGACACTCGGTATCGACCGACCTTCTGCACTGGACCTATGAGGGCGACGCCATCTTCCCCGACGCATGGGGCACCGTGTTCTCAGGTTCGGCCGTGGTAGATAAGAATAATACAGCGGGTTTTGGCGCTGGCGCCATCGTGGCCATGTATACATCGGCTGGCGAGAACCAGACACAAAGCTTGGCCTACAGCACCGACAACGGCAAGACGTTTAAGAAATATGAGGGCAACCCCATTATCACGAGCAATGTGCCCGACTTCCGCGACCCCCACATGTTCTGGAACGAGCAGCTGAACAAGTGGAGCCTCATCTTAGCTGCCGGACAAGAGATGCAAATCTACTCGTCGGCCGACCTCAAGACGTGGCAGTATGAAAGTTCGTTTGGTCAGGGATATGGTAGCCACAGCGGCGTATGGGAGTGCCCCGACCTGATGAAGCTGCCCGTGCGTGGCACCGATAAAGAAAAGTGGTTGCTGATATGCAACATCAACCCTGGCGGCCCCTCCGGTGGCTCGGCCACACAATATTTTGTAGGCGACTTTGATGGACGCAAGTTTACGTGCGAGTCGAAGCCCGAGGTTACAAAATGGATGGATTATGGCAAAGACCACTACGCCACCGTAACCTTTGACAACGCCCCCGATAACCGACATGTGGCCATTGCCTGGATGAGCAACTGGCAGTATGCTAACCAGGTGCCCACACTGCAATATCGCTCGGCCAACAGCATTACTCGCGACCTCGACCTGTACGAATATGAAGGCGAAACCTACTGCGGCGTAACACCCTCACCCGAAGTAACTGCCGCCCGCGCCAAGAAAGGCACCAAGATACTGAGCAAAGCTTGCGAGGTGGTGCTGAACATGAAAGGCAGCACCACAATGACGCTGAGCAACGACAAGGGCGAACAGGTAGTGCTGACCTACGACGACAAGGCAAAGACCTTCAGCATGGACCGCACCAAGAGCGGACGCACCGACTTCAGCACCGAGTTTGCCGCCGTTACCACTGCCCCCGTACACGGCAAGCTGTCGCAGCTGCGCATCTTCATCGACAGCAGCAGCATCGAGGTGTTTGATGCCAACGGACGTATGGCTATGACCAACCTGGTGTTCCCCACCAAGCCGTATAACAAGATCACGGTAACAAAGCGTGCTAAATATACTGTTTACAACCTGACAAATAAGAACGTAACAAAATAAATCTATAATGAATAATTCGAACAATTCAAAACTGACACTTATCCCAGTGATGATTACATTCTTCACTATGGGTTTTGTCGACCTCGTAGGCGCTGTATCGAATAATATGCAGGAAGACTTCGGGCTGTCTGACTCGGCTGCCAACTTCTTCCCTTCGCTCGTGTTCTTCTGGTTCCTCATCTTCTCAGTGCCCACGGGCATGCTCATGAACAAGATAGGACGTAAGAAAACAGTGCTTATCTCTATCATCATCACCACACTGGCAGTGTTTATGCCACTGTTCGACAGCTTTATGCCTACCAAGGAAAGCCAACTGTGGCTGATGTATGTATCGTTCTCGCTGCTGGGCATTGGCAACGCCGTGATGCAAACCAGCATCAACCCTCTGGTAACAATGATTGTGAAGGGCCACTTGGCCTCAACACTCACCTTCGGACAGTTTGTAAAGGCTATCGCCTCGTTCATAGCACCCCTTATCGCTGCATGGGGCGCCACCACCACAGCACCGCTGCTGGGCCTGAGCTGGCGCATCTTGTTCCTGCTGTTCTTCTTGGTGGGCATGATTGCTACCCTGTCGTTGGCCTTCACACATATTGAAGAAGAACCTGGCGACGAGAAGGCATCGGGCTTTGTCGATTGCTTGAAGATGCTGGGCTCGCCCCTCATCCTGCTCTCGTTCATAGGCATTATGTGCCACGTGGGTATCGACGTGGGCACCAACGCTGTAGCACCCAAAATATTGCTGGAACGCTTAGGCGAACCTGGCGACTCGCTGAGCAAGTTTGAGTATGCCACCTCGCTCTATTTCGCCTTCCGTACCTTGGGATGCTTCACCGGATCGTTCATCATGCGCAAGCTGAACATTCGCACCTTCTTTGCCATTATCGTGGTGATGATGGGCCTGTCAATGATAGGATTTGTCTTCGGTACCGAGCAGTGGGAACTGTGGGCCGCCATCGCTCTCGTGGGCTACGGCAACTCAAACGTGTTCTCTATCGTCTTCTCACAGGCTATGCTGTCAGAACCCGAAAAGAAGAACGAGGTGAGCGGACTGATGATTATGGGCCTCTTCGGTGGCACCGTCTTCCCCTTGCTCATGGGCTTTGCCAGCGATGCCGCTAAGGCTGCTGGCGCCATGTATCCGCAGATATGGGCCGCCGTGGTAATGGCTATTGGCGTAGTGTATCTGCTTAGCTATATTCCAAGGGTTAAGCAGTAAAAGCCCCACCCCCGCGCCGCGCTCGCGCGGCTTCCC
>USAI01000107.1 GCA_900552675.1 uncultured Prevotella sp.
GGGATAGATGGTGTGAGAGCGGCAAAGCTATAGGATTTTTCACTTTTCACTTTTCTCTTTTCCCTTTCCTTACACCAGGAACATTATTAGTATTTGGGCTATGATCACCCTTACAAACATGCCCAGGGGATAAACCGAGGCGTAGCTCACTGACGACGAGTCGCCCTTCAGCGTGTCGTTGGCGTAGCCTAAGGCCATGGGGTTAGCCATTGAACCACACAGGATGCCGCACACCGAACCAAAGTCGAGCTTGCCCACCTTCAGTGCGATACATCCCACGATGAGCACTGGTATAATGGTGAGCAGCACGCCCGTGCCCACCCATAGCAAGCCTTCGGGGCGCAGCACCGTATGTAGGAAGTCGGCGCCCGCCTCCAGTCCCAGACAGGCGAGGTATAACGACAATCCCAGTTTGCGCAGCATGAGCGATGCCGACCGTGTGGTATAGCTGATGAAGTGGGCCCTTGGTCCGAGCGACCCTACCAATATGCCCACGATGATAGGACCTCCGGCGATGCCCAGCTTTACAGGTGCCGACATGCCTGGCAGCGCGATGGGCACAGCGCCCAATGCTAAACCCAAGATCAGGCCCAAGAAAATGGCACCCAGGTTGGGCTCGTTCAGCTCTTGCACGGCGTTTCCCAAGAAGCTCTCTACATGTTCAATAGCTTCGGGTCGGCCCACCACCGTCACACGGTCGCCATACTGCAGCAGCAGGTCTTCGGTGGCCAGCAGTTTTATATCGCCACGCATCACGCGGCTCACGTTCACGCCATAGGCGTCGCGCAGATGCAGTGCGCCCAGCACCTTGCCGTTCAGCACCGTGCGTGTTACCACTATCACCCTACTTTCCACGTGCGAGTCGATGGCGTTCCAGTCTATTTTTTCGCGGTTCCAGTCTTTTTTCACCCTTTCGCCAAACAGTATCTCCATGGCGTCGGCCTCTTCGCGTGTGGTTACCACCAGCAGGTTATCGTCAATGTGTATCACCGTGTTGGCCAGTGGCACTATTACCTCTTTTCCGCGCCATATACGCGAGATAATGAAGTGCATGTGCGTCATCTGCGCAATGTCGGCAATGGTTTTTCCGCCCAGCGCAGGGTTCACGGCCACATATTGCGCTATATATGTGTTGTCTACCTCAGAACTGATGCGTGGTTCGAGGTCAGAGGCTCGCACGCAGAAGCGGCGTATCAACATCATTCCAATGATGACGCCCACCACACCCAGCGGATAGGTTACGGCACAGCCCAGGGCGGCACCGCTGCCCGACAATCCAGCCCCTTGCAGCGCCTGTTGTGCTGCACCCAGTGCGGGCGTGTTTGTAGTGGCGCCACACAGTATGCCCACCATATTAGGCATGCTGATGCCGAAGACGGGGCTCAGCCCTACGGCCATGATTGTGCCCAGGGCGATGACGGCAAAGCTCCATAGGTTTAGTTTTATGCCCTCGTCGCGCATCAGTCCGAAGAAGTTGGGGCCTACATACAGTCCGAGGGTATATACGAAGAGCGACAGTCCGAAGGTTTCGGCAAAGTCGAGCATCTGTTCATCGGCGCTCAGGTTCAAATGTCCTGCCACGATGCCCACGAAGAACACAAAGGCCACACCCAGTGATATGCCACGTATGTGCATCTTGCCCAATCCCAGACCTATGGCGATGATGAGTGCCAACACGATCACCGTTTGCACAGCCGAGTGTATATAAAAGAGATGATCAAACCAGTTCATTACGAATTATGTATACGTGATAGTAGTCTATTCAACATGCAAAGTTAGCAGAAAAATTTTAATGGTAAAAGAATTAAGGGTAAAAAGCTACTATCAGCATGCCGATGGCAGGCGAAACTTGAAAAACATAAAAAACCTGAGCAATGAAGGTTGCTCAGGTTCTAACAAAAATATTTTCTCTTACTGCCACGGCTCGTTGCAAGACGAAGCCTCAACATCGTCATCGTCTGTCCATGCACTGTCGTTTTCTTTGGAAAGGCCAAATTGAATTTCTCCCGATTCGCTGGCCAACAGCTGTTCTACGATAATTGCTTGAATAGCAATAGCGGGCTTAATATATGTTTTCATTTTCTTATATATTTTTTTTACTTTAAGACAATCTTTTTTCCATTATGTATGTAGAAGCCTTTTGTGGGCTGAGCCACCTTTACACCTTGCAGTGTATAGAAGGCATTATCGTGGTTCTTTTCAAGGTCAATGTTTTTTATTTCAGTTACATGATTGGCCTCGTCGTCAAAGATAATTCGCATCTTGGCAAGCGCGGGGTTGTTGGGGTCTACGGCTCCAGCAAAGTGTCCGTTATAGTCGATGTAGCCAAACTCTCCACCCTTTACGTCACGGCTTGCGGGCAGACTGAGATAAGCCTTGTTAGCATGGCTTTGGCCATCTTCTGTCAGGCGGAAGAAGCCAATATAGTCGTCGCCCGTTTGGTTATCGGCATAGTATTTTGTGCGATGATAGTTGCTCAAACCATAATAGCGGTATATTATCTCGCCCGCCTCGTTAACCTTAGTGTTACCTAAATTATAGTCGGACTCAACCGTAGGCACAAGAAAATTGTTCCATTCGTTGTTCACATAATCTGCTGCTTTTGTCCAAACGTTTCTATAATCGGTTTCAGGCGCGTCGGTACGTTTTAAGAGTGCAAAGTTGCGTGTCTCGCCACTGCCAGAAATGTTTTCTTCCGAGCCAATGAGCACCACGCCCATATTTTTAGGTATATATTTCAGCTCACGCATCTCCAGTGTACCCTCCTCGTATACACCATTATGGGTGGGTGGGGTGTATCGATATGCAGTATATATCTTTACATCGTTGTTCAACGGCACCATGTCATATTCGCTGCTGTAGGTTCTAATATATTTGTCTACACACCGCGTCAGCACTTCTTCTTTCTTAGTGCTTTCAATCCATACACGCGTCTTACCTTCACTAATGTCAGCGTATATGGTGAAATAAGTTCCCGCATCATATTTTATCTTCCATGATCTAACATCATTTGTAGGTGTTATGGCACATTCTTTTTCTTCAAGAAAGGTGTCATGAATGTCTATTTCAAGGTCATCCTTATAAGGACACAATGTTTTGTTAGCATTTTTCAATCCTATTCGAAATCGGATATCGTTATCTGACATAGTAGGGTCAATATCTATTTTAAAGATATTTTCGCTTACCTGTGTCATAGGGTGTTTGCCTTCATAAACATTAAAGTTTCCTACCACTCCGTTCACTTTTTGTCCTACGAGGAAATAAACATCCTCAGCCTTCATCTTTGGCACAAAGACGAGCAACATAATAAATGTCAATAGAAAAGTAATGTGTTTCTTCATTTTTTTTATTGTTTTTGGTTTTAATATGTATGTTCTGATTGTTTTTTAACTTGCTTTACTTCACAGTGAGATAGATTAAGTGTGTGTTTGACAGTAATGTTAAAGTCATCGCGCAACGGTCGGTGTGAGAGCGTGCGACGGTCGATACACACATTTGCGACGGTCGATACACACATTCACAACGGTCGATGCGCGATGACTTTATCAATGATTTCCTATTGGTTTTAACCTTGTTTACCTATTGGCCGAAGCCCATTTGTGGGTTTCGTTGCAATGAATAGTGGCTTGTTGGTCGGCCACCATTAACTTAAAGTCGCCTTCTTCCAGTATCCATTTGCCATCCCAGCCTACAAAAGCTAAGTCGTTGGCTTTCAAATCGAAGGTCACTGTTTTGCTTTCGCCTGGCTGTAGTGCCACCTTGTCAAAGGCGCGTAGCCTACGTCCATCGGGCACCATGCTGGCCATCAGGTCGCTACTGAACAGCAGTACGCTTTCCTTGCCCGCCACCTTTCCAGTGTTTTTCACCTCTACGCTCACACGTATCACATCGTCATGCGCGAAGGAGGCTTTATCAACCTTCAGGTTGCTATACTGATAGGTGGTGTAGCTAAGTCCCTGTCCGAAGCCCCACTGCTGTGTTATCTTGGCGTTATAATCGTAAGCGCCCTCCATGGTGCCCACCTCTTCGCTCTTCTTAAAGTCGTAGTTGGCCAGCGAGTTAATCTCCTTCGGATAGGTGTATGGCATCTTACCGCTGAAGTTGGCCTTGCCCGAAAGCAGCTGTGCCAAGGCATCGCCACCATAGTTGCCTGGAATGAGAATGTCGACAACGCCTTGCGCCAGCGGTTCAATGTCGGCAATGAGTCGCGGACGACCTTCGTTCAGCACCAGGATGATGGGCTTGCCTGTTGTGGCCAGCGCCTTCACCAGGTTGCGTTGGTTTTCAGAGAGCCATAGGTCGGTCAGGTTGCCCGGTGTTTCGGTGTACGAGTTTTCGCCTATGCAAGCTACCACCACGTCAACATTCTTTGCTGCTTCTACCGCAGCGGCAATTTGCGGTTCGTTCTCTTCCCAATATTTGCCAGCTTCGTTATAGGTAACGCCTTGGTTCAAGACAATGTTTTCTTTGCCATATTCGTTACACAACGCCTCGTATATGGTATTATATTTGCCCGCAAACTCATCGGTGCGATTTCCTTGCCATGTATAGCTCCATCCGCCATCCAGGCAGCGCATCTGGTTTGCGTTGGGGCCTGTCAGCAATATCTTCTTGCCCTTTTGTAGAGGCAAGATGTTGTTATTGTTTTTCAAGAGCACCATACTTTCTGTGGCACCCTCAAGCGCCAACTGAGCAAACTGCTCTCCACCAAACAAGGGATAGTTTTTCAACTTCTGTGTGGGATGCTCGAAAAGCCCTAACCTATATTTCATGCGCAGCACACGGCGGCACGCATCGTCAATACGGCTCATGGGTATCTTTCCCTCGTTCACCAGCTCGATAATGTATCCGCAGGCGTCGCACGAGTAAGGCTCCATCACCATGTCAATGCCCGCATTGATGGCTATGCGCAAGGCATCTTTCTTATCTTTTGCCACCATCTCGCGTGTATACAGGTTGTTCACGTCGGCCCAGTCGGTTATCAGCACACCGTCCCATCCTGTTTGTTCTTTCAGCCAGTGGGTAAGTATCTCTTTGTTAGCATGCATGGGCATACCATTTACCGATGCCGAGTTTACCATCACGCTCAATGCTCCAGCCTCGATGCCCGCCAGGAAGGGCGCAAAATGTTTTTCACGCAGGTCGGCAGGAGAGATGTAGGCAGGTGTGCGATCTTTACCTGTCCAAGGCACGCCATAGCCCATAAAGTGCTTCATCGAGGTGGCAATGTGGTATTGGTCAATGTGGTTTGGGTCTTCACCCTGAAAGCCATACACCATAGCCTTGCCCATCTCGCTGCTGAGGTAGCAGTCTTCGCCAAAGTTTTCCCAAATGCGTGGCCAGCGGGCATCGCGTCCCAAGTCTACCGTGGGGCTGTATGTCCAGGGCACACTCACGGCTCGTGTTTCATAGGCAGTGGCCTCGGCCGAGCGGCGTGCTATCTCTCTGTTGAAGGTGGCAGCCACGTTGATGTTTTGTGGAAAGAGGGTGCCTCCCTGTGTGTAGGTAGAGCCGTGGTTCTGGTCGAGCCCAAAGATGCAGGGCACGCCCATGCGCTTCATCGAGAGTTTTTGTATTTGTGCCATATACTTTTCCCATTGTTTGGCAGTGGGGGCACAGGTGTTAGGTGCGTTCAGGATAGAACCTACCTTGTAGTGTGAGAAGATAGAGTCGGCCTTGTGCTCGTCAATGTAGAACACGCCGTTCTTGTCGTTGCCCCCAAAGAGGTCAATCACAATCTCCATCATCTGTCCCACCTTTTCTTCAAGGGTTAGCTTCTTCAAGGTTTGGTCAACCTTGGCCTCAATCTTTGCATCGCTTTTGATGACTGGAATGTTAGCATTAGTCGTGTGAATGTTAGCACTGGCCGTGCAAGCCAATGCCAACATTGAAATGGATATAAGTGTTTTTTTCATAAAAATTCTTCCAAAATATTCAGAATAGCTTAAAATGAGCGTTTTAC
>USAI01000108.1 GCA_900552675.1 uncultured Prevotella sp.
TATACTTGGCGTAGTTATTATAAAATAGGAAAACTTAGTAGGACGGTGGCCTCCGCGCCACGTCCTCCATGCCTATGTACTTCTTTATTTTGCTTTAATGACAAAGCGGAACTCGCGGTCGCCATAGTGCAAACGATATTTCTCCATAGGCTTGGTCATCCAGCTGTCAATGCATCCCAGGCCATACTGGCGCTGCTGTATGTGCACCTGTGTGAGGTTGCGGTCAAGCAGGTCACCGCTATGCTGTCCCCAGGCATGTTCCTTTGTGTCGCCCGCATCCAGGTCTTCGATAGGATAGGGAATGGCGCCACACTCCATCGGTGCATAGCCTTCGAAGGTGATGCCTTTGCCCGATGTGGGGTTAAACACTGTGAAGAAGCGAATGTCGAAGTGGTTGCCACTTTCCTGCGGACGCACGTAAGGATAATACTCGTTCTTTACGTCAGCCTGATATTGTCCGATGAAGGCCGACGCATGACGGTCAACATAGCTTTCCTCAGGCCCACGGCCATAATACGCAATTTTTGAGAACGTAGCGGGCATATCCAGCACCATGCCGTAGCGATACATATCGGGCACGGCAGCCTCTTTGCTGGTGGTCATCTTTTCAGATACTTGTACCTCGCCCGCCGTGTTGATGCGGTAGCGCATCTGCAGCTTAGCCTTCACCTCAGGCATATCAAAGTTGGCGGTCAGCACCACACTGTCTTTAGCCATCTCTTTGTTAA
This sequence comes from uncultured Prevotella sp., assembly GCA_900552675.1. Taxonomy (GTDB): domain Bacteria; phylum Bacteroidota; class Bacteroidia; order Bacteroidales; family Bacteroidaceae; genus Prevotella. Next base: position 729 of record USAI01000108.1, read on the forward strand.
AGGCCGTCAGCGTCATTGTGGGGTTGCGCCATACCTTCATTTCTTTGGGGGTAGAGGCACCATAGTCGTTGTCAGTGGGAGCGCGCCAGAATTCGGGTTTGATGCTCTCGCGGAACTTCAGCATAGGCTCGCCATCAACGTCAAGATAGTCAATCAGTCCTGTCTTCTTGCCTACGGTTACCGACATTCTTTCGGCCGTAAGTTTCACATAGCTGTCGGTCTCTTCTACCTCAATGTTGCTGTTCTTTGCGGTCTGTGCATCCACCTTGCCAAAGGCATAGGGTGTGAGCACAAACTGCTGGCGTGCCATTACCTGTCCCTTGTCAACCAGAGGTGTTGTGCCGTCGCTGGCAAAGGCAAAGTTGAGGGTTATTTCCTGGCCAGCGTGCTGTGCTTTAGCCTCGGCCACAGCTTGCTTCAGCGCCTCGCTTGTCACCAGCTTTGTGGCCTGCGGGGCAATGCCCTTTGTGCCATCAATAGCTATTTCTGTTACCTTCACGCCATTAGCAAAGAGGGTGGCCGAGAGGTGTAGGTCGTCAATGTTCTTAAAGAAATTTTCGTTAAACACGTTGAAGGAGCCTTTCTCGGCATCCAGGTCTTTAATCCATACGTTCTGCTGCCAATACTGTATTTCGTAGGCATGTGGGTTTAAGCGGCGGTCGGGGGCGATGATGCCGTTACAGTTGAAGTTGTAGTCGCTGGCAGGATAGCGTCCATAGTCGCCACCATAGGTAAATATTTCTTTACCTGTGATGGGGCTCTTGTCGCGTATGCCCTGGTCAACAAAGTCCCAGATGTAGCCACCCTGATATTTAGGATACTTACGAATGAGGTCCCAATACTCTTTAAATCCACCTTCCGAGTTGCCCATAGCATGTGCATACTCGCACTGTATGTAGGGTTTCACGCCATCGCTCAAGCAATATTTCTCGCTCTCGTCATAGTCGATGTACATGGGGCAGTGAATGTCGGTTTTGCTATCATATCCGCCACGCTCATATTGCACGGGGCGTGTGGTATCGATGCTTTTCACCCAGTCGTATGTCTTTTCAAAGTTGATGCCGTAGCCCGACTCGTTACCCAAGCTCCATACGATGATTGAGGGGTGATTGATAAACGACTTTACGTTGCCCTCGTTACGCTCGATGTGGGGGAGCAGATATTCGGGGAATTTGGCCAGCGATTTTTCTTCGTAGCCCATGCCATGCGACTCGAGGTTAGCCTCGGCCGTTATGTACAATCCATACTCGTCGCACAGGTCATACCAGCGTGGGTCGTCAGGATAGTGGCAGGTGCGCACCGCGTTGATGTTCAGCTGCTTCATTATTTTTATATCCTGTATCATGCGCTCTACGCTTACCACATAGCCGCCGTCGGGGTCCATCTCGTGGCGGTTAGCGCCCTTAATCAGCACGGGCTGTCCGTTTACCAGCAGCTGTGCGTTTTTAATTTCTACATTGCGGAAGCCCACCTTTACGGGTATCACCTCCATCACGCCTTGCTTGTTCTTAAGGCTTACGTATGCCTTATATAAATAAGGTGTCTCGGCGGTCCATGCCTTCACGTTGGGCACCTTGATGGTGCCTTGTGCACCTGTGGCCTGAGCAATCTGTTTGCCCTCTTTGTTGCACAGCGTAAGCGTAACGTCGCTCTTGCCACCCTTCAAGGCTACCTGATAGGTTAGCACGCCATCGTTGAAGTTGTTTTCCAGTGCAGCGTTCAGTCGCACGTCGGCCGCATGAACTTTGGGTCGAGCATACAGATACACCTCGCGAGCAATGCCCGTAAAGCGCCAGAAGTCTTGGTCTTCAAAGTAAGAGCCGTCGCACCAGCGCATTACCTGCATGGCAATGAAGTTTTTGCCGGGTTTCAGATATTTGGTGATGTTAAATTCGGCCGCCACTTTGCTGTCTTCGCTATATCCCACATACTTGCCGTTCACCCACAATGTGAGGTTGCTGGTGGCCGACCCTACATGAAAATAAACGTCTTTCCCCTTCCAGTTGGTGGGCAAATCAAAGGTGCGACGGTACGAGCCTGTATAGTTGTTCAGCTCGCTAATGTAGGGAGGGTTAGGCTCAAACTGTGTGGCCCATGCATAGCCTATATTTTTATATGTGGCATCGCCATAGCCATTCAGTTCAAACAGTCCGGGTACAGGAAAGTTGGCCCATGCCGAGTCGTCATAATTGGTGGTGAAGAAGCGGTCGGGGCGCTTGTTGTAGTCTTTTACAAAATGAAACTTCCAGGTGCCTTCCATCGAGAGATAGTTGGCCGACTGTTTTTTGTCAAACCCTTGTGCCTTATCCATGCTTTCGTAGGCAAAGAAGGTAGCACGTCGTGGTTCACGATTTTGCTGATTGACATCTACGTTATGCCATCGGCTTGCATCTTGCGCTCTTGCCACGCCATGGCCGTTGAAAGCCATGGCGCCCAAGAGAGCAAAAAACATGATTTGTTTTTTGTTCATTTTTATTTTTGTTTGCTTCTGTTTAGGTCTTATTGGTGTTTAGTGGAACAGCTGGTCGTTAGCAATGTTTACAAACTGTTCGGTGCCATCTTTGCGTAGCTGTATGTTCTGCTCGTTCCACCATGAGGGCCATCCACCAGTGATGTTAGCAATGAAGATATACTTCACAGGGTGCAAGCCCTTAGCCAGCGCTACACAGTTGTCGCGGTGTGAAACGCCTTTCACCTCGCCCGAGTTGTCAATCACCAGCTTGTTGTCAATCCATACCTGGTCAGTGCGCGACGATACAAAGTAAACACCATCTTCGGGCACGTTGATGTAACCCTCGGCAATGGCAGCATAGCAGTTTTCGCCACGCAGGGTGCGTGCATCGTCGGCCTGCTTAATTTTTACATCTTCAAGGCCGTTGATGATGCTGTTCTCCCATGTGCCATCGGCCATGTCGAGTTCGCGCACATGCTTAAAATAGCCCTTGATGCGCTTCATCTCCAGTCCGGGCTTCACGTCTTTCACCTGTACAGCAGGTGTAAAGCCACGCTTCTCGATCACAATGTTTCTGATGCGGCTCATCTTGCCTGAAGGCAGCACGGTGGCAATGTTCAGCACACAGTCGGTAGTAACCTTAATGGGCTGTGTATATACTGTTGATGCGGGTGTAGGTTTGGTGCCATCCAGTGTGTAAACCATCTTCATGGGGCGCGTTGTGGTAAAGGTAAGGTCGGTATCTTTGGTAATGATAACCTTATCGCATGAGCCAAAGGGCTGTTCGGGCAGTGGTATGTGATAGTTTACGTGGCGCTGGTCAAGACGCACAACGTTAGCATCAAGACGCTTGCAGAAGTCGGTATAATTTTTGCGGCTCAGCGGCGACCATGCTACCTCGGCCAGTGCCAGCGAGCGCGGATACATCATATATTCCATCTTAGCGTTCGAGTACATATACTCTGACCAGTTGTTGCACTGCACGCCCAGAACATGCTTGCCGAGGCCTGCCTCACGAATAACGTCAGGCACGGGGTCAAAGCCGTAGGTATTTGACATGGGGAAAGAAGCGCTGGGTATGGTGATAGGCTCGATGCGTGGGTCGCCCTGATACCAGTCGAGATACATACCGCCTGAACCTGGTGTCATAATAACGTCGTGGCCCTGTTTAGCAGCCTCAATGCCGCCATCAATGCCACGCCACGACATCACGGTAGCGTTCTCGCTCAGTCCGCCTTCCAGAATCTCGTCCCAGCCAATGATGCTCTTGCCATACTTCGCCAGCATCTTCTCAACGCGTTTGATAACATAGCTTTGCAGCTTTTGTTCAGCCGTGTGCTTGTCGTCGGCTTGCAAGTGCTCATCGGCAATGCGCTTCTGGCAGGTGGGGCAAGTCTTCCAACTGGTCTTGGGACACTCGTCGCCACCAATGTGGAAGTATTTGCCAGGGAACAGCGGTACCATTTCCTTAAAGACGTCGTCGAGGAAGTTGAACATCAGTTCCTTGCCCGGGCACATCACAATATCTTCAACGCCCCATACGGTGCGCAACGACCATTGTTCGCCCTTGCACGACAGTTCGGGATAGGCCGAGATGGCTGCCATCATGTGGCCAGGCAGGTCAACCTCAGGTATCACGGTTATATAACGCTTGGCGGCATAGCTTACGATGTCTTTAATTTGTTCTTGTGTGTAGAAGCCACCATAGTAAGATCCGTCGCCCTCTTTGCGTATGCTGCCAATAGAGGTGAGCTTAGGATATTTCTTTATCTCGATGCGCCAGCCCTGGTCTTCGGTCAGGTGAAAGTGCATGGTGTTTACCTTCAGCGATGCCATCAGGTCAATTTGCTTCTTCACGTTCTCTACCGTGATAAAGTGGCGGCAGGGGTCGAGGTGGAAGCCACGATAGCCAAAGCGTGGATAGTCGTCGATGTTGCAGCACTGTGCCACCCATTTTACGCCTTTCACCACGTTGGTGCTCTCAACCTCGGCGGGCAGCAGTTGCAAGAAGGTTTGCATGCCATAGAAGGCGCCCTTGCCCGTTTTGGCCTTGATGTTCACGCCCTTGGCTGTTACCTGCAGCTGGTAACCCTCGTCGTGCATCTTCAGTTTAGGGTTGATGCTAATGGTAACATTTCCTTTCTTGTTGCCCACGTTTACGGTATAGCCTGTCGATGTTTTCAGCTTGTTAGCCAGATAGCCCGCAATGGCTTTGCCTTCGTCAGTATTATACTGAATGTTGATGTTTTGAGGCAGTGTAAACTCGCCACGCTGCTCGCTAACCTTTACTGGGATAGGAATAACATTGATGTCGGCAGCCAGTGCTGGCACCTGTCCCATGCTCATGGTAGCCATGAGGGCAATGGCAGGAAATAGTTTTTTAATCTGATTCATATTGTTTTTTTAGTTGTTAGTATTACCTTATGTATGTATCTTTTTGGGGGTTGTTGGGTTACAGCATATTCTGAAAAACAAGCAAAATAAAAATGTTTATAATAACTTTTAGTTGTGCTAGGTTTATTAATAAAATATTTTATTTTGCAAAGGTATATGTTTTCTACCTTATAGCAAAGGCTTTTGTGGTTAATTAATCTAAAACACAGCGCTTTTCTATGTTTATGCGTGTTTTACAAGCCCCTTCCCCCATTCTTGTTTTGGCAAGCGACCAAAGGTAGAGCGGGAGAGGGGAGTGAATAGTTTTGCAAATTAAAGTAGGACGGTGGTCTCTGTGCCCCGTCCTCCAGCACCCAAATAAGCGGCTTTGTAT
>USAI01000109.1 GCA_900552675.1 uncultured Prevotella sp.
AGAAAGCCGTTTCAGCATAGTACATAGCTTCACCTTTACTAAACTGTCCTAAATATGAATCCAAATAATCCTCAAACCTATCGTCCGATAAAGGAGAGCAGAGCAAGTAGGAGCGACGAAGCCATATTAGCACGTGCTTCAACTTGAAATAGTCATTAGCCGTATCTGAGTTGTATATAAAATCATACAAAGAATCGTTTACATCAACCTCATCCTCCTCGGTAAGTATCTCCATAATAATATTTGCCGCGTCCTCACCCATTGCTAAAGGATTAAGAAAACGGTCATCAAAATTTCTGGACAATACAAGCCAAATCAACAGTTCTACTTCTTTGACATTCACATCATTCTTATCAAGAACATCGTAATCATCAAAGAAAGGCAAATAGTGTAAATATGTAAGTAAGTGCTTATATACAAAGGCATTCCACAACCCGATATCAGACATCTTATCCTCATAGTAAATTGCCACATTGATGGCAATCTCTTTCTTCAGTCTGTTTGCATTAGGCAAACTGATGTTTATGTTCTTTATTCTATCATAAATGCGATTTGCTACATCTACATACATAGAACATGGCTGAATTCCAACCGGATAATACGGAGAGAAATCGTACGGAAATATTGTTCGCTTCATTTTTATATTATTGTTATAGGTTATATTTACCCACTAAGCATAATGGAGTTACCCACTAACTTGATTTAAGTTGATTAGGGAAATAACAATCGTATCGTCACTTTTTTGTATAAAAGAAAGTATCAAACTATCATCTCCTTTAGAGAACAAGCGCCTCTGCTTTCACAGGCAAAGTTACTTAATCTTAAACCTATCTCCAAATTTTATAGCAAGTTGTTGTGATATAAGTGCCAATAAGACAGTGACATGGTAGATATGAAGTATCGTTATGGCTATTGTCTCGACGATGCTTCCTTCGCAAAGCTATATGGCACAAAGCAAGAAAACACCGAGGGCGTAGTGCGCGCCATGCAAAACCCTTATGTGCAAATTATCAGTCATCCAGGCGACGGCACCGCCGACCTCGACTTTGAACGCTTGGTGCAAGTGTCGAAAGAAACGCACACGCTGCTCGAGATAAACAACCACTCGCTGGCTCCCATCCGACACAAAACGGTGGCACGCCCCAACAACTTGGCCATACTGAAGTATGCCAAGCAATATGAGGTGCCCGTTATCTTGGGCAGCGATGCCCACTTCTCAACAATGATTGCCGACTATAGCCGCATTATACCGCTGCTGGCCGAAACAGAATTTCCTGAAGACCTCATCATCAACAACAATGTTGATAAGTTTTTGGGGTATCTGAAGAAGGCGTGAGGACACTTGATGCACTCCTTACACCGCAGCACGTTGTGTGCGTGAGAACAGTTTGTCTACCACAAGGGCGATGGCGCCATCGCCCGTTACGTTACAGGCGGTGCCGAAGCTATCCATCGCAATATACAGAGCTATCATGAGCGCTTGCATGTCGGCATCAAAACCTAATATCGAGGCCAGCGGAGCCAAGGCAGCCATCACACAGCCACCAGGCACGCCAGGGGCCGCCACCATACAGATGGCCAACACAAAAATAAAATTGAGGAAGAGGGGCAAGCTGCACGGCATATCATTGATAAGACAAATGGTAAGGGCACAACAGGTTATCTTCATCATCGACCCCGTCATGTGAATGGTGGCGCAGAGCGGAACCGTGAAGCTGGCAATGCCCTCGTTCACATCATTTTTCAACGTCTGCCGCAGCGTTACTGGTATGGCTGCTGCCGACGACGAGGTGCCGAGAGCCGTGAAATAAGCTGGCAACATATTTATTAACAGGCGCAACGGGTTCTTGTGCGTCAAGCCTCCAGCAATAAGATATTCGTAAAGCAAAATAACCACATGCAGCACAAAGATAACAATGATGATTTGTGCAAAAACCAATAAGATGTGGTAAGCCTCGCCCGAATAGGTCATGCCCAAGAAGATGCCAAAGATATACAGGGGCAAGAGCGGAATAATGACCTTAGCAATGACGCCCGCCACAATATCTTTAAACTCTTGAAACACCTTGTGCATGGTGTGGCTACGCATGTGAGCAATGCCCAAGCCCAGCATAAACGAGAACACAAGCGCACTCATCACATTGAGCATGGCGGGTATCTCTACCTCGAAAAACGGCTTTAGTTCCTCAGCCTTATCTACCACCACAGGGGCAGTATCGGCAATAAGACGTGGGAAGAGCGCCGACCCTGTGCCATAGGCAAGCAAGCCCGCAAGGATGGTATCTCCAAAGGCAAAGGCTACGGTGGCAACAAGCAGCTTGCCCGCCCCATTACCAATATCGGCAATGGCTGGTGTAACCAGTCCTACAATAATAAGTGGTATCATAAAACCCAAAAACTGGCTAAAGATGCCATTGAAGGTGAGAAACATTCTTACAGTGGTCTCATTAAAAACATTGCCGAAGAGCACGCCCAACACAATGGCCACAATAATCTTTGCCAATAACGGCAGTTTTATTTTTTTTAAGTTCATAACAAGAGCAGTTTTATTCTTTTTAGGTTCATAACATGCTTTTGCTGATAAAAGTACTATTTTTTCAACAACGCGCCAAGCTTTTCTCTGATTTTCTAAATAATGTAGTTTGTTCTAACAATGACAATAGAGACGGTGAGAAGCAACAGACCAACACAAATCTTTTAGGAACATGGATAAGATGGATATGATGGGGAGGCTGATGGCCTGTGGCGGCACTGCCCCTATCAACGGCAGTCAAAAAAAATCACCAGCACGCCACAAACTTGGTGCACTGGTGATTTTTTGTATCGTTATAAGAATTACTTCATCGAGTCGGCGTTAATTGCGCAGCTTTGAAGCGATGTGCTTTCTATACACCCGCATGCCAGCCTTGTCCAGCACGTCAGAGATATGGCCAACACGCTGACTTTGCGTTATATTGGCATCCTCGTTGTCGTTATCCTCCTGTATCAGCATACTGCCCTGCCCCACTACGGGCTGATAGTCATCCCAATATACAGGCACGTCATGCCATTGGCCATCGTTGCCCTTTTTGCTTATATACGACAGGCGCCGCTCGCAGCGGTAGCCGTGGGCGTAGACGGTTATGACAGACTGGTTGTCTTGTACCGTTTCCTCGGTTTTCAGTATGCTTTTGGTTACACACTGCGGATGCTTGAATTTGTCCTGTCCCCAGAAATTGGCCAATGCCTCGTGCTCCCAGAAGGAGCTGTGACTCGGCATGTCACTGCCATAGATATCCTTTTCCGACCGTATCTGCTGGTACATGGGCACGCAGAGCAACGGTGCCAGAGCAAAATATATAGCCTTAAAATAGCGGGCGTTTATCTCATAGAAGTTTGACTCGGCCTTGTGGTAGTCGAAGCTACTGTACTGGTCGGGGTTGAAGTCGATAACCATGTCTTGCAGATGCTCAGGGATGATAGTGTTTATCATCTTCTTCTTTACGAAGTCGAAATCGTCGCCAAACCCAATTTCCTTGTCCTTCAGAAGCTTCAGCATGGTGTTCTGAGCCAGCGGTGTGAAGAGCAAGGCGTACTGATGATTGTTATTGCGATCGCTGGTATCGAACGCCACCTCAAAATCTTCGTTGGTCATTAGGGCGAAATCGCCGTTCTTCAAGTCTTGAGCCTTTTTCTGCAATTTGTGGTGCTTCCACTTGTACGACAGCGACCCCTCCTTATTGGCTAGACCGCTCTGCTCGCGGTAGAACGTAAGATCGGGGGCAGCCGTGTTGCCATAGATAAGGCGTGTCTTCTCGTAATACTTGGGATAAGGGGCTTCCAACTCGGCTCTAAGTGTCTGCGAGTGGCTCTCTATATGATACTTACCATCTGAACCTTTCTCTTCGGTAGTCCAATAGATGGTGAGTGACCCCTCGTATGTCTTGGTAGACATCACCATCTTGCGCGTGCGACAGAGCACGAACGGATTACCGTTGATGAGTCCTGAATGTGAATAGAGAACAGAACGTCCCTCGTTAAAGCTCCCGTCCCATCCGTACACCTGCTGCAGGTCGGCCAGCCGCTGCGTGGTAAAATAAGGGTCAAACTGCAGTTTGGGCACCGTCTGCGACATCATTCGCGCAAGTATGTCCCAGTCGAACAGCCTGTTAAGCGGCCACATCTGTTGCCATGCCTCATCACGATACTGGTTTATGGTTTGTTGCAAGTTGTTAAGTTGTTCTTGCAACTCTTTGCGTCGTGGATTCACCTTGGTCAACTGTAGCCACAATGCTCCCGCCACAGCTACGCCTATCAATATCAGCGCCCATACCGACAAATCGTGATACTTGAATAAGGCCCACAGCGGGCCTCCTGCCACTATACCCCACAGAGCCACCCAATAGAAGATGTACCGACCATGTGTTTCGTCCACCTTCGAATGTATCTTTTCTGTGTCGTACAGATGGCGACAGGTTTCTTCATTGGCCTTCACATCCACCTGTGCCTCTTCGGCAATCTGAGCGAAAGTGTCCTTGGCCACCTGCTCAAACTTGTCTCTGAACACGTTGGCGTATTCGTCCAACGGATCATATACATCGTCCATAATGCATTATTTTTTTAGAGATACTTCTCAAAAAAACTTACTTCTTGCCATCTGCTTTGTCTCTGCCGAAGCCGTGAACGGTATGCGCGTGGTATAGCCCTGACTGGCAGCCACAATCATTTTTGTGGGCCACGAGAAGATTTCTGTGTTCCACTGTGTTACACGATTGTTGTAGACGGTGCGGGCAGCTGTTATCTCGCGCTGCAGATAGTTGTTCTGCTGCATGGCGTCAGCAATGGCCTGATGAGCCTTCAGCTCAGGATAAGCCTCCACCTGCGGGAACAAGCGGTTGCAAGCCATGTTAAGTTGGTTGTCAACATCGCTACGATTCTCTTCTGTTATCTTTCCACCACGAAGGGCTGCCACAGAGGTCATCACGTCCTTGTCTAGGTTTACGGCACGCTCTACCAGGCCCACCACATTTTGCAATATCTGCACACGCTGCTCAAGATAGTTATCAATATTAGAAGCCTCGGCCTGTATGCGCTGCTCAAGCTGCTGGAAATAGTTGCGTGCCTTAATCTTCATGTAAGCAAATATCACGCCTGGCATTATGCCCACCACGCAACCCTTGATGGCCGTCATAGCGGGGTTGGGTTGCCAAGTAAAGGCTACATACAGTAGCACCAGCGCAGGTATTGTAACCCACAATGCTATCTCGAACAGGGTTGATTTGTATGTAACCGTCACAGGTATCTGACGATTAATTACGTTCACGTCACGACCGTCGTCATTAACGGGGCCAGTAACCTCATCAAGTAAATTTGCCATAGATAAATGTTTTTAATTAGTTATTATTTTTAAAATTGGTAAAATATTCCGTTTAATTGGCAATATACCGCTTACCGGTTATTATTGTTTAATTGGTTATAATTGGTTATAATAGTTATAATGGTTATAATTGCTTGTTAATAGAAATCTCCTAAGCACTAAACACTAATTCATGCTCAGAAATTTTTACAAATTTAGATAAAATTTCCGAATTATAAGCCAGTTGGGATAAAAAACAGA
>USAI01000110.1 GCA_900552675.1 uncultured Prevotella sp.
TGTTCATATCGACCGTTGTAAACACGAGCAACGGTCGGTGTGAGACGACTTTTTGCGGGCTTTTACCCAATTAATCGGATGATATACAACGATTAACCACTGGTTTTTGACCCATCAACAGGTAGGTATCCAACCTGAGATGGGCCGAGATATCATTTTACAACATACTTTTTTCCGCCTTTTATATACAGGCCCTTCACCATGCGTTGGTGCTGTATGCCTTGCAGGTCGTAAATGGCGTTGCCCTGAGCCGTGGTGCCCACTTTCACCACATTAATGGCTGTGGCCGACCCATTGGCATGCTGTATCTTGGCCAAGGTGAGCGGCGTGTCGCTTTTTGATAGGATGAAATAGCAACGAAAAGCTTTCGACGAAATGGGGTTAGTAGGAACAATGTGGTAAAACTTATCGGCTTGCAAGAAATATTCGTCATAACCAGCCTCATCACCCTTCAGCGTAAACTTATGCAAGCAGCCCACCATCGACACCTCGCCACCAGCATAACTGCTGGTTGACTTTGTGATCGAAGGGCTCAAGGCATAGGTACCCAACACGTAATGGCTATCAGCGTTTACCTCTGAAGGCTTAATAAGATAGGGTTTTCCTGAAGCCAATGTGGTGGCTGCCACAAAGTTAAGGGTCAGCACCCCGCTGGCGTCTACCGTAACATCGTTAAGGCTTTCCAGCTTCACGTCGTTGCCAAAAGCGGCTTTCAGCTCGTCGGCCGTCATGCTAAACGGCAGGCAGATGGTGTTCCACATGCCTTGCTTCATGCTGCGCACCAGGGTTACGCTCACCTTGTTATCGAGCCAAGCTTTATAATTGTTCTTTATTATGAGGTCGAGCAGATTGTCGTCGTACTCATCAAGCTGTACCGAGGGCACCGCACTGGGGGCGATGGGCATGATATACTTGTAGAAAGATGACTGCGGAGCGTTGAGCTGCCCCCAAATATCGGAGGCGGCACCGTTGTTCTTTGCATTGGTGTTCAGGATAGACAGGTTGTCATATTTCAGAAACTCGGCCTTTGCATCCCATGGCACAGCACAGGCATAGGTGGTAGCAGTAGCGCTAAAGTTGTAAACATTGTCGCGGGTGCCCGAGGCATTGCTAAACACGCTCACGCCATCGGTATGGCATGTGCCCGTAACGCCTTCACACACCACATTTGCACAGTTTGTGCTGTTTAAAATTTTACAAGGATTGGTGCTCGCAGCATCGCTATTCAAGCCACATACGGCCAGTGTGCCCAGATATGCATTGCCCGTGACGGTAGTGCCATATCCAGTATCTACAGATCCTAAGGTTACGGTTCCGTAATTGGCACAGTTGTCTATCGACACAAATGTTCCTATACCACCCGCATACACATTAGCCACCTCGCCACCATGTGTATTGACAACAACATTGCCAAAGTTGGCGCTCTGCTCACAGCGTGCCATATAGCCCGACAGGCCACCTGCATAGACATTGCTCTTTGTGGCAATGACATCAGTATTGACAAAGTTGGTGCAACGATATATTTGTGCATAATGGCCCTCGGTTGAACTACTATTCATAAATTTGCCCAAGATGCCGCCCGCATATACATCGGTCTCGGCAGCAACGGTAGTGTTGTTATAATTGTAGGCAATAACACCACGGGCAATGCTATTAGATATCACGGGGTTTTTATAATTATTGAGATAAGAGTCGGATGCAACGATGGTGCCACAGATACCACCCATGCTGGGCGAACATTTTTTAACATCGTTATAAACATTTATCTTGCCCTCAAACGAGCAGTTAGTCAGCTCATAGTCAGCCTTATAGCTATCGGTAATGTTGCAATAGCCCACCACTCCACCAACACTGGTTTGCTGTGGTGTGTTGTCATCTTCAAAACAAATAACGGTGTTCTCTACATGGCAGTTGCTGATAACCTCATCTTCGGCCTTACCAGCAATGGCGCCAATGTATCTCCATTCATACGACCTGGCAACCACATTGCGCACACGGAAGAGACAATCTTTTACCGTAAGGTGTTTGATACTTCCGCCCTTTACGGCACCGAACAAGCCTAAATAGTTGTCGTAGCCATTGCCCGAGTCTAACGTGTTACCATCGTCGCCACGATAACAGTAAATACCACTTACCGAGTGGCCGCCACCATCATAATGGCCCTTGAACCAATAGGGCGACTCGGATTTAAAGAATGCGCCAGCACCATAAATGCCTATGGGTATCCAATCTTTCAAAGTGTTGAGCGCGGGGGCACTGAAGTTAGCGCGGCCATAAGCGTCAACCTGTGCGCTCTTCACCACGTCGTCGTTAAGCACTATGTCGGCTGTTTGTAAGAAATAAACACCATCAAAATCGGTACGTGACGTCAAATTAAAACTTGTTTGATAGGTGAGTGAGGCCAGGTCTTGGGCCGTTTTTATGAGATATGGCTCGCTTTGTGTACCTTTTCCGCCCGAAAACTTGGTGGCTCTATATTCCCATGCATCGGCAGCACTGGCCGAAACAGGTGCGAACAAAAGCACGATAAGCAATGTGCAAACGGCCTTCAGGCTGTTTATTGTTTTATCCATATTTGTTTTCATCTTCATAATTTTTTATTCTTAAATACGCTTTGTTTTAAAAAAGGCATTACCATATCTCGTAACCACCATCGGGTTTGTAGGGGTTGTCATCGGTAGCATCGCCGCCATCGCCTATATTAGGCGTATCGGCCTCACTGGTTTTACCTTGTACCCCCCACTACTGGCAAGAAGAGTCTCTGAATGGGCATACACCACACACGTGTGTGGCAACATGTAAGTTTTCTTTTTCATATAACCACTATTTTAAATATACGTTTTGTTTATTAATAATGAACATCCTTATTATTTATTCAAGTTTTGCAACTTGCTCTATCAGTAGACATGCGAAACTTGAGTTATTTATTAATCATTATGCTCTTTTAGTTTTTATGACGAATGAATCTTTAGTTTTTGTTCAATGTAAATTTTTATTATCATGATTCTTATTAATGCTTCTCTTTTCACAATAAAAAGCATTGTTTGATAAATCGTTGCAAAAATACACTTTTTTCATAACACAAGAAAATATTTTACCCATAATATTACACATAGCATTAATTTTCAATTAATTGTAACGTAACACACAGCATTAACAATAAAAAAAATCGCCGCATAGCTTCCTTCAAAAGGTGGCGATGTGGCGATGTGTGTTTCGTAGTGAGTTACAGACGCTCGCAAAACTCTATCTTCTCACGGTTAGGCCCTTCAATGGTGAAAAACTTAACGCCATGCTCCCAAAAAGGCAAACCGTGCACCTCGGTGTCAAGCATCTTCAGGTGGGCTTGCTGCACCACTTTAAACAGCTCATCAATGTTTTTTACATCAATGGCAATATGGTCGATGGCACCATAGGCCATGGTGGCTTGACGGTTTTGGTATGTTTCGATAACGAGGTTATGAAGCTGAAGAAAAGCCACTTCTTCATCACCATTTTGTGTGCGCAAGGCTATGCTAAAGCCCAGTGTGAGATAGAAGTTGATGGTCTTTTCAATGTCGTTGGTGGGTATGCCTATGTGTTGTACGCCCGTTGTAAAAGTTTTAATGTTCATCATGCTTTGTTTTTTGAAATGTTTTCTAACGTTGTAATTTGTTAAACGGTTTTATAAGTAGGTGTTCATAATTATTTATATAATAACAGCATCACCTACCATAGCATCTATAACCTCATATTATTTAATACTCTTAAATATAAAAAAATAAGAACACCTACTTATGATAGTGAAACTTACTGACGAGATAGCTTTTCCTGACCCCCGCCAGGGCGAGCCCGATGGCTGGTTTGCCGTGGGTGGCGACCTGAGTGTCGACCGCTTGTTGCTGGCCTACAGCTACGGCATTTTTCCGTGGTATGCCTTCAGGTGGTATGACGAGATACACTGGTATTGCCCCATGCAGCGCTTTGTTATCTTTCCCGACGAGATACACATATCGCGCTCTATGCGCAAACTGATGCGTAAGGGGCGATATAGCGTGAGCATAAACCGCGACTTTCATAACGTGATACGCCTTTGTGGCGAGCTGCGACACGACGAAGAGGGAGCGTGGCTGGGCGACGATATGATGCGCGCTTACGAAGAACTGCACCGCCAAGGCTTTGCTGCCAGCGTAGAGGTGTGGGAGGCCGACCGCCTGGTGGGTGGCATCTATGGCGTAAACATAGGCAGCTGCTTTTTTGGCGAGAGCATGTTTTCGTTGGTGCCCAACGGTAGCAAGGTGGCGCTCATAGCCTTGGCACAATATATGGCCGAGAATGGAGGCCGACTCATCGACTGCCAGTTTGAAACGCCGCACCTTCGTAGCATGGGTGGTCGTTTCATTTCTTACGACGCGTATATGAACATTTTGCAAGAATAAGTCTTGCTGCGCCACTTTTTAAATCTTTCAAGCGCGCGATGGCTAAAAACTGAAAAAAAACTGTTCGCAAAGCGCGCGCTTTCAAATATAATATGTATTTTTGCAATGTTTACTTCTTCTTTGTAAACAATCTAATAACAAATAGCATTATAAACAAAACTAAAAACATCTATGAGAATAAAAACTATCGTTTTGTGCGGTGCCATCCTTTTGACTGCAGGGCACCAAGAAGCACATGCCCAAGGCTTTCTGAATAAAATTAAGAAGGTAACCAAACAGGTAGAGCAAAAAGTAGATAACGTGTTAGACAGAAAGCCCTCGAAAGGCAAGATGCCAAAGAAGAGCAATGGCTCGAAAACCAGTATCGATAGGCAAGTTGATGCCATGGTGGGTGCCAGTAACAATCGTAATGCTGAAGACCAAGCGCCCACAGTGCGCATACCCAAAATTCATACAGCCCTGCTCGCCCCCTTGGGTTATGACATTGGCCCCGAGTATGGCGTAAAAACCGTTACTCTGCTGAAACCTCCTGCAAAGGCCGACAAGCAGGTGGCCTGGCGCGACAAGATGCCCGACCCCCGATTGCTGACCAATGCCTGCTTGGTAGATATGTATGAAATGTTGCGCACTGCGAGCGACTATGCCGATATGTCTTTGAGCCCTGCGGGTGCATATGGTACCCTGGTTGATGAAGTGCTTCTCGATCGTATCGAGGCAATGGAGAAGATGAAAGCGAGTATTGAAGAGGCCGAAAGTGAGTATGATGACCCTGATACCTACAACTGGGTTATCAATAGTTCTCATCGCATGGTGGTAAGAGCCATCTCATCTGATGCCTACAAGGCATTGGTGCGTTCGTCTGTCGAGCCGCTGTTTACGTTGGAGAAAAAGTTTGACGACTATACCGAGATGACCTCCTACTTTGAGAAACATGGTGGCATGAAGAACACGCACAAGATGACCTTAACCAAGTGGGACCCCGAGCCCAATAAAGAAAAGGTGAGCACCTCGTCGGGTGCCAGCGGCACTGTGGTGGATAGCAACGCCAGCGGCGGCACCATTGATATAAGTGGCGTTTACTATATCGTGCACATTAAACAGAACCGTGCAATAGTGAAGAAGGTAGAGAAAGATGCGTTGCGCGGAAAAG
>USAI01000111.1 GCA_900552675.1 uncultured Prevotella sp.
AAGGGCGGAAGCATCTTGTTCAACATGGGTGCCACACCTAACAAGCAGCGCGGCATAAAACCCGACGCCGCCCCCTACTCGTTCTCAGTGAAAGGGAAAAAATAAGGGAAAAGGGAAGAGTGAAAAGTGAAAAGTGAAAAGTGAAAAATCCTATAGCTTTGCCGCTCTCACCATCTCACCATCTCACCATCACTCTCTCCTCTGCCCCTCAGTCCCCTCGGCTTAGAAAGGCTTAGAAAGGCTTAGTGAGGCTTAACACCCAGGGCTTAGTGAGGCTTAGTCGCCCCACAGCCCCCAGCCCCCCAAAGCCTCTCTAAGCCCTTCACCCAAAAACAGCCAAACCCATAAAAACCAAAAACAATATGAACAAACGATTTTTTCTAACAGCCTGTACCTGCGCCGTGGCCTTGATGCTGAACGCGCAACAACTATTTGTAGGCTCGTACAACATTCGTAACCACAACAGTGGCGACGACCGCAACGGCAACGTATGGACCACACGCTGCAAGGTGCTGTGCGACCAGGTAAACTTTGAAGCCCCCGACGTGTTTGGCACGCAAGAGGTGCTGCACGAGCAGCTTATCGACATGCGCGCACACCTCGACAACTACGACTACATAGGCGTAGGCCGCGACGATGGCAAAGAGGCTGGCGAATATTCGGCCATCTTCTACAAAAAAGACCATCTGCAGCTGTTAAATAAAGGCAACTTCTGGCTGAGCCAAACACCCGACAAACCTGGCCTGGGTTGGGACGCCGTATGCGTGCGCATCTGCTCATGGGGCGAGTTTAAACAGCGTGGCACTGGCTTCAAGTTTTTCTTCTTCAACCTGCACATGGATCACGTGGGCGTAGTGGCACGTCGCGAGGCCGCTAAGCTTATTGTAAAGAAGGTGCGCGAGATAGCTAAAGGCGCTCCCGTTATTGTGACAGGCGACTATAACGTTGACCAAAGCAACGAGATATTTAAGATTTTTACCGACTCGGGCATACTGAAAGACAGCTACACCGCTGCCCGCCTGCGCTTTGCCGAGAACGGCACCTTCAACTCGTTTAACACCAACATGTGGAGCACCTCACGCATCGACCACGTGTTTATATCACCTAAGTTTGCGGTCGACCGCTACGGCATCCTCACCAACGCCTACTGGACCCCCGACCCCAACACTCAGTATGAAGAGAAGGGCAAAGATGCGCCCACCGAGATAAAATTCAGAAAATATATTCGTCGTGCCCCTTCTGACCACTACCCCGTTATGGTGCACATGAAGTATGTTAAGTAGGAGTTGACTTTAAAAGAGAAAAACCTACAAAAAAATTTTGTTCGTATGGTGCTTTTTGTTAACTTTGCAAAAATAAGAGCGCACAAAACACACTAATGCTCTACAAATCATTATGATGCACTGCTAATAGCACAGTGCACACCACTATTACGAAGAGACAAATCATACACAATCGTACACGTACGCATACGACATAAATCACAATAAATACACGCGTACTTATATATAATATATATCTACACGTACACACACACATCATTACATACACATCACACACACGTGTAAAAAAATGAATAGTTTTCCAAAACTGAAAATAACATTTTAATAACCAAAAATTCATGCTTATGCAGAAGAAAATGACATCACTTAAGACGTCGTTCGCTCTGGCTTCAGCATTGTTCGCTTCTACCGCCGCCTTTGCACAGGCCATTCCGGTAAGTAATGAGGCCGAACTGAAGTCAGCGCTGAGTGACACTTCAGCTGACATCGTCCTTACGCAGGACATCACCCTTTCGGGCGAATGGATTCCTATTGGTACAAAAGAGGCCCCCTACATGGGTACCTTCGACGGCAAGGGACACGCCATCAAAGGGCTTACCATTACTACTAAAGCCGACAACCTTGGCTTCTTTAGTTTTATTGGCAGCACTGCCACCGTTAAGAACGTAAGCTTTACCTGCGCTAAGGTGCTGGGTAACAAGCAAGCAGCTATCGTAGCTGGTCAGGCCGAAAACGCCACCATCTCAAATGTTTATGTGTCGGGTATCGTTACGGGTTACGACCACGTAGGTACCATCGTGGGCGATGCTCGCGGCGACGCCAATGTGGGCGCCGATGGCACCACCATCAGCAACTGTGTTTCTACAGCTGCAGCCTTCTCATCAGACAATCAGGCTGGTGGTATTGCTGGCTGGACTAACCTGGGCGTGTTTGAATATAACGTAGCCTACGGCGCTGTTACCGCTCCCAATGGTGGTGCAGCAGGTATCTGCTCAATGATTGATAATAATGGCCACGCCTCGTTTATAGGCAACGTGTCGGCTATACCCTATGCAAAGGGTGGAAACAACCGCACCAGCGGCATCTTGGGCTGGAAGAACGGTTCGGGCTGTGCCATTGTTGACGACGACCAGAACCTGTCGTCAGATGCCACACAATATTTTGTTGGTGGTAACCTTACCGCGGCTGCCGACATTAAGTTTGACGAGAACAACGAGGGCATCAACGGCATCGTAACACCCGCTGCCGACCTGAAGACCGCCGCCACCTATACCACCGCTGGCTTCAGCGCCGACGTGTGGAACCTCGTAGATGGCCAGTATCCCACCCTGAAAACACAGGCTGCTATGGAGAACGCTATCTATACCGCTCAGGCACCTGCTCGCTACGTAGTGGGCACCGAGTATGACACACAGGCATCTTCTACTCTGGGTAGCGCTGTTACCATTACCAGTAGCGACCCCTCAGTGGTAGCTGTTGAAGGCACCGTACTGAAGTTTGAAGCCCAAGGCGATGCTGTGGTAACCTTTACCGCTGCTGCTACCGACGTAGCACCCGCCTTCACCACCACGCTGCCCATCACCGTGGGCGACATTAACTATGCTATCACCACTCCTGCCGACCTGATGGCCGTGAAGTATAACATGGCTGGCAACTTTACGCTGGAGAACGACATCGATATGACAGGCGTCGATTTCACACCTATCGGCATCGAGGGCAACAGCAGCGTGGCCAAGTTTACAGGTACCTTTGATGGTAAAGGACACGTCATCAAGGGCTTGAAGTATGACAACGCTGACAAGGGCGAGGTAGGCCTCTTCAGCCAGACCGAGAACGCCACCATTACCAATCTGGGCATTGAGGGCGCACACTTTGTAGGTAACGCCAATGTGGGCGGTATCGTAGGTCGTATGTATGGCGGCATTGTTACCAACTGTGCTACCCTTAACTCATACATCGAGGGTCGCGACCACGTAGCTTCTATTGCTGGCGAAATTAACAACACACAGGATGGCGAGACCTATAATGGTGGCACCGTGAGCAACTGTTTTGCCGACGCTGTTGTCAAGAGCCGCGAGTATCAGGCTGGCGGTATCGTAGGTACCATCACTTGTGGCACTGTTGAGAACAACCTCTTCACAGGTACTGTTGACGACAGAGACCGCGCCACGGGTATGGTAGCCCTCGTTGACCGCAACGATGCTCCCTCTATTATCCATAACAACGTGGTAGCTGCATCGCACCTCTATGGCGATGTGCTGCGCATTGTGAACACGGCCGGCCGCGACAAGGCTCAGCTTGAAAACAACTATGTGCTTGAAACCACCTACTGTGGCGCAAACGCTAAGAACGCTGGCGTGATGGAGAACGCTACCGATGCCAACTCAGAAAATGGTGCTAACGCCACACTCGAGCAGCTGCGCTCGCAGAGCTTCTACGAGGGTCTGGGCTTCGACTTTGCCGACACATGGAAGTTCCTCGATGGCGCTGAAGGCAAGACCTATCCTGTGCTGAAGTGGATGCAGCCCAAACTGCCCACCACTATCTTCGACATCCCGGCCGAGCGCGCGTTGCTGTACGACCAGGGCATGGAGTTCTTCTCATTTGCTCCCATCCACGCCTCTTACGGCCAGGACATTGTCGTGGATATTGTATCGGGCGGCGACAAGGCCAGCATCAACGGTAATGCCCTGTGGGCTGGCGCCGAGGATGGCAGTTATGCTGGTTCTGGCCCCGTAGTGCTGAAGGCAAACATTGCCAGCGACGTGGCAAGCCTCTTCAACACCACCAATGCCGATGCACAGTTTACTATCAACATTGCTCGTCTGGGCGAAGGTGTTGACATTAGCACTGGCCAGGAGCTGGTTGACAAGATTAAGGCTAACCCCTCAGGTGTATTCACGCTGGTGAAAGACATCGACTTGAGCGGTATTGACCTGACCGATTTCTGTTCAAACGATGCCTTCTCAGGAACACTCGACGGTAACGGACACGTGGTGCGCAACGCCAGCGTAAGCTATACCAACGGAGAAAACAAGGGTATCTTCTGTACCACCAATGGTGCTACAATTAAGAACGTTGCTTTTGTCGACTTCAACGTTTCTGCTGCAAACGCTAAGCACGTAGGCTTCATTGGCTCGGCTGCTGCTACTAAGTTTGACCAGGTATATGTTCAGGGTAAGGTTTCAGGTGACGACCACGTAGCCTTCTTGGCTGGCGATGCCGACAACTGTACTGTAACTAACACCTTTACTAACGGTACCCTCGTAGGAGGTAGCCAGATTGGCGGCTTCTTCGGTTGCACACTGGAAGGTGGTGCCGACATTCAGAAGAGCTACTTCAATGGCTCGCTTACCGCTACAAAGCGTGGCTGGGTGGGTGGCTTCATCGGTTTGATTGATAAGGCCAACAGCGAGGTAACCATTGAAAACTGCGTTTCTATTGGCGACTGCCAGTTCTCACAAGACGCTGGCGGAACGCCCAAGAAGACAGGCCCATTCATCGCTGGTAACAGCGCTGGCGACACTCCTAACGCTAAGGTAAACTTTACAAGCAACAACATTAGCAACAACAGCGCTATCATGTCGAACGAGTCGGATTGGCCAGGCAAGAACCCCACCACCGACGACGAGAACCCTGTTGACTATGCTCAGGATATGGCCGCACAGGTGCTGCAGACCACTGCACCGTATGAGGGTCTGGGTTGGGACTTTGAAAAGGTTTGGACAATGGACGCTGCCAGCAGCTATCTCTATCCTACATTGAAGATCTTTGGCTCATTCCCCACAAGCGGTGTGAAAGACCTGCAGAACGACGTGAAGGCTACCTTCGTGGCTGCTGCTGCCGACAATGTGCTCACCGTGGCTGGTCTCGACGCTGCCGCTACTGTAACTGTAGCTAACGTGGCTGGACAAACCGTAGCAATGGTTTCTACCGCTACTGGTGCCGCTACCATCCAGTTGCCCGGCAAGGGCCTCTACATGGTAAAGGCTACTGTAAACGGCAAGACCGCTACTGCTAAGGTGCTGAACAAGTAAAAAAATCTCTCTCTTTATAATACGATAACCGTAAACAATAGGGTTTACGGTTATCGTTATCAGGTTAAACACTTGAAAAAGATAAATAGGTGAACGGGGGCGATACCCACACATATATACATATCAACA
>USAI01000112.1 GCA_900552675.1 uncultured Prevotella sp.
TTGCTCAGGCACTTATAAATAATGTTAAACTATAGTGTTGCGGAATTAAGGATTAATATTTGTTTTTAGATTTTTTAAGAGAGAATTTATGGAAAAAAGACTATCAATGCTTCTTGCCACGCTGTTCCTTTGCATAGGAATGGTGCTGGCACAGACAAAGGTCAGCGGAGTCGTAACGTCGGCAGAAGACGGCGAACCCGTGGTCGGAGCTTCCATCAAGGTTGTAGGAACCAATACTGGTACCGTGACCGATGTTGACGGAATGTTCCAGCTTCAAACCACCAATGGCGCACGCCTTGAGGTGTCGTACATTGGTATGAAGTCGGCTACTGTGAAGGCAGCTGCTAACATGAAAATAACGTTGTTGCCCGACGACCATGCCCTTGACGAGGTAATGGTTGTGGCCTTCGGTACCGCTAAGAAGAGCGCCTTTACAGGTTCGGCCGCTGTGGTCGACTCGAAAGTGCTCAGCCAGAAGGTTACCACCAATGTGGCCGACGCGTTGGCTGGCTCAGTGCCAGGTCTGCAGTTGCGTGGCGCCACAGGTCAGCCGGGTTCCGACTCAAATGGCTTTAAAATTCGTGGTATCGCATCAATGTATGCTTCTACCAATCCGCTCGTCATCGTTGATGGCGCACCCTATCCCGACAACCTTTCAAGCATCCCCACCGACGACATCGAGAGCGTTACCGTTCTGAAAGATGCCGCCTCGGCCGCCCTGTATGGTGCCCGTGGTGCTGCTGGTGTGATTATTATCACCACCAAGAGTGGCAAGAACCGCGATGCCGAGATTACGGTTGATGCCAAGTGGGGTGCCAACACCCGCGCCGTGCAAGACTATGACGTTATTACCGACCCAGGCGAGTATTATGAGGCTTACTATGCACAGTTTGCCAACTATGGTGCTGCCAATGGTAAAACGGGTGCCGACCTGAACACATGGGCTAACAACATCATGTTGAAAAACCTGGGCTACAACATTTATACTGTGCCCGACGGGCAGCAGCTCATCGGCACCGATGGCAAGCTGAACCCCAACGCCACGCTGGGCCGCACCTTTACCCGCAATGGCAAAAACTATTATATGACTAACGACGACTGGAACGATGTGGCTTACAACACCGCCATGCGTCAAGAATATACCCTTACCGCTCGTGGCGCCTCTGACCGTGCTTCGTTCTATACCTCGTTAGGCTACCTGAAAGACGATGGCGTGATTGACGCCTCTTCATACGAACGCGTCTCGGCACGTATCAAGGCCGACTATCAGGCTAAGAGCTGGCTGAAGTTGGGCGTCAACGCTCAGTATCTGCACTCTAAGCAAGAGTCAAGCCCCAACCTCGATGCCTCAATGTCGTCTGGCAACTTGATGTATTACACCGCCATGATAGCCCCCATCTATCCCGTTTATGTACGCATGATGGGCGACGATGGCAAGCCCTACATTGCTACCGACCAGTATGGCCACAAGATGTACGACTATGGTACGCTTACTGGCCCCTATGGCATCGTCCGTGGCTTCTCGCAGTCGGGCAACCCCTTAGGCAGCAACATGTATAACAAGAACGAGCAGGGCCTGAACCAGATTAACGGTACCTTCACGGCCGACGTTACCTTCACACCGTGGTTGAAGCTGAACGTTACCAGCAACGTGGTTTACAGCATGCTTGACCAGATGATTTACACCAACTCGTTTGAAGGCCCCAGCGCCGCCGAGGGTGGACGCCTTGAAAAGAGCAACACGGCTTATCTGCGCACCAACAACACGCAAACCCTGACCTTCATGAAGAGCTTTGGCCTGCACAATGTTGATGCCCTGATTGGTCATGAGTATTATTATACCACCAACAACTATCTGGGTGCTAAGGCTCGTGCCGAGTTCTCGCCCTACATACAGCAGATTGATGCTTACGCAAACAAGTATGATGCCTCGTCATACCTCAAAAAGTATAACGTAGAAGGCTACTTCGGCCGCGCACAGTATAACTATAACAATCGCTACTTTGCATCGCTCTCATATCGTCGTGATGCCTCGTCTTACTTTGCCAAGAACCACCGTTGGGGCTCGTTCTGGTCAGTGGGCGGTGCCTGGATTATGAGCAAAGAAAAGTGGTTTAACGCTCCGTTTGTTGACGAACTGAAGCTGAAGGCATCTATCGGCCAGCAGGGTAACGACAACATTGGCTCGTTTGCTTATACCGACCTCTACACCCTCACACCTGCCAGCAGCACCGTGGTGTCGCCCTCGTTCTACTGCATCGGTAACGAAGACATCACTTGGGAGACCACAACCAACTTCAACGCGGGCGTTGAGTTCTCACTGTTCAAAGGTCGCCTCACAGGTGCCCTCGATGTTTACACCAAGAAAACCAGCGATTTGTTGTTCTGGCTGTCAGTGCCCGAGTCGAACGGCTCACGTGGCTACTATGGCAACCTGGGCGACATTCGCAACACGGGTGTTGAGCTTTCGCTCACAGGCGCCATCGTGCGCACAAAGGATATCGACTGGAGCGTAACTGCCAACTTCTCGCACAACAGCACTAAGGTGCTGAAGCTGCCCGAGAGCAAGATTGCTGACAATGGCGGCTTTGCTGAGGCTAACGCTGCTAGAAACTTCCGTTACTGGTATCGCGAGGGTGGCCCCCTGTATAACGCCTTCATGCCTAAATATGCTGGCGTAAATGAAAACGGTGAGGCTCTGTACTGGAAAGATACCGAGCTGAATGAGGCTAACCCTGGCACCAAGCCTGGCAAGAACCTGTCAGAGACCACTACCAACTATGATGAGGCTACCTATTATGAGCAGGGCTCGCTGCTGCCTAAGTTGTATGGTGGCTTCAGCACCTCGTTCCGCTACAAGGCTTTCGATGTAAACATGGTGTTCGACTATCAGTTGGGCGGCAAGGTTTTCGACCAGGCTTATGCCGAGCTGATGTCAAACGCTGCCAATGGCGGTGCTGCATCATTCGGTAAGGCCATTCATAAAGACTGGACAAAGTCGTGGAGCGCTGATAACCTCAACTCAAACCTGCCCCGCTGGCAGTTTGGCGACCAATTTCAGTGTGCACGTTCTGACCGCTTCTTAACCAGCGCACGCTACCTCAACTTCCAGTCGTTCTCGCTGGGATATACGCTGCCCAAGGGCCTCATCCCACAGGTAAGCAAGGTACGCATCTACTGCATGGGCGAGAACCTGTGCTTCTGGTCGGCTCGTAAGGGTCTCGACCCCCGCTATTCATACGATGGTTCAGGATACACTGGCGTCTACTCGCCCACCCGTAACATCTCTGGCGGCATACAGGTTACCTTCTAAGCTGTGCATGCACGGTGTACAGACACACATTGAAAGATAGGTTTTACAACAACAAAACAACGATTATTACAATGAACAAATATATATTAAATATGGCGGCTGCTGCCATAGCACTGACCTCGATGACGAGCTGTATACAGGACTTTGTACCTGAACAGGGTGTCGCCTCGAAAGATCAGGTAGAGCAGGCGCCCACCGCCTTTAACAGCCTTACCAATGCGCTCACCTCTACGCTCTGTGGCGAGTATGCTTATAATGGTACCACCCTACTTGATGCCAACGACTTTGGCTATCCTGCCACCTTGCTGATGCACGACTTCATGGGCCAAGACATTGCGCCTGTTGATGCCTCGGGCTACGAGTGGTTCTCACCTTGGTATATTGCTTCGGGCATCGCTCCCGGCAATGCTAATGCACAAATGTCGTGGTCGTATTATTACGGCTGGATTAAAAACTGCAACGTGCTCATCTCTATGGCGGGCGAAAACCCCACCACCGACCAGTATGCTGGCCTCGGTCAGGCTTATGCCCTGCGCGCTATGATGTATCTCGACCTGGTGCGTATGTATGCTAACAAGACGTATGCCGCCGATAAGAATGCTGAGACGGTGCCTATGGTTACCGAGGCTACATCGTATAAGAACAACGATAACCCTCGTATGACCAACGAGAAGGCCTTCGCGTTTATCCTCTCTGATCTTGACAAGGCCGAGACTTATCTGGCCAACTATCAGCGCGACGACGTTTATACCCCCGACCTCTCGGTGGCCTACGGCCTGAAGGCGCGCGCCTACCTCACCATGGAGGATTGGGCTAACGCCGAGAAGTATGCTAAGCTGGCAATGGCGGGCTATAACGTGATGAGCGCTGCCGACTATACCAGCCACACCGAGGGCTTCAGCACACCTAATGGTGCCTGGATGTTTGCTTGCAAATTTCAGGCTACTGATAACAACGTGAAGCTGAACGATGGCGATGGCTCGTGGGGCTCGAAGATGGTTACTGAGAGCGCGTCGGGCTGTGGATATGCTGCCAACTATGGCTTCCCGCTCATGATTGATGCGCACCTGTATAACTCGATGCCCGCTACCGACTGCCGTAAGAAGTGCTTCATCGACCCCTCTGTAGACGAGGTTGCTGGTGATGAGAACAAGTTGGTAGAGGCGCTGAAGCCTTACTCTGATTATCCCTCTGTCTTGGCCGCTAACAAGCCGTGCTATGGTTATGTAGAGGTTAAATTCCGCAATGCAGGTGGCGCCGCTGGCATACAGAGCCAGTATACAGGCTTCTGTATGGCTGTGCCCCTGATGCGTGTTGAAGAGATGAAGCTGATTGAGGCCGAGGCTGTAGGTATGCAGGCAGGCCGACAGGCTGAGGGCATCAACCTGCTCACCGCCTTTGCTAAGACCCGCGACGCCAACTATGTATATGGCACTCACAACGAGGCTTATTACAACACGGCTACATCGGCCTTCCAGAATGAGGTGTGGTGGCAACGCCGCGTTGAGTTCTGGGGCGAGGGTCTGGCTATGTTCGACATCAAACGCTTGAACAAGGGCGTTATTCGTAGCTATGAAGGCACGAACCACGTAGAGTTGTATCGCTGGAACACAACATCGGCTCCAAGCTGGATGAACTATTGCATACCTTCATCTGAAACAGCTTACAACAAGAGCTGCACTAACAACCCGTCGCCCACACAAGAGGCTGGCGACTCGCCCAAATTTGACTTTGGTGGTAAGTAAGGATCATCTTCTAAGGGGCACTTCTTCTGAGGAGTGCTCCTTACAAGATACATTCATCTAAAAGATTTTAACTTGTACAATATAGTATTTTTTTGTTGAGAAATGATGTGAGGATGTTAAAGCTCAATGCATGAACAAAACTCAATGCATGAACGAAACGACAACAGTAACAACTAATGGACAACAGTGAACAACGTTGTTGAGTTTTAGTTTTGAAACATCTTCAAGAAGGAATAAAAAAAAGAAAACAATTCTCTTTATTAAATTTCTGATTAATTATTAAAGGCGGACAACCGTGATGGTTGCCCGCCTTTTTATTGCCCTCCAGAGGCCCCTTCCTACTTAGGTTACCCATATTTTAACTGAACTTTCGCATG
>USAI01000113.1 GCA_900552675.1 uncultured Prevotella sp.
ATGTGCAACTTTTTACTCATATTTATCAACTTAAATTAATTCCGCCAACGGGTTTTAATATTGTCATTTTTACATCTAAAGGGCAATAAAAGTGCTATTTAGCATCTTTTTCAACAAAAACTTTTGGTCAAGAAATGTTTTTCTCTTAACTTTGCACACGATACATTATTTATAAAAAGAGGAGCAGGGGCATTAGGCAGCCCGCAACGCGCTCTTTTTCTGAACTAAAAGATAATAGGTTTTTAATGAAAGGAACATTTTTTGCCCTTGGCCTGCTGTGCGTGTCGGCCACGCTCACGTCATGCTTCAAGGACGAGCCCCTCAATGCCGAATGTGACATTGAGCAAGCGTATATACATGTAGACAATCCTGAAGCTATGTTCTTCAACAACAACGACACGTTGGTGAAGGTGCTGTCGAGCGAGCGCAACATTAAGTTTAAGGTGTTGCCCGAAGCCGACATTACGGCCGTGGTTCCACAATTTAGGGTAACGCCAGGCGCTACAGTGGCTGCTGTCGATGGGCTACCCCTTAACACGCCGCGCGACTTTTCTGATGGCAAGACAGTGCAATATACCGTAACATCGGAAGACGGACAGTGGAACCGCACCTACACCGTGAGCATGGGCATGCGCACCCTCGACGCCATTTCCAACTTCGGCTTTGAAAACGTGCAGATGGTGACTGAAGGCTGTAACCGTCCCTACGACGCATGGGTAGAATCCTTTGACGATGGCTATATTATCGACTGCTGGGCTACAGGCAATGGTGGTTTCGACATCAGCATGGGCGTGGAAGACGACGAAAACCACGTAACGAAAGATCAGTTCCCCTCAGTGAGCGTTGACAACGGACGAACAGGAAAGGCTGTGCGACTGACCACCTGCGACACGGGACCTTTCGGACACTTCATGAACATGCCTATCGCGGCAGGAAACCTCTTCCTCGGCAAGTTCGACCTCTCTGAGGCGCTGGGCGAGACGCTGAAAGCCACCATGTTTGGTGTGCCCGTAAGCAAGAAGCCCCTCAACTTCTCGGGCTACTATAAATATAAGCCTGGCGAGACGTTTACAAATCGCGATAACAAAGTAGACCCCACCATTACCGACCGTGGCGACATTTATGCCGTGCTGTATCGCAACACCAACGAGAAAGGACAGGCCGTAACGCTTGATGGCGGAAACGTGCGCACCAGCAACCTCATCGTGGCAACAGCCATCATCGACGAGGTGAAGACGACCGACGAATGGACTTTCTTCAACATTCCATTCACCTACACCGCAAACATCGACCCCACCACGCTGGCACGTCATGGCTATAACCTGGCCGTGGTGTTCACATCAAGCTTCAAGGGCGCCGACTTCCAGGGTGCGGTGGGCAGCACGCTGTACATTGACGATGTTAACCTGTCGTGGGAAGAATAAACACCCTTCTCTCCCCCCACACACACTAACATATACACACTGCATAACGCTCAAAGCAAAAACATAAGAAACAAATGAAAAGATACATCATAGCAGCCACCATGGCAATGGCCATATCGGCACAGGCAATGGCCATCGGCATCTTCGATAACCTCACCTATTATGCTCGCGCTGGATATGCGCTGGGCGGAACGGCTCCGCTGGGCATGCCGGCCGAGATACGTGGCTTGAACAAATTTTCAGTGAAGCCTAACATCACCCTGGCGCTCGACGCCTACAAGCCGCTGGGCAACGGATGGGGATTGCTGGCAGGCTTTCACTACGAAAACAAAAACATGAAGACCGATGCCGACGTAAAAAACTATCACATGGAGATGCGACAAGGCGGACGCACCGTGAACGGTAGGTTTACAGGTAGCGTGGTAACCGAGGTTGACGAGTGGATGGTAACACTGCCCCTACAGGCCACCTACGATCTGGGTAACGTGCGACTGAAGGCGGGGCCCTACCTCAGCTACGTGCTGTCGAACAACTTCTCAGGCTATGCCTACGACGGACATCTGCGTGTGGGCGACCCCACAGGCAATAAGATAAACATTGGGTCGGACGAAAGCTCGCGTGGCACCTACGACTTCTCTGACGACCTGCGACACCTGCAGTTCGGCCTCAACGCTGGCGCCGACTGGTACTTCTCAAAACGATGGGGCGCCTACGCCGACATAGCATGGGGCCTAACAGGCATCTTCAAAAGCAATTTTAAAACCATCGAGCAAACCATGTACCCCATATACGGCACCATAGGCGTGACGTATAAGCTGAAATAAAGAAAACAGTTAAATCCCAAAAACAATAAGAAAAATGAAAAAGTTATTTACATTATTATTCGTAGCCATGACCGCTCTCACCGGCATGGCCGACACCTACAACGGACCGTTGCACATCGATGTCGACGGCCAAACTGTAGACCAGACCACTGACATCACAATAGAGAAGCAGGCCGATGGTAACTATACCCTGAAGTTGATGAACTTTAAGATCACGCTGGGCAAAATGACCATGAACGTGGGCAACATCATCATTACCGACGTGCCCGCTGTATCAAACGGTCAGACACAAATGCTGAAGACAAAGAAAAACATCGCCATCAAAGGCGGTAGCATGGACTTTTTGCTGAAGAGCGTGCCCATCGACATGATTGGCGAGCTGCGCGATGGCGACTTCTACACCAACATCAACATCAGCATGGCTACTCAGAAAATCAAGGTTACCTTCGGCACTGCCAAGTATCAGTTGCCCAACGCTGGCTTTGAAACTTATCACACAGCAACAGTAACATCGCCCGACGACCCTAATGACAAAGCTACCAGCGACGAGCCCAACTACTGGCACTCGTTCATGAGCGCTTCAGGCCCCCTCGTTTACTTTGCTGGCTATAATCCTGTAGCCTTTAAGTGCGACGAGGTGCGCCCTGGTTCTACTGGCAAGCATAGCCTCATGCTGAAGAGCTACAACGCATTCATCGCCATCGCTAACGGCACCATCACCACTGGCCGCATGAACACTGGCGACGTTATTGCCAGCAATACCGACGCAAACTATGCGTGGAGCGATATGAGCAATACCGATAAAGATGCTCACGGCGACCCCTTCTACGCTACACTGTACAGCCTCCCCGACGCTATGAAGGTATGGCTGAAGTTTAAGCAAGCCACTGCCAACGCCCAGCACCCCTACGCCACCGCTACCGCCATCATCAACGACGGTACCGAGTTCCACGAGCCTGCTCCCTCTAAGACCACTTACACCAACGTGGTGGGCGAAGCACGCAACGCAAAGATTGCTGAGACGGGCGACGAGTGGAAAGAGTTTACCATCCCCTTCACCTACGACGCCTTCGCACAGTATGGCGCAAAGGCTAAGTCGGTGCTCGTAACTCTCTCAACCAATGCCGACGCTGGCCAGGGCTCTGACGGCGACCTCCTCTACGTTGACGACCTGAGCTTCGTATATAACGCTGGCCTGAAGGCCATCACCCTGACCGCCGAGAATGGCGAGGTGTTTAACGTTGACGGCGTAAACGCTGAGACAAAAGAATATACCGCTACCGTGCCCTTCGATGTTACTGCCAATAACCTGAAGGCTGTGAGCGACGGTAAGGGCGCCTACGTAAGCACCACCATCGCCGACGGTAAGGCCACCATCGAGATTACCTCTAACGACCTCGCCACCACAAACGTCTATACCCTCAACATCAAGAAGGGCAACGCTCAGGGCATCACATCGGGCATCAACGGTGCTCAGGCTGCTCAGGCACAGGCCGCTGGCATCTACACCATCGGCGGTATGCGCGTAAACGCTATCACCAAGCCCGGCCTCTACATCGTGAATGGTGCCGACGGCAGCGTGAAGAAGGTGCTGAAGAAGTAAGGTTCTACCGTTTCGCATGACATATACATGCCGTCAGTAAG
Organism: uncultured Prevotella sp.; assembly: GCA_900552675.1. Classification (GTDB taxonomy): domain Bacteria; phylum Bacteroidota; class Bacteroidia; order Bacteroidales; family Bacteroidaceae; genus Prevotella. Next base: position 3,893 of record USAI01000113.1, read on the forward strand.
GTTTTACTGAAAAAAGAAGAAAAAGGTCCCGTACTCACAACGAGTTCGGGACTTTTTTTGTAGTTTTGCATATCCAACTCTTACCATCACCATGGAACAGCTACTACATTATGTATGGAAGCACAAACTCTTCCCACTAACCACTCTTGTCACCACTAAAGGGCAAGAGGTTGAGGTTATCGACCCCGGATTGCTAAACCGCAATGCAGGGCCCGACTTCTTCAATGCTAAGGTGCGCATAGCAGGTATCATGTGGGTGGGAAATGTGGAGATACACCTGAAGACGTCTGACTGGCTGGCGCATCACCACAACACCGCCCCCGCCTACGATAATGTGGTGCTGCACGTGGTTGAACAAGACGATGGCGCACAGGCGCTGTGCACCGACGGCAAACAGCCGCCACTGCTGGTGCTGCCCATACCGCAAAGCATGAGAGACAACTATAAGGCGCTGCTACATGAAGATGCCTATCCGCCATGCCACAGCATCATAGCCGAGCTATCAAACCTCACAAAGCACAGTTGGCTGAGCGTTCTACAAACCGAACGGCTGCAGCAAAAGGCCGAGGCCATCATGCAACGGGCGAAACAGTGTGGGGCCGACTGGGAGCGGGCCTTCTTCATCACGCTGGCACGCAACTTTGGGTTCGGCATCAATGGCGACGCGCTGGAGGCGTGGGCCACAAACCTGTCGCTCGACGCTGCCGCTCATCATCGCGACGACCTCTTCCAAATAGAGGCGCTGTTCTTGGGGCAGGCGGGCTTGCTAAACGTGGCGGCCACAGCGGCACACAGGCAGGTAGAGACAGCTGCCGACGATTATTTTCAACGCCTCTCAAACGAGTATGCCTACCTCGCCCATAAGTTCCGCCTCGAAGCCATCGACGCCAGGCAGTGGCGCTTCCTACGACTGCGCCCGCAAAACTTTCCGTATATACGCTTGGCACAGTTGGCACACCTGTACCACTCACGACAATGCTCGCTCAGCATCATGGCCGACTGCACCACAATAAAAGAGCTACGCACCGCACTATCGACAAAGGTTACACCCTACTGGCAAACGCACTACACCTTTGGGCATGAGGCTCGGCAAAACGAAAAACGGCTCTCAACAGCCTCTACCGATATCATCATCATCAACACTGTGGTGCCCATGCTGTATGCCTACGGCTGCCACCGCGACGATGAACGGCTCTGCCACCGCGCCATCACGCTGCTGGAGCAACTAAAGCCCGAAGACAATAACATTGTGCGCCTATGGCAACAATGTGGTCTGAAAGCCGAAAACGCCGCCGACACCCAAGCCCTCATACAGCTAAAACGCCTATACTGCGACCGCAAAGACTGCCTACGCTGCCGCTTCGGGTATGAGGCGCTGAAGAAGGGAAGAAATAAGGGAAAAGGGAAAAGTGAAAAGTGAAAAATCCTATAGCTTTGCCGCTCTCACACCATCTATCCC
>USAI01000114.1 GCA_900552675.1 uncultured Prevotella sp.
GGCCACCGTCCTACTTGGATAATTCATGGAACATCGTGTTCAAGTAAAACACGTGGGTAGCGCGAAATAGATTGTTAAAAACACAACAATATTATCTGAACCGAATTCCTGTTTCGCGATAGTTAGTGCCTTATAGCTTGCTATTCGATTATTGGCGTTATTGTCAATTCACGCTTCCCCTCAATGTATGGCAATAAGGTGTTTGTAAACTCTTGCTCAAAGTTAGGAGTGAAGCTGTTATTGCCAATATTTTGTTGAATAGCGTCAATAGACCAAAAGCGGCCACCGTCTAATTCTTCCGACGAAGGCTTAACCTCTCCGTCGTATGTGGCAGTGAAGACATGAACCAACTCGCGTTCACGAGCACTCTCGAAGACGTATTTTTTAATGAAGATAGGCTTATAACTGTCAACGCCTAATTCTTCGTGCACCTCGCGATGGAGGGCAGTGACGATATCTTCGCCAAAGTCGACATGTCCGCCACAAGCAGTATCCCACTTGCCTGGTTGAATATCTTTCCAGTCGGGGCGCTTTTGTATATACAGTTCGCCTTTGCTGTTAAACAGATGCAGATGAACCACCGGATGTAGCTTTTTGCTGCCATCATGTGCTTCGCCTCGGGTTATGCTTCCCAGCACGTTACCTGTTTCGTCAACCAAAGGAAAACGTTCGTTTTTATTGTCCATATATAGCGTGTTATTCTTAATGAATAATCTTTTCAATGTGTTTTTACCAATGTGTTTCGTCTATCTACATTCTTTTCAACGTATATTCTCTTTGGCATATTCTTTTTTTTGAAAACTATTTTATGATATCGTTGAAAATATTATAGTTTCATCTTAAATATTTGGGCATTGCCAAACACGGTTTCATCAATCTGTGGCTCTTCTCTAAAGATGCCGAACATGGCGCTGCCGCTACCACTCATTTGTGCATAAACAGCTCCTTGATTGTATAGTGCTTGTTTGATATGGCCCAGGATGGGATGTGCTTTGAAGGCTGGTGCTTCAAAATCGTTTGTCAGATTATCTTTCCATGTGTCGATAGGCATACGCACGGCATCGCGACAGCAGATACTGGGCTTTTGTGGCACTATTTGTTGGTAAGCTTCTTTTGTCGATACTGCCACATCAGGTTTTATCACAACAAGATGATAACCATGCAGATTGCCTTTAGGCGAGTCGGCAGGCGATAATATATTGCCTATGCCAGTGGCAAACGATGGTTCTGAGGTGATGAAGAAGGCACAATCGGCGCCAATCTTTGCAGCATGTTTTTCCATCTCGGCAATGCCTATGTTCAGTCGGAAACGTTCGTCCAGCAGACGTATCATATAGGCAGCGTCGCTTGATCCGCCTCCTAATCCTGCTTGTGAAGGAATGTGTTTATAGAGATGTGCGTGAACGCGCGGAATTTTATATTCAGCGGCAATGCTATTGTAGGCTTTCACCACAATGTTGTCGGCATCATTACAATCAATGGCGTTGCCTGTTACTTTGAGGTCGCAGTCTACGGGCGATGGAAATCGTTCGTCCATCAGCTTTATTTCTAACGCATCATATAGGGGGATGGGGTAGAATACGGTTTCAATGTCGTGATAACCATCAGGGCGTTTGGCTACAACATTTAGTCCAAGGTTAATTTTTGCGCAAGGAAATGTAATCATAGGCTTTCAAATATAAAAAGAAAGATGACAGGAAAGGTATGAACACTTAACGATGCTGTTGCATCCTTCTGCGTCTTCTTTCCTGTCATCTTTTAGATAATGTAATTATTTGTTGTTCTTAATCTTGTCTACGTATGCATCGATAACAGCTACGGCTGTAATGTTAACGATGTCGCGTACTGAACTTTCAAAATCGGTGAAGTGGATAGGCTTGTTCAATCCCATCTGTATCGGGCCGATAATTTCAGCGTCGGGGTCAAGTGCTTGCAGCAGCTTATAGCTGGCGTTAGCGCTACTCATGTTGGGGAACACCAGTGTGTTAACATCCAGGCCCTTCAAGCGAGTGAACGGATACTTGTCGTCGCGCAGTTGCTTGTTCAAAGCAAAGTTTACTTGCATTTCGCCGTCAATAGCCAAGTCGGGATATTGCTTTTGCAGCTCTTCAACAGCATTGTGCACCTTTACGGGGCTACCTTGCTCATCGGTACCAAAGTTAGAGTAGCTAATCATGGCAATGTGTGGCTCTTCGTTGAAGAAGCGCACGGTGTGTGCCGAAAGTTTAGCAATATCTACCAACACGTTCTCGTCGGGGTGACGATTGATGAGGGTGTCGGCAATGTAGAATGTGCCCTTTTGTGTGTTGAGAATGTGCATAGCACCGAAGTGTTTGTATTCAGGACGAATGCCTACAACCTCTTTTGCTACCTTGATGGTGTTTGAATATTTTGTGTAAAGACCTGTGATGAAGGCGTCGGCCTCACCCGTCTCTACCATCATCATACCAAAGTAGTTGCGCTCATACATCTTATCATAAGCCTCCTCGAAGGTGTAGCCTTGACGTGCACGCTTCTTAGCCAGATGTTTGGCAAAGTTGGCACGGTGGCGTTGCTCTTGGTCGGCACGCATATCGATAATTTCGATGTCGCTGAGGTCGAGTTTCAAACGTTGGGCCAAACGGTTCAAGCGGTCGGGGTTGCCCAGCAAGATAGGCTGGCAGATGCCTTCAACCTTAGCCTGAACGGCAGCCTTCATCATGGTGGGGTGACCACCTTCAGCAAACACTACGCGCTGTGGGTGCTTGCGGGCGGTGTCGTGCAACTTGCGTGTGAGTTTCGACTCCTGTCCCAGCAGCTGCATGAGGCTCTTCTTGTAAGCATCCCAGTCGGTAATTGTGCGACGGGCTACGCCACTCTCAATAGCAGCTTTTGCTACGGCAGCACTTACCTCGGTGATGAGTCGTGGGTCGACAGGTTTCGGGATGAAATAATGCGGGCCAAAGGTGAGGTCGTTTACATGATAAACGTCGTTCACAACATCGGGCACAGGCTGCTTGGCCAAGTCGGCGATAGCATGTACGGCTGCCATCTTCATTTCTTCGTTGATAGCCTTGGCATGAACGTCAAGGGCTCCGCGGAAGATATAGGGGAAACCAATTACGTTGTTAATCTGATTGGGGTAGTCGCTACGTCCGGTCGACATCAGCACGTCGGGGCGGCTTGCCATCGCATCTTCATAACTAATCTCTGGTACGGGGTTTGCCAGCGCAAACACGATGGGCTGGTCGGCCATTGAGCGTATCATGTCTTGTGTCAGCACGTTGCCTTTCGACAGACCTACAAATACGTCGGCACCTTTAACAGCTTCGGCCAATGTGTGTACGTCGCGACGGTCGGTAGCAAACATCTTTTTCTGCTCGGTAAGGTTTTCGCGGTCAGAGGTGATCACGCCTTTCGAGTCGAGCATGACGATGTTCTCTATCTTAGCGCCCAGTGCTACATACAACTTTGTGCAGCTGATGGCAGCGGCACCAGCGCCATTTACCACGATCTTTACTTTTGCAATGTCTTTGCCAGCAACCTCAAGTGCGTTCTTCAATCCAGCTGCCGAGATGATGGCGGTGCCATGCTGGTCGTCGTGCATCACAGGAATGTCGAGCGTTTTCTTCAGTCGCTCTTCAATATAGAAACATTCGGGGGCCTTGATGTCCTCAAGGTTGATGCCACCGAAGGTAGGAGCAATCTTCTCTACGGCCTCACAGAATTTCTCAGGGTCTTTCTCGTCAACTTCAATGTCGAAGACATCGATGCCACCGTAAATCTTAAACAGCAAGCCCTTTCCTTCCATGACGGGCTTACCGCTCATTGCGCCAATGTCGCCCAAACCCAATACGGCTGTACCGTTAGAGATAACGGCCACAAGGTTACCTTTGTCGGTGTACTTGTAAACATCGTCGGGTGTGTTTTGAATTTCCAAACAAGGAAATGCTACACCAGGTGAATAAGCCAAACTGAGGTCTGTCTGGGTGTGGTAGGGCTTCGTCGGCTTTACTTCGATTTTTCCAGGACGCCCATTCTGGTGATACTCCAGGGCCGCCTCTTTTGTAATCTTGACCATAATTATATCCTTTAAATGTGTTTTCTGAAAACAACTTATTGTTTCGCCTATCTCTGTTTCTTTTTGTGGGATGTATGTAATGATTTACTATAAGTAGACCAGTTATTATTGCACAAAAGTAATAAAAACTTTTGAAAAAATATAGGTTTTGTTACTTTTTTTGTAACTTTGCGACAAAACATAATACTTATGCAGAAAATAAACTGTCAGACTGCTTATCGCCGTGAATTACGCAACCGTATTTTGTCGGTTTCTATGGACGAGTTTCATGCCCATGGCGTGAGAGCCGTGAAGATGGACGATATCGCGTGCAAATTGTCAATTTCGAAACGTACGCTTTATGAAATATATGCAAATAAAGAAGAATTGTTATTGGAAGGCATTGAGCATCTTGAAACGGCGATGAACCGTCACCTGGAAGAATTTGCTGCCGATGCTTCGCATAATGTTATTGATATCTTTCTTGAATTCTTCCATATGAAGATAGAGCATACAGCAAGCATGAATCCATTGTTCCTTGATGAGCTAAGCAAGTATCCTAAGGTGTTAGCGTTTTTCGACCAACAACACTGTAAGATGCGCCAAAACCAAAATGCTTTTTTAAAACGTGGTGTGCAAGAGGGCTATTTCCGATCAGATATTGATTATGATATTGTTACAAGAATAGGTGATGCCGCAATGGATTATGTTATGCGCACGCAAATGTATCGCACCTATAAGCTCGATTATTTGTATCATAATGTAACCTTGCTCTTTCTTCGTGGCATTTGTACCGAGAAGGGTGTGCAGTTGCTGGATAAGAGTTTGTTGTAAGATAGCAGATTGCTGATGATGCAATAAGATAAGCCACGACTTGTTCAACAATGATGTTGCAAGCCGTGGCTTATTGTTTTAAATATTAGAACCTTAGTTTCTTTTGTTATCTAAATTCTTAATTTCTTATTATCTTAATTCTTTATTATCTTAATTCCTTATTTT
>USAI01000115.1 GCA_900552675.1 uncultured Prevotella sp.
TCCCCTCGGCTTAGAAAGGCTTAGAAAGGCCTATACAGGCTTCCCCGCCCAAAAGCTTCCCCCACCAAAAGGCCTCCCACAAAAAGGCCTCCCACAAAAAGGCCTCCCCCCACAAAAAAACAAAACAATATGCAAAAATATATCTTTGAAACCGAAATGGAGGTCCGCGACTATGAGTGCGACATCCAAGGCATTGTAAACAACGCCAACTATCTACATTACACCGAGCACACACGTCATCAGTTTTTGGTGTCGCTCGGCGTTAGTTTCGCACAGTTGCACGAGCGGGGCATCGATGCCGTAGTGGCGCGCATGAACCTGCAATACAAGCAACCATTGCGCTGCGACGACAACTTCATCTCTCGTCTGGGACTGAAAAAAGAGGGGTTACGCTACATCTTCAACCAAGACCTCTACCGCAAGAGCGATGGCGCACTCTGCTTCAAAAGCACCACCGAACTGGTAGTGCTGGTTAACGGACGTCTGGCAAAAAGTCCTGACTATGACAAAGCCTTCGCCCCCTTCTTAAAAGAAGAAGAGAAGTAACAAGCCATCACCACTTCCTATAAGAAGAAAGCAATAACACCCCTCACCCCTTCCTGTAAGAAGAGAAGCAATGATTGATAACGAGGAAATAAGAAGCGCCATGGCTCTCGTACACCTACAAATGTACGACAATGAAGCCGAACTGCTGCAAACCATTCAAGGCATTGGTTCGGCAGCACAAACGCTACGTTTCCTTAACGCTGAACAAACAGAACAGGCGCTGCAATGGGCCGACGACGAGCTGCAAGCCATGACACAATATGGCATACAGCCGCTGCTCTACGGCACCAGCCACTATCCACAACGCCTCATGACGTGTACCGACGCTCCGCTGGTGCTCTACCAACTGGGCCCCGCCAACCTCAACGCCACGCACGTGGTGAGCATCGTGGGCACACGACACTGCACACCCGAAGGACAACAGCGCACACAGCAACTGGTGCAAACGCTGCACCAACGCTATGGCCACCAACTGCTGGTGGTGAGCGGACTGGCTAAAGGCATCGATGTGAGCGCTCACCGTCAGGCCTTAGCCCACGACATTGCCACCGTAGGCGTGTTAGGACACGGGCTGGGCACCCTCTACCCCGCAGCACACCGCCACGAGGCCGAGGCTATGGCGCGACAAGGGGCTCTGCTCACCGAGTATCCGCTCAGTACCCCACCCCACGCCTCGCGCTTCTTACAGCGCAACCGCCTCATAGCTGCCCTGGCCGACGAAATATACATCATTGAGAGTGCGGCCCGTGGTGGTGCCCTATCGGCCATGCATCACGCCCACCGCTACCGCCGCCCCTGCTACGCATGGACAGGCATTGAAGGAAAAACGCTCTCGACAGGCTGCCAACAACTCATAGAAAGCGGCTTGGCAGAACCCTTAGCGTAAAAGGCAATAACCATAAGCACCCTCAGTCACCCAGGCTTAGAAAGGCCTATAAAGGCTTAGTAAGGCTTCCTCACCCATAATCACCTCAGGCTTAGTAAGGCTTCCTCGCCCCACCATTAAAAGAAAAGACAATGAAAATAGGAAACATCGAATTTGGCCCCCACCCCATCTTCCTGGCTCCCATGGAAGACGTCACCGACATAGGCTTTCGCCTCTTGTGCAAGCGCTATGGTGCCTCAATGGTTTACACCGAGTTTGTGAGCGCCGAAGCCCTCGTGCGCTCCATCAAGTCGACCGTCAATAAGCTTACCATCAGCGACGAAGAGCGCCCCGTAGGCATACAGATATACGGCCGCGACGTCGACGCCATGGTAGAGGCTGCAAAGATTGTGGAACAAGCCCACCCCGACGTCATCGACCTCAACTTTGGCTGCCCTGTAAAGAAGGTGGCAGGCAAAGGTGCGGGCGCTGGTATGCTGCAAAACATACCTCTCATGCTCGAGATAACAGAAAAGGTGGTAAAGGCCGTTAACACCCCCGTAACGGTGAAAACCCGACTGGGCTGGAGCGCCGACAACCTCATCATCACCACGCTGGCCGAACAGCTGCAAGACTGTGGCATACAGGCCCTCACCATTCATGGCCGCACACGCGCTCAGATGTATACTGGCGAGGCCGACTGGAGCCTCATAGGCGAGGTGAAACGCAACCCACGCATACACATACCCATCATAGGCAATGGCGACATCACCACACCCGAACAGGCCAAAGAGGCCTTCGAACGCTATGGCGTAGATGCCGTGATGGTGGGACGCGCCACCTTTGGCCGCCCGTGGATATTTAAAGAGATGCGCGACTATCTCGATGGGCTGCCCGCCGACCCCTCACTCGACCTCGACCACAAGATCGACATCTTAGAAGAGCAGCTACGCATTAACGTAGAGCGCATTGACGAGTATCGTGGCATCTTGCACACACGCCGCCACCTGGCCGCCTCGCCCATCTTCAAAGGCATTCCTGACTTCCGCCAAACACGCATCGCCATGCTGCGCGCCGAAACGGTAGAAGAACTAACAACAATTTTGGAAGACTGCCGCGTAAGGCTTAGAGGGAAGTTATAAGACCTATATGTCCTATAAGACCCATAGGACCCATAAGACCTATAGGACCCATAAGACCCATAGGACCTATAAGACCTATAACCCCCACATCCCCCACAACCGTAAAAAAACATTAAAAGGCAGCACAAAAGGGGCTTATATACATAATAATTCGCTACCTTTACGCACCTAATCGCATATTCTAATCAGTAAACCCTTTTATTATGAGAATGAAGCATTTGAAAGTAGCCACACTGTTCATGGCAGGCGCCATGCTCACCAGCTCGTGTGTAGGATCGTTCAGTTTGTTCAACCGACTGGCAAACTGGAACCGTCAGGCCACCAACGAGAAGTTTCTTAACGAACTTATCTTCATCATCATTTCGCCCGCATACGCTATCTGCGGAATGGCCGACGCATTGGTGCTCAACACCATCGAGTTCTGGTCGGGCAGCAACCCCATGGCACAGCGCGTAGGCACCACCACCGAGGTGATGGGACAAGACGGCCGCTACTATGCCGTTACCACACTGAAGAACGGCTATAAGATAAAGAAGCCCACTGGCGAAGAAATATTCTTCGTTTATGATAAGAAGACCAAGACCTGGAGCGAGCAGCACGACGGCCAGGTGGTTGACCTCTTCACCTTCAACGACGATGGCACCATTCAGGCATATATGCCCAACGGCGAGAGCCTGAAGCTTACCCAAGACGAGGCAGGCCTTTTCCAGGCTCGCATGGCCATTCACGGTGCTTCGTTCTACGCTTGCCGCTAAAGACAAGCACAAAGCATTAACACATCAATATCACCCAATAAAAAAAGTGTAAGCAAACGTTTTTGTATTGCTTACACTTTTTTGTATCTTTCGTTTAAGAAAAACAGAGAGACTTCCCTTTCCTTACAATGCATTATTGTTTTTTCGCCCAAACAGTCTATCTACAATGAGCGTTATGGCGGCATCGCCACTCACGTTACAGGCAGGGCCGTAGCCATCGAGAGCCAAGTAAATGGTCATCATAAGGGCGCTTTGCTCAGCAGAGAAGCCAAGCACACTCTCCAGCAATCCTACCGACGCCATCAGCACGCCACCCATCACGCCTGGTGCTGCCACAGCCGAGATAGCTTGCAGCAACACAAAGTTGGCGATGAGGGCAAAATGAATGTCCATGCCCGACATAAACATCACGGCCACCGATGTGGTGATGAGTTTAATGGTAGAACCACACATATGCACGGTACCACAAAGGGGCACGGTAAAGTCGGCTATCTCTTTGTTTACCCCCATCTTTTCGGTACACTCAAGGGTGACGGGTATGACCGCCGAACTGGAACATATAGAAAAACCTGTAAGATAGGCAGGCACAATGTTCCACAGGCAGCGCAGCGGGTTCTTGCCCGCAATGGCACACGCTACCACATATTGCAACACAAGGTAAATAATGGATAGACACACACCTGTAAGAATGACCTTCACGCCCGACCCCACCACAATGGCAAGCTGTCCGCGAAAACTCATCTCGCACATCATGGTAAAGATATACCACGGCAGCAGCGGTATAATCACGCGTTCGATGGTGAGCTTCACGATGTCGCCAAACTCGTCGAAGGCTTTGCGCATGGCGGTACCACCAGTGAAGATGGCGCCCACACCTATCATAAACGAGAGGCACAGGGCGGTAAGAATATCGCATACAGGCGGTATTTTTAAGCTTACGTAGGGCAGCACCTCGGCAGCCTGAGCCGATGCAGGACTGATTTCGCCCACTGACAGATAGTGGGGCAACAGCCAACTGGCACACCCAAAGGCGAAGAAACCCGCACACACCGTTGAGAGATATGATAGGGCCACCACCGTAACCAATATTTTGCCTGCCCCTCTTCCCAGGCGCATGATTGATGGAGACACCAGGCCCAGCACCAGCAGGGGTACGATAAACTTAAGCAGCTGTGCAAAAATGCCATTAAAGGTTTTGAACAGTCGCACTAAAAATTCGGGGGCCACCAGCCCTAACAGCGAGCCAACAATGATGGCACACACCACCTTCGGGAAGAGTCCTATCTTTCTTTTCTTCATAGGTTTTTGTTGTTATTGGTTTTAAAAGAGAGGGTGTGTCAAAATAGGAGTTAGAGGAAGTTAAGAAGAAGTTAATCCATCTA
>USAI01000116.1 GCA_900552675.1 uncultured Prevotella sp.
TTGGAACAAAGGGAACAAGCTATTCTATTGATGGAGGAGAAGGTGCCACCATCAAAAAAGACTATGGCAAAGGTGAATATCTGGTGGCTTGGAACACTCCAGGCACAAAGAAGGTAACCATCACTGTGGATGGCAAGGCATACAGCACAAACGTCATCGCATACGACTTTGCCGACTTGACACTCCACTTCCCTGCAAAGGTTTTGCGCAACACACCTATCACTGTAAAGGTGCCAAAGGGATTTAGCCAATACTCACCAATAGATTATGGCTTTAAAGCTGCTGACAACTATGTGGTGCGCTATGAAAAGGGCGACAGCACAGCCACCTTTACCTTCAAGAACAGTGGTGAGGCGAAAGTATGTACTTTCTGTAAGTATGATAACAGCGAACTCTCTAAGGAGAATAATGTGAACGTGATAGACGCAAGCATGCCTGCTGCAAAAATCTCTGAGGTTATAGGCGATGGCGCAAACTATCGTATCAGCTGGCAACCTGCAAGCAATGCGGAAATAGCAAAGGTAGAAATCTGTCGTGAAACTAATCGCATGAATCAATATGAGGTATTGGCTACTGTTGACATGAACGTTGGCACTTATCTCGACGAGACCAGCGACAATCGCATACAGGCACATCGTTATCGCATCCGTTACATCGCAAGCAATGAGGTGCAGACGAGTGCTTACTCTACGCCACATAATCCTCTTCATGTAATGATCAACCAATGTGGCAATGGCTACAACCTGATGTGGAACGCCTATGAGGGAATGAATGTAGAGAGCTATACCATTCTCAGAGGCAAGAGCGAGGATAGCTTGCAACCTATCGAATATGTGGCTGGCAGTCAGCAGAGCTATACCGACTTAACGGCAAAGGCAGGTAAGTATTACTATGCCGTGACATTTACTCCTGCGTCAAGCAGCACATACGCCAAGAGCCGAGCAGCGAGAACCAACAATGGCATCCGTTCAAATGTCGTCTCTACTGAAGAGGCTCTGCCTACAACCTTGGCAACAAGCATTGCCATCAACTGTGTGGAGAGCAACAACTCTTTGACGAATACCCAGCAGACGATACATCTCTATGGCGTCGTGCTTCCTACTTATTCTACCTATTCAAGAGTAAGCTGGTCGGTAGTACGAAACGACGACCTTGCCAGCATCTCAAACAATGGAGTGCTTACTGCCAAAGGTGGACGCGGCCTGGTTACCGTTCGGGCAACAACATTGGATGGTTCTAACCTTTATGTTGATTATGATGTAGCATGTAATGTGGATAAGGAAGCTGCAGGCATTGTTATCGTAGAGAAAGATGGTGTGGCAGCAGATAACAAACCAACCATTTACTACGACCTTGAAGGTAGACGGATTGAAACTCCTGCAAAGGGACATCTTTACATCACTAACAAGGGACAGAAGATAATGTTCTAAACCTTCTTACTGTAGACTTTTCATCAATTCTTTAGTGTTCTGTTAAAATGGGACACTAAAGAATTTTTTTGGTGTAATCCAAAAAAATATTGAATTATTTGGAACGTAATCCAAAAAAATATTGAATTATTTGGAACGTAATCCAAAAATATATTGAATTATTTGGAATGTAATCCAAAAATATATTGAATTATTTGGAATTGAAGAGGATAATGTGTATTTCCCACAAGTAGGACGGTGGTCTCCGTGCCCCGTCCTCCCGACATTAGAAATGGCCAATAAATATATGAGGTTATCTATTTAGAAGTGCTGGGCGCTGGAGGACGGGGCGCAGAGGCCACCGTCCTACTTGAAGGTGCCCTCTGTTTAGATAAAAATGAATACTTGCAATAATATATTAAGTAGGTGTTCATAATTATTGATATACAATATATTTCTTCAATAAAAAATCGAAAAATGTCGTCTTTCTTGTTTAAAGAACACTCTTACCATTGTACTTGTTTATGCCTTTGTCGAACATATTTTTCTTCCTTTGTATATTTATTCAGTAATGTCATTGTTAATGTGTAAAGCCATTTAGTAACGTTATTTGTTGTGTGTAAAGCTATTTAGTAAAAGAACGAGTAGGGTGTAAAGGAAAATAGGAAAAGGGATGTAGAAAGTTGATGTATTGTCTATAATAGGGCGAAACGCTTGATATACTTGGGCGATATGCTGCCTATATTCAGGCTATATGCAGCCTATAATAGGGCGAAACGCTTGATAGAATTGTGTGAAATGCTTGAAAATGTCATCGCACATCGACCGTTATGAACATGCGTAACGGTCGTTATGAACATGCGTATCGACCGTTATGAACACGTGCATCGACCGTTGTGAGATGACATTGAAGCCGTTTTTGCCTGATTTTTACCTTGTTTTTACTAAATTTTCACCTTGTTTTTGCCAAACACTCACCTTGTTTTCACCAAACCCTCACCTTGCTTTCGCCACATTATCTCTTTGTTTTTAATAAAACGAGGCGTGTTTTTTGTGTTCTTTCTGCGTGCGCTATTCGCGGTATAGATACAAATTATGTGCTTTCTTATTTGGTTGACATTATTTAATTTCGTATCTTTGCAAACGTTATGACGGTAAGTTGTGCCTCGTTGATGAGGCTGCAATTCTGACTGAGACAATATAATATTTTTTTGATACAAAAACTATCGCTTTTTATGATAAGAAATTTTTATTGCGGTGTGACGATTTTTAGGTTTCCTTCGGTTCGTGCGAGCGTTGCTCGTTAACAAAAGAGGCTATGAAGACGTTGGCTGTCAGCACGTCATAAGTGAGTGAACATGACTTATATATACTCTAAATAATATATTACTAATATGCGTTTAATCATTGAACAGAATTACGACCAGCTCTCAAAATGGGCTGCTGAGCACGTAATCGAGAAAATTAACAGTTTCAACCCCACTCCCGACCACAAGTTTGTTCTCGGATTGCCCACTGGCTCATCACCCATCGGTATGTACCGTTACCTGGCCGAGGCTTGCAAGGAGGGACGTGTATCGTTCAAGAATGTTCTCACTTTTAACATGGACGAATATGTAGGTCTGCCCGAAGAGCATCCCGAAAGCTATCACTCGTTCATGGCTACTAATTTCTTCAACCACGTTGACTGCCCCAAGGAAAACATCCACATTTTGAACGGCAACGCTGAAGACCTTGAGGCTGAGTGCGCTCACTACGAGCAGATGATTGAAGAGGCTGGTGGTATCGACCTGTTTATTGGCGGTATCGGTCCCGACGGACACATCGCTTTCAACGAGCCCGGCTCATCGCTTACCTCACGCACCCGTCAGAAGACATTGACCACCGACACCATCGTGGCCAACTCACGCTTCTTCGACAACGACGTGAAGAAGGTTCCCACCACCGCTCTTACTGTAGGTGTAGGCACCGTAATGTCGGCTCGCGAGGTAATGATCCTCGTTAACGGTCACAACAAGACCCGCGCTCTGCAGGCTGCCGTTGAGGGCCCCGTTACACAGATGTGGACTATCAGCGTTCTGCAGATGCACCAGCACGGCATCATTGTTTGCGACGAGGCTGCTACTGAAGAACTGAAGGTAGGTACCTATCGTTATTTCAAGGATATAGAGAAAAACAACCTTTAATGGTGCGTACTCGAACGTATAAATATGGGCAGAAATTTTGGGCTGCATCACATCTTGTATGTGGCGGGGCAAAATTTCTGCCCTTTCTTTTGCTTGCCTTTCTTTTGTGCGAGCCGGCCATAGCCAAGCAGCCCACCCATCAGGGCGCCACACCTTGCTGCGAGCAACAGGCTTGCGATGGCCACACATCAACAATCAGTAATAAAAAAGTGGTTATGAAAAAAATCATAGCAAAACGCATTGACGCCACAAAGATGCCCACCGCGCTGGCCGACATTCCTGCCATGCTTGATGCCGAGGGCGTAGGCTACAACGCTATCGACAGCAACAACTGGCCCGACGCCTTTCCCTACACACCACGTGTAGAGGTGCGCGTAGCACATACGGGCAACAATATTATTTTGCACTATCGCGTAGAAGAAAAAACCGTGCGCGCTGTGGCCGAAGATAACGGCAAGGTATGGGAAGACGCTTGCTGCGAATTCTTCTCTATCCCAGCTGCCGACGGCGTATATTATAATATAGAATGTAACTGTGCTGGACAAATGCTTATAGGCAGTGGCGCCGGACGCAAAGACCGCGAGCGCGCCACAAAAGAGGTGCTCGACACCGTGAAGCGCTGGTCGTCGCTCGGCCGTGAGCCCTTTGCCGAGAAGGCTGCTCCCGCTCAGTGGCAACTGGTAATGGTTATCCCAGCCTCGGCCTTCTTTAAACACCACATCACCAGTTTTGCGGGCACCACCATTCGTGCCAACTTCTACAAGTGTGGCGATATGTTGCAACAGAAACACTACCTGTCGTGGAACCCCATTGGCTTGCCACGTCCCAACTTCCATTGCCCCGAATATTTCGGCGAAGTGGTGTTTGAATGAAAAGAAATTTATTATAAAATGGGTGTGTCAAAACAACTCC
>USAI01000117.1 GCA_900552675.1 uncultured Prevotella sp.
GATCCGCTTGGGGCTCGAACCCAAGACCCCAACATTAAAAGTGTTGTGCTCTACCAGCTGAGCTAGCGGATCTCCGTTTGCTTTATCTCTTAAAAGCGAGTGCAAAGGTATAAAGAAATGTTTAAACGTGCAAATTTTTTGTTTACTTTTTTTGTTTTTTCTTTCTTTTTTCTTCGCTTTACCCATTTTTTGTAAGCCTTAATAGCTTCTATCGCAAATAATAATAGCGTCAATAGCAAGCCATAACAGCGTCAATAGTAAGCTTTAATAGCTTTTGTTTGTGTTGCCTTATTCGTTGGCATTTGCTTTATCTTCGCTTGTATTGTCGTTGTCTTTAATATATTCTTTGGTAATATAGCGTTGCCAGTAGGCAATGATTAGGGTGGTGAGGGGTAGGGCGACGATGAGGCCGATGAAGCCTAACAGGGCACCCCATATTGATAGCGACAGCAATAATATAGCGGGGTTTAGGCCCATGGCCTTGCCCATGATTTTTGGGGTTACTATCATGTCGGTGATTATTTGTACCACGGCAAACACCAGGAAGGCCATGCCGAAGATATACCAAAAGCTCTGACCCGTGTCGGCTGCCTTCAACATAGCCAAAAAGGCTGTGGGAATGAG
Source organism: uncultured Prevotella sp. (assembly GCA_900552675.1). Lineage (GTDB taxonomy): Bacteria > Bacteroidota > Bacteroidia > Bacteroidales > Bacteroidaceae > Prevotella. The sequence goes on from USAI01000117.1 coordinate 625, forward strand.
GGCAAAGGTGTGCAGATAGGGCACAAGGTCCATAATGCCGATAAGGATGCCAAGGCCTATGGCCATAGGAAAGTCGATGATGCTGAATCCTATGCAGAACATGATGCCCATGCACAGCGCCACCAGTCCTTGTCCGCGCACATAGTTGTTCAGTTCGCGTTTCACATCGCCCATCAGCACATGCCAAAAGGGGCGGTGCTTTCTTGGAAATATCTTTACCCAGTTTTTGCTAAGATATTCATAGTCGAGCAAGATGAAGAACATATACAGCAACACGATGCACGAGCCTATAATGCTGATAACGATGTCGGCGGTTTGGCCTAACAGCGCAAACAGTTTGGGCATGGCCGTTTTGATGGTGTCGCTGAAGTCTTTGCTTCTAAAGTATCGGCGCAGCTCGTGATGGTTGTCTTGTATCCAGTCTTGTATGTTACGAGTGATGTCGTTGCCGTGTGTGGTTTGTGATAGCCAGCGCGTCAGTACATCGCTCAGCTTCTCAAACTGTTCAACCATGGGCGGTATGATAAGATATACGATGCCGCCAATACAGGCTATCACTACCACCATCGTAATGATGATGGCCAGTGCTCGTATCTTTACATGCAGCTTGTTTTGCACAAACAGCACGGCGGGGTTTAGCAGATAGGCAAAGAACCACGCGATGAAGAAGGGCAGCAATACTTCGCTGAGATAATTCATCACATAGAGCACGCCAAACACGATGGCCATGACGATGGCCCACCGTATAAACTTGTCGAAGGTGATTTTTTGTTCTAACATTTGGTGGCTTTTTGGTAACATTCGCGGCACAGAGGCTCATATTTGCTCTGCTCGCCCAGTAGCACCTGCTCTTTGTCGTGCACCAGGCGGTGGCTGACGTAGGCCAAGTTGCCACACTTTACGCAGATGGCATGCACCTTGGTAACATCGTCGGCAATGGCGCAGAGGGCGGGCATGGGGCCGAAGGGCACCCCTTCAAAGTCCATGTCAAGGCCAGCCACGATAACGCGCACGCCTTGATTGGCCAGCGTGTTGCACACCTTTACGATGTCGTTGTCGAAAAACTGAGCCTCGTCAATGCCCACCACGTCAATGTCGGTAGCCTGTTCCAGTATGGTCATGGCTTTTTCTACCGCTGTCGACTGTATGCTGTTGCGGTCGTGGCTCACCACATTCTTCACGTCATAGCGTGTGTCGATGGCGGGCTTGAAGATCATTACTTTTTGATGGGCAAACACGGCGCGCTTCATACGGCGTATGAGCTCTTCGGTTTTGCCTGAAAACATCGACCCACAGATTACCTCTATGCGGCCGAAACGTTGCATTTCTCCCATTGTGCTTTCTGTCATAATGATGCAAAAGTACAAATACTGTTTTAAAAATTGCAAAGAAACAGAGTGTTTTTTTGTGCTTAATGATTTTTTAAGTATATTTGTCGGCGTTATGGGCATACTATATATCGTTCCCACCCCTGTAGGCAACATGGAGGACATGACGCAGCGCGCCATTCGAGTGTTGAAAGAAGCCGATTTGATTTTAGCCGAAGACACCCGTACCACGGGTCTGCTGCTGAAACATTTCGACATACACAACCATTTGTTGTCGCACCATAAATATAACGAGCATGCCGCCACTGCCAGCGTGATAGAGCGCTTGAAGGGCGGACAAACCATAGCCTTGGTGAGCGATGCTGGCACCCCTGGCGTTAGCGACCCTGGTTTTTTCTTGGCCCGCGAGGCCGCTCGTGAGGGCATTACCGTGCAGTGTTTGCCTGGAGCCACAGCTTGCATACCCGCCCTTGTGTCGTCGGGTTTGCCTTGCGACCGTTTCTGCTTTGAGGGCTTCTTGCCGCAGAAGAAAGGCCGAGCCACCCACCTGGCCTCATTGGCCGACGAGGTGCGCACCATGGTATTTTACGAGTCGCCCTACCGCTTGCTGAAAACCTTGCAGCAGTTTGCCGAGGTGTTTGGCCCCGACCGCCAAGCTTGTGTGTGCCGCGAGATATCAAAGATGTTTGAAGAAAGCGTGCGTGGCACCCTGCAAGAGCTGATAGCCCACTTTGAGGCCGAGGCACCCCGTGGCGAGATAGTGGTGGTGGTAGGTGGTGCCAGCCGACAAGAACAAAAAGAAAAGGCGCGCGAAGAGCGTCGTGCTGCCCGAAAAAATAAAAATAAAAACAGAGATAATGAGATGACGGAGGACGAATAGCCGCCTCCCCCAAAAAACTGAGTATTAACCATGGCGAGTATTGTGCTACGCGCCCAGACACGCCTAAAACAAATGTTGTAGAATGAAAAAAATACTATTGTATTGTTTCTGTCTTTCCCTCTTTGCCTTGGGAAGCTGCAAACAGGAGCAAAAGTCTCCTCAGGTTGACACTACACAACAGAACGACTCGTTGCAGAAAATCATTGCCGAGAAAGACAATGAAATCAACGATATGATGGAAACCTTTAACCAGATACAAGCTGGTTTCCAAGAGATAAACGAGGCCGAACACCGTTTGAGCATTGTGAAAGATGGTGAGGGTGCTAATCGTAGAAGTCAGCTGTTAGAGAATGTGCGCTTCATTGCCAACACCATGAAGGAGAACCGCGCCCTGATAACCAAACTGCGCCAGCAGTTGCGCGAGAGCAGTGTGAAGGGTAATCAGCTGAAGGTTACCATTGATAACCTGGTGGCCGAGATGGAAGAGAAAGACAGACAGCTGAAACAGTTGCGTGCCGAACTTGATGCGAAGGATATTCATATCACCGAGCTTGATGCCACTATCAACACGCTTAACTCGAATGTGTCGGACCTTCAAGAGGAGAGTGCTCGCAAGACCGAGACCATTAACACGCAAGACAAGCAACTAAACACTGCTTGGTATGTGTTTGGTACAAAGAAAGAGCTGAAAGAACAGCGCATTCTTGAAGGCGACAAGGTGCTGGAGTCGAACTTTAACAAGAGCTATTTTACAAAGATAGACATACGTGTAGACAAGGAGATAAAGCTGATGTCGAAGTCGGCAAAAATTCTTACCATGCATCCCTCGGGTAGCTACACCTTGCAGCGCAATGCTAACAAAACGTATGTGCTGCGCATCACTAATCCGCAAATCTTCTGGTCAACCAGTAAGTATCTTGTAGTGCAAGTGAAATAAACGGATGCAAAGCAGGGCTGTGAACAAGCAAACACTTGTAAGGCAGCCTCTATAAATAGGAAAAGAAAAACCTATCTATATTACTTAAACTGTGCGGGCTGGTGCTTGTGAGAGCACTTGTCCGCTTTTTTTATGCGCACGCTTACAGGTTCTTCTTGCGCCAAACGGCGGGCGAGATGCCGGATCAGTGGAAATTTAGTGGGGATAAGCATAAATCTTTGCAAGTCTATACAGA
>USAI01000118.1 GCA_900552675.1 uncultured Prevotella sp.
GTAGGGGTAGGAGTTGCCTTTACCGCAGCTTCCTTGCTTGTTAATTGCTTCAACTTTAAAACGGCATAAGGGTGGATGTATTTACTTATTGCAGCCTTTTTATTGTAAAAATATATGATAACTCGATGCTATCTTGAGATAACCAATATTTGTAACCTTAACTGCGTGTTTTGCCCCAAGACCACACGGGCAAAGCACATGCTGACGTTAGACGAGTTCGGCACCCTTACCACCCATCTTCAGGGCAAGGTAAAGTTTCTTTATTTTCACCTTATGGGCGAGCCGTTTCTTCACCCGTTGCTGCCCCAGTTTATGTTGATGGCGCGCGAAAAGGGCTTCATACCCGTGCTCACCACCAATGGCACCTTGCTATCGCAACGTACCGATCTGCTCGACGCCCTACCCCACAAGCTACAAATATCGCTACACTCGCACGAGGGCAACGGCAAAGAAAACATAGCCCAATATATTAACGAGGTGATGACGTTTGCCACCGAGGCCGCCCACCGTGGCTGCATTGTAGTGCTGCGTCTTTGGAATGAGGGCGGACACAACCGCATGAACGAGGCCATACTGAACCTCATTGCTCAGCACCAGCCTGAACCGTGGGTGCAGAGAGCCGATGGCTGGAAGCTAACCGAGAACCTGTTTCTTGAGAACGACAATATGTTTGAGTGGCCCGACCTTGAGCACGCCGCCTATGCTGAAGACGACGTGTTTTGCTATGCCTTGCGCAACCAGATAGGTGTGCTTGTTGATGGCACGGTGGTGCCCTGCTGTCTCGACCATAATGGCGACTTAAGCCTTGGCAACCTATACGAGCAAAGCCTAGAACACATTTTAGCCTCGCCCCGTGCCCAGGCCCTCTATCAAGGCTTCACCCACCACACCGCCGTTGAGCCTTTGTGCCAGCGTTGTGGCTATTCGGCCGTGTCGAAACAATATAGAAGCCTATCCTCATCTTAAACCCACCGATTATTTTTTTAAAAATAGGCAAAAAAACAGGGCGAAAGCCTTAAGAAAGTCATCTCACACCGACCGTTCTCCATGTTCACAACGGTCGATATGAACACGAGCATCGACCGTTCTCCATGTTCACAACGGTCGATGTGAGATGACTTTCTCAAGGTTTTCGCCCTATTTTTAGTTTGATTTTGCCCCACGGCTTGCTTGGTTTCAACCCATCAACCCATAGGGTTTATGCTATCATAGAATTATTTGTTACCGCTGCACCAGTTCCAGTTCCAGCACCTTATCAACGTCGGTGGGCGCTTGATTGAGCGTGAGCAGTATACCGCCCTCACACTTCTGCATACGCACTGGCTGGCGCGTCACAAAGTCGATGGCCTTTTTTATGCGCACATTGCCCGTGGGCAGGAACAGCGCTTTATCTTTCAGGTTGAGAATGTGTACGAACAATCGGTTCTGCTTTTGCGTGGTTACGCCCCAAGGGTGCGGAGCCACTATGCCGCCACGTGTGCCATAAATGGTTTCGCCATACGTGTTCATCCATTCGCCCACCTTCTTCAGTCGGTCAACAGCCACCTCAGGCAAACAGCCATCGGGTTGCGGGCCAATGTTCATCAGCAAGTTGGCGTTACGTCCTGCAGCCTTCACGAGATAGTGTATGAGGGTTTCGGCCGACTTATATTCTTGGTCAGTAATTTTATATCCCCACATACCATTCATGGTTTCGCAGGTTTCGAGCGGCAACTGTGATATTTGTTGTCCTGACAGTCCGGCCGAGTTTTCGCCAGGCAGGTCGCGTTCAAACATCTGAAAGTCTTCGCCCTCAAACGGAGCGCTGTGGTGGTTATTGCCAATAAGGCAAGCGGGCTGCAGGCGGTGTATCAAGGCATACTGCTCGGGCAGGCGCCAGTTGAACGCCGGGTTCTCGTCCTGGTCCCACAGGCCATCAAACCAGATGGCGCCCACGCGTCCGTAATTGGTCAGCAGCTCGGTAAGCTGGTTGTTCATAAAGGTATAATACGAGTCCCAGTTTTGTGCTTCCTTTGGTCTGCCTGTGCCCAGGCCCGTGCGCCCCAGCGGAGCATCTTCGCGCTGCCAGTCGATGTGCGAATAGTAGAAATGAATATCGATGCCCTGACGGTGACACTCGTCGGCCAGTTCTTTCACCACGTCGCGTTTGAAAGGCGTGGCATCGACAATGTTATAGTCAGTCCATTTGCTATGAAACATTGAGAAGCCCTCGTGATGTCGGGTGGTGAAGCAGATATACTTTGCCCCCGACGCTTTGATAGCCGACACCCACTCGCGAGCATTGAAGCGCGAGGGATAAAAGCCTCCAGCCAGCTTGGCATACTCTTTATAATTGAGGTCTTTATTGGTCATTGTCCACTCGCCCGTAGCCAGCATCGAGTAGAGCCCCCAGTGCAGGAAGATGCCAAACTTAGCGTCTTGAAAGTGGCTGCGCGCCTCAATATTTTCTTTCGTGGGCTGATAATGTTGTGTGGTTTGCGCCGTAACGGCCGACAACGATAGTGCGAGAAGCACCCCTGTTAATAGTTTTCTCATAGATTTGTTGATTAAGTATTGTTGTAAAAAGTATTTCTTTTGCAAAAATACACATAAACATGCTAAAAACCTACATTCATTAAAAATATATTTAAGATTTAGTGACGGTATGAATAAAGATTAAATAAATTTGGTTGTTATCATTAAAGTAAGTATCTTTGAGGCATCAATCAAAAAAACATAACGCACATGGATATAAAAGGAAGATATATGGCCGCTGCCAACCGCTACGACGATGCAGAGGCGCTATACCAGCGATGTGGCAAGAGCGGTATTCGGCTGCCAAAGGTAAGTTTAGGTTTTTGGCACAATTTCGGTGGCGTTGACACCTACGAGCGTAGCCGCGCCATCACACACTATGCCTTCGACCACGGCATCACACACTTTGACCTTGCTAACAATTATGGCCCTCCGTATGGAAGCGCTGAAGAAACTATGGGACAACTGATGAAGGACGACTTCGGCCCCTATCGCGACGAGCTGTTCATATCAACAAAGGCGGGATATGATATGTGGGAAGGCCCTTACGGCAACTGGGGCTCGCGCAAGTATCTCATTGCAAGCCTCGACCAAAGCCTAAAGCGCATGAACCTCGACTATGTGGACCTGTTCTACAGCCATCGTTACGACCCCAACACACCGCTTGAAGAAACCCTTCAGGCCATGGTCGACATTGTGAAGCAAGGCAAGGCGCTGTATCTCGGCATCAGCCGCTGGCCATTGGAGGCTCTAAAGTTTGCCGACCAGTATCTGCATGAGCGCGACGTGCCGTTGCTCATCTTTCAAGATCGCTTGAACCTGCTCGACCGCGAGCCACAAGAAAAAGGCATAACACAATATTGTGCCGACCACGGCATAGGCTTTATCTCGTTCTCGCCGTTGGCACAAGGGCTGCTCACCGACCGCTATCTTAACGGCATACCCGCTGATAGCCGTATGGGCAAGGAACGCTACCTGAAACCAAGCGACCTCACCCCCGAACTACTGGCTAAGCTAAAGGCATGGAACGCCGAGGCCGCCGAACGTGGCGAGACGCTTGCCGAGATGGCGCTGGCATGGATATTGAAACAACGGGGTGTAACCAGCGTGCTGGTGGGCGCCAGCTCGGTAGCACAACTTGAAAAGAACATGAAGTGTGTGCATGCTGCCGATTTCTGAGTTGCAAAGACGCAAAGACATGTTCTATCTGCCAGGAGAAACGGCTATGGCTCTAAGCATTGTTGAGCAAATTTTGCAGGGGTGTAATAAGCGGTTGTAGAATGCAGTATGTACTTATATGATATTAGTATTTGACATGTAAAATCTATGAAAATCAGCAACGCTGTTGTGGAAAATCTATGAAAATCCGCAATATAAACAAATAAATATACGATGTATGATTGAACGTATATGCCATATTGACAATGAGTTAG
>USAI01000119.1 GCA_900552675.1 uncultured Prevotella sp.
TTCTGTTTTTTATCCCAACTGGCTTATAATTCGGAAATTTTATCTAAATTTGTAAACAATTTTCACAACAACCATCATGGAACAGCAACAACATACCATGCGCAAGTTGCGCACCATAGAGATGCACCGCCTGAGCGTGGAACAGTTTCGCGAGGCCCGCAAGTTGCCACTCATCGTGGTGCTCGACGATGTGCGCTCGCTCTATAACGTAGGGTCGGTGTTTCGCTCGTGCGACGCCTTTCGCGTAGAGGCCGTATACCTGTGCGGCATCACCGCCACACCCCCCAACCCTGAGATACATAAGACCGCCCTGGGTGGCGAAGACTCGGTGGCTTGGCGCTATTTTCCCACAGCCGTTGAGGCGGTAAACGAGCTGCACGCAGCGGGCTACACCGTGTTCTCGGTAGAACAGGTAGAGGGCAGCACGCCGCTGCAATGCCTTGAAACAGCGCCCGATGGCCATTATGCCGTGGTGCTGGGCAACGAGGTAAAGGGTGTGCACCAAGAGGTGGTAGACCTGTCAGACGGCTGCCTCGAGATACCGCAGTTTGGAACCAAACACTCACTCAACGTCAGCGTTACCGCTGGCATGGTGGTATGGGAGGTAGCCAAACAGTTTATTGAACACTTCAACCAATGAAAAAAAATATGAAAATAACCCAAGCAACCCCTAATCATGCGACCGACATTGCCCAACTGGTGATGATGGCCATGACCGATGAGTGCTGCCTGAATTTGGCTGGCGAGGGTAACACCTTGTCCGACTTTGCACGAGTGATGAACCGCCTCACGGCTGCCGACCACTCGCAATACAGCTACCGCAACACGCTGGTGGCTATTGACGATGATGGACAAGTGGCTGGCGCCATCGTGTCGTACGACGGTGGACAACTGCACGCCTTGCGCCAAGCCTTTATTGACGAGATGAAACGCGAGGTGGGTGTCGACCACTCGGGCATTGCCGACGAGACGGGCCCCGGCGAATGGTATCTCGACAGTCTGGCCGTGTATCCGCAATATCGCGGACAGGGCATTGCACACCAACTGCTTCAGGCCATGGTTGAGCGCGCACAGAAGGCTGGCCTTCGTGCTGGCTTGCTGGTAGATAAAGGCAACCCCAAGGCCGAACGTTTGTATCGCTCAATAGGCTTCGAGTATGTTAACGATGCCATGTGGGGCGGCCACGAAATGCGACATCTGCAACATGCATAAATATACAGTTTTTGCGTATATTTATGCAAAATGATATCACGCTGAGATATGCGGCAAATTACAGTCTGAAAGCATGGGGTTCACGCTGTGAAATGCCGCATATTACAGCCTAAAACCCATGCTTTCGCAGCCTGAAACCCATGCTTTCTCAAATGAGAAGTATCAACTTTGAAAACTGTAAGCAATCACCCTCACTTTGCTTACAGATTATTACTTTTTGAGGTCTTCTTTAGTTAACAAACCTTAATAGATTATTCCGCTCCATTTTGCATATTTATGCAGTTTTGCATATTTATGCAGTTTAGGTTTCGCAAGATTTCCGCTCGGTTTTGCCACTTGCCTAAGCAAAAGCTTGCAAAACAACAGACGAGTTCTTGCTTACTGCAAATCAGCGATAATCATCCATCAACACCCGTTTTGCAGTTTCAATAGCAGTAAGTTTCAATTCATCTTCACCCTCCAACGCATCCAATACTTTGTCGGCAAGCCAAAGGGTGAGCATATCCTTTTCATTCACTTTAAAGAATGTTGCCATTTGAATTACTTGGCTTCGCTTTGCTCGCCTGTTGCCACGTTCAATCTTGCTAAACATGGGTGTATCTATTTCTAAATATGCAGCCACTTGTCGCTGCAATACCCCTTGTTCGTCTCTAAGAGCCCTTATTTTGTTTCCTAATAACATATTTCTTTTTTAATTCGATGTAATCGGTCGGTTTCGATATAAAGTCCGTCGAATTTCGACGGATTTTTATGATTTTCGACGGAATATCCATTGTCATCCGTCGAATTTCGACGAAATAGATGGATTTCAACGAAATTTATTTCTCAAACCAATTTCGTCCATCTGTCCATATAAAGTCCTCTTTTTTCATAGTTTTCAACAAATCTCCTAAGCTACGTAATTTCTGCTCTTCCGTTTTATTCTGTGGAAGCACATCTTTGAGATATTCGTAGATACTGTCTCTCTTGGCACCTTCTTCACCTGCATTGCTGAGATATTGTAGAACCATTTGACGCAACCTCTCCTTTTCCAATCCTTTTGTCTTGGTGTAAGAAGGTAGTTGGTGCGTGTCTTTTGCAACGCTCAAAGAGATGCTGTAATGGGGAGCCTCACCTTCTATCAATCCACGTTTAAGCAAATCTTGGGCAACGTCTTCATGAATAGTTCTGCCTTTTTGTACTGCGTCAAGCGAGATGCAATCCCATAGTGAAAGAGTGTCGTTTGTTTTCAACAAATCAGTGTATCGCTTGTTGATTTCATTGCCATAGATGCGGACAACTACTTTCTTCTTGACTTGGTCAATCTCATAGTCAGGCATAGGAAAATGTCTGCGCCATTGCTCATTGAACATTTTCTTGATACCACGGCTTACAGTATCAATCATGTTGAAATCTACCATAGCCCTACAAAGACATTCATTACGGAAATGCGTTTGAGGTTCTTCGTTCTTCAAAGCATTCTCCAAAGTGCCTGGAATGAATGTGCCAGCATTGGAGTAATACAGATAACCAGGATTTTCAACAAAGTTGATACGTTGCTGAAGAGTGTAGTCTTGATGGGCAATACAGTTATGAAGAGCCTCACGAATGGTGTAGTCGTCATACTGCTTCATCGTGTCGGGGAAAAGTGTACCTCCAGGCATCTCACGCAATGTCAAATTCTCTATCTTTGATAGAATTTCGTCCACCGTTAATATAAAAGGAACTGTGAAGTGTTCGTAGTCAACCACTTCTTGATTCTTGTCTCTTCGAGTCCATGTAACCTGTGCAACGGCAGGACGCAGTTTGAAAGCAGATTCATATTTGCCCAACAAAATGATAGCAGCCCGAGTTATGCCTCCGTTTCTCGTTAATCCACACTTGCCCAGAAATGTTTGAATGTTCCAAGCATTCACTTCTTCCGCAGGTATGCGACTATGAACTTTCTTGAACATCATTCGAGCCTTGGCAATAGCAACCTCATCCAAATCGTCTATTGTTGCGTCGGGCACTAATTCAGCTGACCAATCCATTGCTGTATAGATAGGCTCTTCAAGTATGACTGCCATTCTTTCGCTGGTCATTTCAACCAAAGAATCTTCTATCCGCTGCCACGCCTTCTTGTGCGCAAGGACTGGGCGACGAGGCAAGTGCTTGGGGATATGGATTATCCATACTCGCTTGTTCGTGTCATCCGTTATAAATTCCTCAATACTTAGACCTTCTGATGACAGATAAGTGCATTGTTCGGTGAGTTTGAAAGTTGCAGACTGCGTATTTGCAGGTTGGCCATTAAAAGTAAGCTTCGATATGTCAGTTCCGACAATTTCGAGTGTCTTGTCTTTAACACCAATCACAAGATGGCCTCCCTCCATGTTGGCAATAGCCGATACGTAGGAGATTACATCTTTTTTCTCATCCCCACAGAACGAGTTCTTCAGATTCTTAAATTCCTTCCATTCACAGCGAGCATCCTCTTGTGGGTACTCTCGTTGGAGGTATTGTTGTAATTCGAGTTCGAACATTTCATTTTAATTTTATTAAAATGAGCCTTTTACCCTCATGCTCAGGAGGTCCTTATTATAGAATCATTATTAGCCCCATTAAGGCAAGTAACCATACAAGGTCTGCAGAACGCT
>USAI01000120.1 GCA_900552675.1 uncultured Prevotella sp.
CATATATGTTGTTAGAAGAGATACGTGTGATAAGAGATTGTTGTTTTATTTAAAAAGGTGTAATTTCCCGTTTGTGTGCGAGATATTACACCTTTTATATTTATGCAACAGTGTAAACCATTTTGTTATTGCTTACACCATACTTCTTTTATACACTATTATTGCTTAATTGAAGTGTCATTCTCGTTACCGTAACGACTGTTACCATAGTTGCCATAGCCATAGCGGTGGTTGCTATAACGACCGTAGCGTGCATAGCGTCCGTATCGACCATAACCATAGTAGTAGCCATACTTCTTCTTTGACATATCAATACCGTTAATGGCAATGGTCATGTGCGGGAGCTTGTTGTCGCGTGCCAAGTCGTTGATATAGTTGAACGAATCCTTCGGTGTATAATCAGCGCGACACAAGACAATAGTAGCATCTGCCACACGACCGATTTGCAGTGTATCGGTAACAAGACCTACAGGAGCGCTGTCAATAAGCACGTAGTCGTATTTCTCTTTCAGCGTATCGATAACCATCTCCAGTGTGGGGCGAGCAATCAGCTCGGTGGGGTTGGGCGGGATAGGACCAGCCATCAATATGTCGAGGTTGTCGTTTACGTTTGAATTAAGAATTTGCTTTTCTACATCTTCAGCCGTAGGATTAGCCATTGACAGCAGGTTAGTGATGCCGTGGTGATGGTCTTTAATCTCGAACAGTTCGGCCAAACGTGGTTTACGAATGTCGAGACCTACCAATACTACCTTCTTGTCAAGCAACGCGAAGCTCACAGCAAGGTTGGCTGCAGTAAATGTCTTGCCTTCGCCTGAGAGGCTTGATGTGAAGAGAATAACCTTTTGGTCCTTACTCATGATAAACTGCAAGTTGGTACGCAACGAGCGGAATACCTCTTCCATCTGATTGTTTTTGTTCTCGTGCACCACAATGTCGCCCTTGGTCTTTGTGCCTTCGCCAGCTACTGCAATGTCGGCAAGGATAGGCAACTTGGTGAGCTTCTCAACATCGTCGTGACCTTCGATACGGAATTTCAAGAAGTTGATGATATAGAGAATACCCCCAGGTATCAAGAAGCCCAGCACCAGAGCCAGCAACATGATGATAGAACCACGAGGGCTTACCTTACCCGAATACTGTGGGTCGTCAATCAGCTTGCCTTTGTCAGCAGTGGCAGCCAGTGAGATAGAGTTTTCCTCACGTTTCTGTAGCAACATCAGGTACAGACCCGACTTCACGTCTTGTTGACGCCCAATCTGTGTCAAGATGCGCTCTTGTTCAGGTGTGGCGCTTGTTTGACCTACGTATTTGCTGTATTGCTCGGCCACTGACTGGCGCTGTGTTGCCATATTCTTCTGTGCCTGTGCAATGGCACGACGAATACTGGCCGACAGGTCGTCGAGTTGTGCAGTGAGCGGTGTTACCGTGGGGCTCGACTCGCTGGCGCTGCGTAACAAACGGTTACGTGTAAGCACAATATCGTTATATTTGTTGATGAGCTGTGTAGCCGACTGATCAGTCAAACCTACGTTTGAGGGCAATGTCTGATACTGGTTGGCGGGGTCGTTCATGTATTGAGAAATGCTCTGCAACAGGGCTACCTGGGTGTTAGCCTCGGCCAGTTTCTGGCTAAAGATGTCTTGGTTTTGAACAGCCTGTGCTGCGTTCATCTTCAACTCAACCATGTTGTTGCGTTTCTTATAAGCCTCAAGTGAGCCTTCAGTGCTGCCCAACTCAGCGTTGATTTTCTCCAAACGTCCGTTGATAAACTCTTCGGTGCGAACAGCAATTTCGTTCTTATCTTCGTTAGCCTGACGGTTGTAGCACACGGTGAGCTGACGCAGATAGTCGACCGCACGTTGCGGAATTTCATCAGTCAGCACCATCTGTGCGATGGTGGTTGTTTTTGAAGTAGGACTTACTGACAGCGCCTTTACATACTTTATAGCCATATACTTAGGTGCCACAATTGTTACCTTGATAGTGGCGCCATCGGCCATGGGAGCAACTTGTGAGTTGGCGTTCAAGGTGATGGTGCCTACGCGAGTGCTGATACGAGCGGGCAACCCGTTGAGGGTCTTTTCAATTTCGTATACTGTTTTCTCGGTCTCTTCAAAAGCCGAAACCGTATATTGGCCTTTCACCTTATACTCGTTGCCATCGCGCGTGATGACCAACTGGATGGGGTAAATCAGCTTCTCAAGGTGTCCTGGGTCGAGGTCAACAAAGACGGGCTCTGTTTTATACATCAGCTGGTCTTTGATTTTACCTTTCGCCTTGTAGGTGGTATACAGTTTCAAGTCGCGCACTGCTTGCTGAGCGATAGACAGTGAGGTGAGAATTTCCATCTCATTGTCAATACCCGCCGAGTTGGTCATAATGCCCAAGTTGCTGGCTGTGAGCAGTGCGCTCTTGCCTGTAGCGCGGTTGTTTGATTCGTCATCTTTGATAAGCATCTTAGCCTGCGCTTGGAATGTAGGTGTTTTGTAGCGCAAGTAGATAGCTCCGCATCCAAGACATAGTATTACCGACAGCACAAACCACTTCCAGTTCAGAACGAGCATGGTGTAGATGGTTTGGAAGTCGAAAGCCGATTTCTCGGGTTGCTCAGCCTGTACGGGGCTGGTTTGCAAATTCTTGTTTTCTTCCATGTTATGTTATTTCTATTATTTTTTTTCTTATTGTTTTTTGTCTTCTGCCAAACGAAGCAGATATTGTCCGTAGCCATTCTTGGCCATAGGTGTGGCTGCTTTTATCAGTTGTTCACGGCTAATCCACCCTTGCTTATAAGCAATTTCTTCCAAACAAGCCACTTTTAGTCCTTGTCGTTTTTCAATTACCTCGATAAAAGTGCTTGCCTCTGACAGACTGTCGTGTGTGCCCGTGTCGAGCCATGCAAAGCCACGTTGTAAGGTCTTAACGGTGAGCTGCTTTCTTTCAAGAAACTCTTGGTTTACCGTGGTGATTTCTAACTCGCCACGTGCGCTGGGTTTGATGTTTTTTGCTACTTCAACTACATCGTTAGGGTAGAAGTAGAGACCTACCACAGCATAGTTGCTCTTGGGGTGTTTAGGCTTCTCTTCAATGCTCAGACAGTTGCCATCAGCATCAAATTCGGCCACTCCATAGCGCTCAGGGTCGTTAACATAATAACCAAACACGGTTGCTTTCTGTTCTTCTTCAGCCTTTTTCACGCTGTCTTTTAGCATTGCTGTTAGCCCCGCACCGTAGAAAATGTTGTCGCCCAATACAAGACAAGCACAGTCGTCGCCAATAAATTCTTCGCCTATGATGAAAGCTTGTGCTAGTCCATCGGGCGATGGCTGCTCGGCATATTGTATGTTCATACCCAGATCAGTGCCATCTCCCAAAAGGCGTTTGAAGCCTGGTAGGTCGTAGGGCGTAGAGATGACAAGCACGTCTTTGATGCCTGCCAACATCAGTACTGACAATGGATAGTAAATCATGGGTTTGTCGAAAATGGGTATCAGCTGTTTGCTGATGCCTTTCGTTATGGGATAGAGACGTGTGCCTGAACCTCCGGCTAAAACTATACCTTTCATTCCTTTTCGATAAATGTAAAACTTTAGTTTTTATCTTCTCTCTGTAAAACTCGTTGCACTGAAAATTTTGCGGTTGTTTTGCAGTGGCGTGTTTTTGCGTTCAATATGTGCGCAAAATTACAAAAAATAGTTTAGATATAAAAAGTTTTAATATGATATATTTTGAAGTTTGGCTCTAAATTTATACAAAAAGTATGAAGTTGCTGCAGTTCCTGCGTTTTGTGATGTTGTGATATATTCGTGTTATAACGTATGATTAAG
>USAI01000121.1 GCA_900552675.1 uncultured Prevotella sp.
ATGAAAAGAAATTTATTATAAAATGGGCGTGTCAAAACAACTCCCCATCACTTTTAAACTTACATATATGTTAATTGAGTTTTGACACACCCTCTTAAAAAATAATTTAAAAGTTTTAGTAGTCTTACTTTAAGTCGTTATACTATATATAATAGTAAGGGGTATGTGTGTAAAAAATGTTCTAATAATTTGTTATTGTTAAGAACAAATGTTATCTTTGCAAATAAACCTATAATAATTATGGAAACGAACTTTATTAAATATAAAAATCGTGACGAAGCCATTGCTGCGTTTAGAAAGATGAAGCAGCGCAAAAAAGAATGGCTTGAACAAACTGATCGGGAATTTAAACAAATAAGAGAATTGGCAAACTGTCCTGCATGCAAGAGTTAAATCTTAATCGTTTGAATTTAAATTCTCCATATACATATTGGCCAATGGAGAATAACTCTTATGGCTTTAGAACCGACTATGGAGTGATATATCGTGTTGGGTTTTATGAAAATAATCTTATTTGGGCTGATGATACGTACGAGTTTGGTATTAATAATGAAAACCACAAGACATCTCCAAACGATAAAAAAGTAAAAAAGACAATATTAGCAATTATTGAAGAATTCTTTTTGTCTAATCCAACTGTTCTCTTGTATCAATGTG
Organism: uncultured Prevotella sp.; assembly: GCA_900552675.1. Taxonomy (GTDB): domain Bacteria; phylum Bacteroidota; class Bacteroidia; order Bacteroidales; family Bacteroidaceae; genus Prevotella. The sequence continues at coordinate 658 of USAI01000121.1, forward strand.
AAACAGGAGATAATCGTCAGGCTATGCGTGCAAGGTTGTTCGCAAAATGGTTTAATGACTATGCAAAGAAAGATAATTATATTATAAAGGCTGCAATTATTAAAGATGAAAGTGTTGACAATTATATAGGTATAATTATTCCAAGAGATAATCCAAATCTTGAGGTCTATTTAAGTCAATTCAACGAATTCGTTCAATTCTTTACAGAGAAGCCAATGATGTAAAAAAGTGGATTATTGAAACTCTAAGAAAATCATCTGATAACCTATCACAAACAATCGCCAAAATATATTTAAATAATTGATATATCTTTTTCGTTTAATGTGACGAAAAAACTTAACTATTTTTATGAAAGAAATAGCGAGCTTTGACCCCTGTCAACAAGAGGTGATAGAGGCTGGCGGTGGCTGGCACTTGGTGCTGGCGCCTCCTGGCTGCGGAAAGACACAGATACTGACCGAGCGCATACGCCGTGCCCACAGCCAGGGGGTGGCCTATGCCGATATGCTGTGCCTAACCTTTACAAACCGAGCCGCCCGAGGTATGCGCGAGCGTATGAACGCCAGCCTTGATGATGAGGGTATGCAAGAGGTGTACGTGGGCAACCTGCATAGGTTTTGCTCGCGTTTTCTTTTTGAAAACAACCTGGTTACTGCCGACACCTCGGTCATTGACGATGACGATGCCATAAGCATCTTATCACGCTTTACGGGCGACGACGAGATGGCGGTGGCTGCCGACTATAGTCGCCATCGCGCCTATGCCGAGGTGATACAGGTGAGCGCACTGATGCACCAGATAAAGCACAACCACCCCCGCGACCTGCGCTTGCATCCCGACTGCCTCAGCGCCGACGATGTGCGCGCCCTACGCCTCTTGTGCCAAAAGCAACGGGTAGAATTTACGCCCGGCATGATGCTCGACGTTTATGCTCGCACCGACGTTTACCGTAGCATGGCAGGCGGCACCGATGTCGACTTTGGCGAAAACACCATCATAGGCAAACTGCTAAGAAAACTGGAGCTGGCGTGGCAGTATGAGCAATATAAGCGCAGCAACCATTTGCTCGACTTTGAAGACCTCTTGCTCAGGGTGTATGATGCCCTTATCGATTCTGAAGCCACTGACACTCCCTTTAAACGTTACCCCTGGATACAGGTTGACGAGGTGCAAGACCTCAACCCCCTACAGTTGGCGCTGGTGTCGTTGCTGGCCGCCGACCCCTTACATACCGTGATGTTGCTGGGCGACGAGCAGCAAGCCATCTTCTCGTTTATGGGCGCCAAGGTGAGCACCCTTGAACAGCTGAAGGAGCGCTGCCACGGACATCTGCACCACCTGGACGTGAACCACCGTTCGCGCCACTACCTGCTAAACGTGTTTAACACCTATGCCCAAGAGGTGCTGAACATTGACCCCGACTTTCTGCCCCGTGCCGATAACAACCAGCAGGCATCGGCTGGTGACCTCACCGTGCTGGCCAGCGAACATATTGATGCCGAACTGATTGATGTGGCACAGCGCGTGAAACAGTTGCTGGCGGCATCGCCCACCGAAACTACGGCCGTGGTGGTAACCTCGAACAACGATGCCGACGCCGTGGCCGAAACCTTTCGTAAGGCTGCCATCGCACATTTTAAGGTGTCGGGCTCCGACCTCTTTGCACAGCCTGGCATAAAACTGTTGCTGGCACACCTCAACGTGCTGGCTCGGCCTAACGACTTCTTGTCGTGGGCCCGACTGCTTAGCGGCTTGCATGTGTTTGAACAAAGTTTTGCTGCCCGCAATTTTGTTCGCGCCTCGCTCAACCTCGCCATTCTGCCGTCTGACCATCTGCGCAGCGATGGTGGCACCTATCTCAACGATTTTGTTTCGGCTTGCCACGAGGGCGAGCTGGTGGTGTTTGATACTGAGACCACTGGTCTCGACGTGTTTCACGACGACATTGTGCAGATAGCTGCCGTGAAAATGCGCAATGGGCTGGTGGTGCCTGGCTCGGCGCTCTCGCTCTTCATTCGCACCACGCGACCCATACCTGCTAAGCTGGGCGATATTGATAACCCCATTATTGAAGAACTGAAACACCACGAACTGCTTGAACCCGCACAGGCCCTGAAACAGTTTGTCGACTATGTGGGCACACGTCCGCTGTTAGGCCATAACGCCGACTACGACTACCACATTCTCGACCATAATCTGCGCCGCTACTGTCCTGAGATACAGCTTAGCAGCCTGTGTCCCGTTTATTTCGATTCGCTCAAACTGATACGTCTGCTTGAACCTGACCTGAAGGTGTATAAACTGAAGGCGCTGCTGGCGGCCTTGAACCTTGAGGGCGAAAACTCGCACTTGGCCGATGAAGATGTCAATGCTACCTGTTCGCTCGTCAATTACTGCATTGGCAAGGCGTTGCCACTATTGCCTAAGCAGCAAGCCTTTATGAAAGAAGATCGTGTGGTGCGACGGGCACGGGTGCTGCGTGCTCGCTATGCCCAGTGCTATCATGAGGCGCAAGCACGCCTCTATCAGCCTTTGGCTACCGATGCTATGCCTGCGCTGGTGGCCGAACTGCAACGCTTTTACCACCTTATCACCACTGAACGGTATGTTGACGAGGTAGAGGGGTTGCATCATGTGCTAAACTATCTGGGGACCGACCTGCTGATGCCGGCTGTTGAGCCGTCGCTCATTGAGCAGTTGTCGAACCACATCATGGAACTGAACACCATGAAGGAGGCCGACTTGTGTAACAGCCAGAGCATGACGGAGCGCGTGTTTGTGAGCACCGTGCACAAAGCTAAGGGCCTGGAGTTTGACAACGTTATTGTGTTTGACGCTGTGGATGGGCGCTGGCCCAACTTCTACTCGTCGGGGTCGCCCGCCCGATTGGCCGAAGATGCACGCAAGTTTTATGTGGCCATCACTCGTGCCACACGTAGGCTTATCATTGCCTGGAGCCGAAACAAGGTGTCGTATAACGGCTATGCGCGCCCACAAAGTATGACGCGTTTTATGGCTCCGCTGATGAAGATGTTTAGCTAAAAGAGGGGGGCTTTGACTTTTGGGGTAATAAATTCCTCCGAAAGGAGTGTGTTTTATCAGATTTTATGTTTACCTTTGCCATATGTCAGATATTCTTTATTTGAGTTTTAA
>USAI01000122.1 GCA_900552675.1 uncultured Prevotella sp.
GGCTTACTCGGGACTTCCACCCGTTAGACAATGCTCATGCCGAGCATACTATAAAAGCCTCCTTGCAGTGATGCAGGGAGGCTTTTTGTTGTTATTATAGTTGACGAGTTAACAAGTTGACAAGTCAATTAGTCTTTATTAGCGCGTTTACGCTCCATGTGGTCGAGGATAAGCTTGCGCATACGCATGCTCTTCGGTGTAACCTCTACCAGCTCGTCTTCCTTGATATATTCAAGACACTCTTCAAGGCTCATCACCGTCTTCGGTATCACGCGAGCCTTATCGTCAGAACCGCTGGCACGCACGTTGGTCAGCTGTTTAGCTTTAGTAACGTTGATAACGAGGTCGTTATCATGCACGTGCTCGCCCACTACCTGTCCGGCATACACCTCTTCACCTGGATCGATGAAGAACTTGCCACGGTCTTGCAGCTTATCAATAGAGTAAGCATAAGCGGTGCCCGTTTCCATAGCTATCATTGAACCATTCATACGGCGTGTTATTTCGCCCTTATACGGCTGATACTCTTTATAACGGTGTGCCATGATAGCCTCGCCCTGGCTGGCTGTAAGCACATTGGTACGCAGACCGATGATGCCACGTGAGGGGATATCAAACTCGATGTCGACACGGTCGCCCAAGTTCTGCATTGACGTCATCTCGCCCTTACGACGTGTTACCATATCAATCATCTTGCTGGCAAACTCTTCGGGCACGTTGATGGTGAGTTCCTCAATAGGCTCACACTTCACGCCATCAATCTCCTTGTAGATAACCTGAGGCTGACCCACCTGAAGCTCGTAGCCCTCACGACGCATGGTTTCAATCAGCACCGAGAGGTGCAGCACGCCACGTCCGCTCACAACCCACTTATCAGTAGAATCTTCAAAGGGGCGTACACGCAAGGCGAGGTTCTTCTCCAGTTCTTTCTCAAGACGGTCGTTGATGTGGCGCGAGGTAACAAACTTACCCTCTTTGCCGAAGAACGGCGAGTCGTTGATGGTGAAGAGCATGCTCATGGTAGGCTCATCGATGGCGATAGGTGGCAGCGCCTCGGGGTTTTCAAAATCGCAAATAGTATCGCCAATCTCGAAACGCTCAAGGCCGATTACGGCACAGATGTCGCCACTGTCTACATGGTCGGTCTTCTTATGGCCCATACCCTCAAAGGTATGCAGCTCTTTAATACGTGTTTTCTCCATCGAGCCATCGCGGTGGCAGATGGTAACGTTCATACCATCGCGCAGGGTGCCACGGTGCACACGGCCCACAGCAATACGTCCGGTATATGAACTATAGTCGAGCGAAGTGATGAGCAACTGAGGGGTGCCCTCCAGCTGTTTTGGTGCCGGTATCACTTCAACAATCTTATCCAGCAGATAGTCGATATTATCGGTAGGTGCCTTCCAGTCTTCAGCCATCCAGCCGTTCTTTGCCGAACCATATACCACGGGGAAGTCGAGCTGATCTTCAGTGGCGTTAAGGGCAAACATCAGGTCAAACACCATCTCATACACCTCTTCGGGGCGGCAGTTAGGTTTATCAACCTTGTTCACCACCACGATGGGTTTGAGGCCAATTTGCAGCGCCTTTTGCAGCACGAAACGTGTCTGGGGCATGGGGCCCTCAAAGGCGTCGACCAGCAGAATACAGCCGTCGGCCATATTGAGTACACGCTCTACCTCACCGCCGAAGTCGGAGTGGCCCGGGGTGTCGATAATATTGATTTTTGTACCTTTCCAGTTAATGGAAACGTTCTTAGAAAGAATGGTTATACCACGCTCTCTTTCCAAGTCGTTCGAGTCAAGCACTTGCCCACTGTTATCCTGTCCGTCGCGGAACAGCTTTCCTGCCAGCATCATCTTATCAACCAGCGTTGTCTTTCCATGATCGACATGGGCAATAATCGCAATGTTTCTAATATCTTGCATAATATACCTTAAAATACGAGTGCAAAGTTACTATTTTTCCGCCACATAGCGTAATAACCACCGTATTAATTTCATATTAAATTAAGGTTAACGTGCGCCACACGCCCCTTTTGCACAAGCTTTTACAGTGTAAAACGATAGCCCACGCTCAAGGCGATAACGCTATTTTTGGGCGAACTGCTGCCCATATTTTTAAAGGCACGCGACAGGCCAATGTTATAACGGGCGTCAACCACCACGTTCATATATTCGTACGAGAGGCCCACAGGTATCGAGAAATCTACCTTTTTCATGTCGATGTCTTGTTTATAGTCGTCGCGACTGATGGTATTTACCGTGCCATCAGCCATCTGCTGAAAAGTGGTAGCGGTATACTGCATCTTGCCCGAAACGTTAAAGCCCACCTGTGCGCCCAACTTCAGAGCCAGGTTTTCGGCCACATACAGGTTCAGCATCAAAGGCACGTTGATATACTTTAGGTTGCTCTCGGCATTGGTGATACCCTGCTCTGGCTCAGGAAGATATCTGCCAGAACCAGTAGGAACCGACGTCACGCCGCTGTCATATTTACAGCCTTGTTCCGAGTAAAAAGCGCCCAACGACAGTGCCAACGAGGAAGCCACCTGATATTCGGCCTCAACCCCTACCATCATGCCCGCCTTCATCTTATTGTTTAACGACAGGTTGTTGTCGGCCATGATAGCATCTTTATTCAAATTAGATACGGTAACGCCCACACGCGGAATAAGTGAGAACGTGCCAGCCTGGGGTTGCGCCCATGTAGCAAGCGCTGCCATAAGCAGCAGGGCCGCTGTAAAAAATCGTTTCAACATATTTGTTTCGTATAAAAAAAATATAAACCTAAAAGACAAAACAATATTTGTCTCTTACAAATATAACGTTTCATACGCAAAAAAATTGTACAACAATGATGAAAAAGAACCGAAGAAGATGTAAGTAAAGCCCCCCATCATACAAGGTTCGTTCACGTGTGGTACAAAGTTACGTATTACAACGTGGCACTAAATGAAGCATTACATCACGGGGGTTTGTGTTTCTACAAAAGCGCAAAGCGCGGAACGAAGCAGTGAGAGATATGGCTATCACGTTTCTAAACCATTGATATAGAAACGGAAATAGATGTTATAATCGGAAAAAAGCCATTAAAAGGTTGGGAAAAAGCCATCAGAAAATGGGGCAAAACCCATCAGAAAGTCATCTCACATCGACCGTTATAAGCATGGAGAACGGTCGATGCTCGTGTTCATGCCGACCGTTATGAACACGAGCAACGGTCGGTGTGAGATGACTGTCTGATGGGTTTCGCCCCGCGATTCATTTATATCTAAACGCATGCGCCCTCCAAGTAGGACGGTGGTCTCCGTGCCCCGTCCTCCAGCACCCAGCACTTCT
>USAI01000123.1 GCA_900552675.1 uncultured Prevotella sp.
TATACTTGGCGTAGTTATTATAAAATAGGAAAACTTAGTAGGACGGTGGCCTCCGTGCCACGTCCTCCAACAAACTGCATAAATATACAGTTTCAGGGGCATGGAGAGCATTTTCAGAAAGGCATCAAATTACAATCTGAAAGCATGGGTTTTAGGCTGTGAAACCAAGGGTTTCAGGAGGTAAAAGCATGGGTTTTAGGAGGTGAAACCCATGCTTTCTCAAATGAGAAGTATCAACTTTGAAAAGTGTAAGCAAATAGCGACATTTGCTCATAATTCGTAATAATATTAACAGATATTAAGTAAAGAAAACAAAAAGCGACCCGCTGTATAAATATACAGAAACAGGTCGCTTTTTGCATAAATATTCATTTTCAGCCGACAAGCACATCCGTTTTTACATCAAGACGGCAATCATATATCAAAACGGCAATCATATATCGTCAGATATACAACAATATCATCTGGGCCGTTATGGCTTATCAGCAGTTTCACTCAGTCTACTTTTTCTTACCCTTTTTGGTCTTCACAGCTTTCAGCGTGTTAGAGAACGAGTAAGGCACATCTTCGTCGAGTGTGCCGCGCTGCTTGTTAGGTGTAGCGCTCATGGTAAACTCGATGTTGCCACCATTCATCAAATCGGTGTGGTTGAGGAAGTTGTGATTATAAGGCACACCATTCAGCGTCATGCTGTTCACATAACGTGTTTCGTCAGAATTGCCTTTCGCCGTGATAGTCATGGTTTTGCCATTCTCCAGGTGCAGGGTCATCTTATCAAAGTAAGGTGTGCCCAGCACATACTGGTTGCTGCCAGGGCATACGGGGTAGAAGCCCATAGCCGAGAATACATACCATGCCGAGGTTTGTCCGTTATCTTCGTCGCCACAATAGCCATCAGGGTTGGGAGTGTAGAGCTTGTCCATAACCTCACGGATCCAGTACTGGGTCTTCCAGGGCTGGCCCGAATAGCCGTAGAGGTAGAGCATGTGCTGTATGGGCTGGTTGCCGTGGGCGTAGTTACCCATGTTCATAATCTGCATCTCGCGAATCTCGTGGATGACACCACCGTAGTAGCTGTCATCAAACACTGGCGGTACATTGAACACAGAGTCGAGCATTTGGTTGAAGTCTTGCTTGCCACCCATGAGATTGATGAGTCCCTGCGGGTCGTGGAACACCGACCATGTGTAGTGCCAACTGTTGCCCTCGGTGAAGGCATCGCCCCATTTGAAGGGTGAGAAGGGCGACTGGAACTTGCCGTCTTTGTTACGGCCGCGCATAAGATTGGTTTCTTTGTCAAACACGTTCTTATAGTTGAACGAGCGCTCGCGGAAGGGTTTCAGCTCTTTTTCGCTCTTGCCCAGCGCCTTGCCAAACTGATAGATACACCAGTCGTTGTAAGCATACTCGAGGGTGCGCGCTACGTTCTCGTTAATTTTCACATCGTATGGCACATAGCCCAAGGTGTTATAATATTGGTAACCCAGACGTCCAGTTGACGACACGGTGGGATGTACGGCATTGGCACCATGCACAACAGCCTTCCACAGGGTTTCGGCATCGTAGCCACGACAACCCTTCAGGTAAGCGTCGGCCACGATAGATGCCGAGTTGTTGCCCACCATACAGCCACGATGGCCAGGGCTGGCCCACTCGGGCAAGAAGCCGCTCTCAAGATAAGCGTTTACCAGGCCCTTTTGCATCTTGGCGTTCATCGACGGATACATGACGTTGAGGAAGGGGAAGAGGCAGCGGAAGGTGTCCCAGAAACCAGTGTCGGTGAACATGTAACCGGGGAGCACCTTGCCATTGTAGGGACTATAATGAACGACCTTGCCCTGAGCATCATACTCGAAGAACGAGCGCGGGAAGAGCACCGAGCGGTAGAGGCACGAATAGAACGTGCGCTTGTGGTCTATGTTCTGGTCCTCAATCTCTATCTTGCCAAGGACGTCGTTCCATGTCTTGCGGCCTTCAGCCTTGATGCGGTCGAAGCATCCGTCTTTCAACTCACCGAGGTTGCGCAGAGCCTGCTCCTCGCTGATGAACGACGATGCCACCTGAACGTTCACCTGCTCGCCACGCTTGGTATGGAAACCAATAATGGCGCCAGCGTGGTTACACTTGGCCTCAACGGTGCCTTCGCCTATGTTGCCATCGGTAACGGCGGCCTTGTAGGTGAAGGGCTTGTCAAACTTCAGTACGAAATAGTTTTTAAAGTTGTCAGGCACGCCACCGCTATTGCGGGTGGTATAACCTACAATCATGTTCTTTTCGGGAAGAATTTTTACGTATGAGCCGCGGTCGAAAGCGTCGACCACGATGAACGACTTGTCGGTCTCGGGGAAGGTGAAACGCATAGCACAAGCACGCTCGGTGGGTGCCATCTCGGCCACAATGTCATAGTCGGCCAGATAAACACGATAATAATAAGGTTTGGCTATCTCGGCTTTGTGAGAGAACCACGAGGCACGCTTGTCTTGATCGAAAACGGGAGCGCCGGTTACGGGAAGGATTGAGAACTGACCGTAGTCGTTAATCCAGGGGCTGGGCTGGTGTGTTTGCTTGAAGCCACGAATTTTGTCGGCCCAATACACGTATGCCCATCCATCGCCCATCTTGCCAGTTTGCGGCATCCAGAAGTTCATACCCCACGGCATGGCAATGGCAGGATAGTTATTACCCGTAGAAAGCTCTATCTTCGACTCGGTACCCACCAATGGGTTTACATAGTCGACAGGCTCTTTCTCAGTAGCAGCTTGCGTTGTCATGGTCACCGACATGAGTGCCACCAACGACGTACATAAGATTTTAAATGTCATAATTTTACTAAACAATATGAAGGATTAATAATTGATTTTGCTTATAACAAGTTGGGTTTTTACTTTTTTTGATTTGGTTTTATTAAGCGTATCTTGCTTCTGTATTGCAAAAATACTGTTTTTTTTTCAATTAACATACCTTTCTGCTAAAAAGAGTGGAGATTTAGCATCAATTAATAATGTAACATTAGTAAGTTAGTACAATAGTTCGTTAAAATTTGAGACAATGGCTAAGCGGCTTTACGCTGCCCAGC
>USAI01000124.1 GCA_900552675.1 uncultured Prevotella sp.
TATATGCGTTCATAAATATTTGTTCTATTTGCCATGTTCTTAAAATGTCAAAATCGGAAATTTATCATTGTTTTCCATGTTAATTTTTGTTTTCTCATCCTTTCATCTTGGGGTTTCTATATTTTGTTGTTCCTAATTTGTTTCTTTTATCTATGTTATATCTAAAACGATATTGATTATCAGTATATTACGACTAATCAGTAAGATTTCAAGAAGAAGAACATGGTTATCTCTTTGCAAAGGCAGGACTATAATCGGGCGAAACGAAGCAGAGAATTTGGCAAAACGAAGCAGTGAATTTGGAGAAACCCATGAGAAAGTCATCTCACACCGACCGTTATGAACATGTGCACCGACCGTTATGAACACGAGCATCGACCGTTATGAACATGGATAACGGTCGGTGTCAGACGACTTTCTCAAGGCTTTCGCCCGACAAAAAGATTGGTTTCAAGCACTTTAGTCCTTATTTTCAAGAAATGATAACGTGGGGTAGAAATAATAGAGGCTATAATAGAGGCAATCATAAAAGCAACAAGGGAACAACAAAAACAACACTTCTTACACCCATAACGATGGAAAAAATATTGTTCTCGTTGTTCCCTTGTTGTTCTACGTTGTCGAGTTTTTTAATTACAATTTCTTCATCGACAACGAGATGCGGTTGCGCTTACGGTCAACTTCTACCACACGCACCTTTACATGCTGGTGCAACTTCACCACCTGGGTAGGGTCGGTCACATAGCGGTCGGCCAACTGCGACACGTGTACCAGTCCGTCTTGATGCACGCCTACGTCGACAAAGGCGCCAAAGTTGGTAATGTTGGTCACAATGCCTGGCAGCACCATGCCCGCAACGAGGTCGTCGACTGAGGTTACGTTCTTATCAAACTCAAACTCCTCTATCTGTTCGCGGGGGTCGCGCCCTGGCTTCTCCAGTTCGGCCATAATATCGGTCAGGGTGGGCATACCTACGGTGTCGGTAACATATTTCTTTATGTCTACGGCCTTACGCTTGGCGGCATCGCCTATCAGCTGGGCCACGGTGCAATGGTTATCTTTTGCCATCTGCTCGACAATGTGGTAACTTTCAGGGTGAACAGCACTGTTGTCAAGCGGGTTACGGGCACCAGGTATGCGCAAGAAGCCCGCACACTGTTCAAAGGCCGAAGGGCCAAGACGCGCCACCTTCTTCAGTTGTGCACGGCTGGCAAAGGCGCCATTGGCCTTACGATATTCAACAATGTTTTTGGCCAGCGTGGGGCCTAAGCCGCTCACATAGGTAAGCAGATGCTGGCTGGCGGTGTTTAGGTTTACGCCTACCAGGTTTACACAGCTCTCTACGGTCTGGTCCAGACTCTTCTTCAGCTTGCTTTGATCTACGTCGTGCTGATATTGTCCCACGCCAATGCTCTTCGGGTCAATCTTCACCAGCTCGGCCAGCGGGTCCATCAGTCGGCGACCTATCGACACGGCACCACGCACGGTGACATCTTCGTCAGGAAACTCGTCGCGCGCTGTCTTCGATGCCGAATAGACCGAGGCGCCATCTTCGCTCACCACAAACTGCTTTACGTCGTGACCAAACTGCAACTGCTTCACAAACTGTGTCGTCTCTCGGCTGGCGGTGCCATTGCCTATAGCTATGGCCTCAATGTTATATTTCTCTACCATCAGCTCTACCTGATGGGCGGCCACCGATGCCTTGTTGACAGGCGGATGCGGAAAAATGGCCTCGTGGTGCAACAGGTTGCCCTGAGCGTCGAGGCACACCACCTTGCAGCCAGTGCGGAAGCCTGGGTCAATGCCCATCACACGTTTCTGGCCCAGCGGAGCCGACAGCAGCAGCTGGCGAAGGTTTTCGGCAAACACGCCTATGGCCTCATCGTCGGCTTTCTCCTTGCTCATATTGGCAAACTCGGTTTCAATCGAGGGCTTCAGCAGGCGCTTGTAGGCATCTTCTACGGCCTCGCCCACCAATGCCTGGCAGGGCCCGAAGCCATGCACGAACTGGCGCTTCAGCTTGTCGAGGCACACCTCATCGTCGGCCGAGATAGAGATGCGCAAGATGCCCTCGTTCTCACCACGACGCATGGCCAACAGGCGGTGCGACGAGCAACGACGAAGAGGCTCTGAAAAGTCGAAATAGTCAGAATATTTGGCAGCCTCCTCGCTGTCGGCCTTCGCCTTCACCACCTTCGAGGTGATGATGGCCTCACGACGAAACGACGACCGCACTTGCTGTCGGCTGCGCTCGTCTTCGCTCACCATCTCGGCCACAATATCTTGCGCCCCTTTTATGGCAGCGGCCACATCTTTCACGCCCTCTTTTACAAAGCGCTGGGCGGCAACCTCAATGTTGCGCTCGCGCTGCATCATCAAGATAAGCGACAGTGGCTCAAGGCCCTGTTCGCGCGCCACTTGTGCCTTGGTGCGACGCTTCGGTTTGAAGGGCATGTATATGTCTTCCAGCTCGTTAGCATCCCAACAGGCATCAATACGGTGTTGCAGGTCGTCGGTCATCTTACCCTGTTCGGTAATAGTTTTCACCACTGTGTCTTTGCGTTTGCTTATCTCTTTCAGTTTATCATAAGCATCGCTGATGGACGTAATCTGCACCTCGTCAAGGTTGCCCGTGCGCTCTTTGCGGTAACGGCTGATAAACGGTATGGTGCAGCCCTCGTCAAGCAGCTGCAAGGTATTGGTGACGCTGCGCTCGCTGAGCCCCAGCGCCTTACCTATCATCTTAGCATATATATTTATTTCCATTCACCAATTGTTTTGTTTCTACATTATTATCATTTTTTTGTGCGAGCAAACTTTACTCAATAAAAAAGCCCACCGTTAAGGACGATGGGCGAACCTAATGTTTTCACAACGGAATAATCCTTATTGTGATTTGCTCAAATTCATGCTGCAAATATAGCGAAAAGCAATCATACAACCAAATATTTTTCGGCTTTTATACAACAATAGTTCGTTAAAATTTGAGATAACGGCTAAGCGGCTTTGCGCTGCCAGCC
>USAI01000125.1 GCA_900552675.1 uncultured Prevotella sp.
ATACAAGATAATTTTGTAGCGTGAAAGGAAAAAGAGCCTCGCTATATAATATAAATAAGGTGTATAGAAGGGGGCACACAACAAAATAAACATGTTACAATACATCATACAACAGCATAAAGAAAACACATAGCACGAAACAATAAATAAAAACATAATATTAAAACAAAAAGAGAATGGAAACAATTTATTTTTGCATCGTCTTATTTCTGCTTTGCCTCGCAGTGTTTGATCTGTTTGTAGGCGTCAGCAATGATGCAGTTAATTTTCTCAACAGTGCCATCGGTGCTCGAGTGGCAAAACTGCGCACTGTGCTCATTATCGCTTCAGTAGGCGTGGCGCTCGGCGCCATAATGAGTACGGGCATGATGGATGTAGCCCGACATGGCATCATGAAACCCACACTCTACTCGTATGAAGAAGTGATGACCATCTTCTTGGCAGTGATGGTAACCGATGTCATTGTGCTCGACATGTTCAACACGCTCGGTATGCCTACCTCTACCACCGTTTCATTGGTGTTCGAACTGTTAGGCGGAACCTTCGCATTGGCAACAGTAAAGATGATTGGCGACCACTCGCTCGCCTACACCGACCTGCTCAACTCTGATAAGGCCTTAAGCGTTATCATCGCCATCTTCGTCAGCGTAGCCATCGCCTTTGTCTTCGGTATCATCGTACAGTGGCTGTCACGTCTGCTGTTCACCTTTGCCTATCGCAAACATATGCGCATCGGCGCAGCACTGTTTGGTGGCGTAGCATCTACCGCCTTGGCCTACTTCATCTTCCTGAAAGGCATTGGGGGTTCTACATATATACCTGAAGAGGTGCGCACATGGATTAATGTGAACACACACATGCTGCTGCTCTGCACATTCGTGATAACAACCATACTGATGGAAGTGCTGCACCTGCTGAAGGTCAATGTGTTCCGCTTGGTGGTATTGATGGGCACCTTCGCCCTGGCCATGGCATTTGCTGGTAACGACCTTGTCAACTTTATCGGTGTTCCTTTGGCTGGTCTCGACTCTTGGCACGACTTCTCTATGAACGCCAATGGTGCTTCGCCATCAACCTACATGATGACAAGTTTGATGGAAAGCGCTAAAACGCCTCCCTTCTATCTGATGGCTGCTGGCATCATCATGATTATTGCCATGGCTACATCAAAGAAAGCTCAAAACGTAATAAAAACCAGTGTCGACCTGGCACGTCAGGATGAAGGCGACGAAATGTTCGGCTCATCAAAAGCAGCACGCAGCATCGTACGCGCCACACAGGAAAGCGCTTCCTTCATCGGACAATGGATGCCACGACGCCTGTCAGCATGGATTGATAGCCGCTTCAACAAGCAAGAAGCCGAATTGCCCGACGGTGCCGCCTTCGACGTGGTACGCGCCGCTGTAAACCTTGTGCTGGCAGCAATGCTGATTACGGCTGGTACCAACTGGGGCTTGCCCCTCTCTACCACCTATGTTACCTTCATGGTGGCCATGGGTTCAAGTCTTGCCGACCGCGCTTGGAGCCGCGAGAGCGCCGTCTTCCGTGTTACAGGCGTGTTGAGCGTTATCGGTGGATGGTTTATCACCGCTGGCGTGGCCTTCGGTGCCTGTGCCATCGTATGCCTCCTAATGTTCTTCGGTGGTATCATTGCTAAACTGCTCTTCATGGCACTCGTGGTGTTCATGCTCATACGCTCACAACGTGCCTATAAGAAGAAGACAGCTGCCGAAGGCAAAGAAGATGTGTTCCGCCTCATGATGCGCACCAAAGACCCAGAAATTGTATGGGACCTGCTCACAAAGCACGTAAGCCGCACACAAAGCTTCGTAACACACTTCGTGCTCGACCAGTTCCTCGCCATCATCGACGGCTTCGAGAACGAAAAGCCCAGCACACTGAGAAAAGCTGACCGTGAACTGAAAAACGAACGCGACGAACTAAAGAAATACCGTCGTCAAGAACTGTTGGCCTTGCGCCGCGTTCCTACCAGCATTGCCATTGAACGCAATACATGGTTCCACCTCGGCATCAACTCTTCAGAACAATATATCTACTGTCTTCGTCGTATGCTCGACCCTGTAAAAGAACATGTCGACAACAGTTTTAACCCGCTGCCCTCAACCTATATCAACGAATATAAAGATATGAAAGATCGCATCTGCGAACTGATGAAGCAAACAGAAAGCATGATCTCTACACGACGCTTTGAACACTATCGCGACGTGTTGGCCGATGCCGATCAATGCAAAGACGATCTCTCGGTATTGCGTAAACGCCATATCGACCGCCTACAGTCCACATCAACAGAGGGAGGCCTCCAGGTAGCTCTGGTATATCTCAACATCTTACAAGAGAGCCAGCAGTTGCTGAGCAACATGCGCCACCAGCTGCGCGCCGCCAAGAAGTTTATGGAGAGCTACAAAGAAACAGAACAAGCTACTGATCTATAAACCTTTTAGACCATAAAGCCACAGGCTATATGCACAACCGTGTCAAAGCAAATACGCTCTGGCACGGTTTTTTATTTTGTATAATATAACAAAAATAGTATAACCTTGCTGCCATCATAAACGTTAGCAGCCATAATAAGCCACATAAGCCTCATAAGCTCTATAAGCCCCATAAGCCTCATAAGCCCAATAAACATGTGAGGTTATCTATTGAGAAGGGCTGGGTGCTGGAGGACGGGGCACGGAGGCCACCGTCCTACTTTAGTTTGCCTCGCCTCCATAGTAGGACGGTGGCCTCCGCGCCACATCCTCCAGACATTAGGTATAAATAATAAATATAGGAGGGGCCTAGCAAGACTCACCCGTACAGCAAAAAGTAACAAACGAAAAAAAAGAGTTCCAAGACTTTCGTCTCAGAACTCTCTCTGTTAAAAGAAGGCGGCTACCTACTCTCCCGCATTGCATTGCAGTACCATCGGCGCAAGTGGGCT
>USAI01000126.1 GCA_900552675.1 uncultured Prevotella sp.
ACTTCGGGCGAAGCCCAAACTTCTTTTAACTTCTATTTTGACACACCCTCTTTTAATATAAGTGTTTTTACAGATTAAGTTTCTTCTGTATAGCCTTGCTAATGGCTTGTATGTGTCGCCCTTGATTATTCAAGTCTTCACGCATAACGTTTAGCTGGTTGAACAGCTCGGCAGCAGCATTTTGCAAGGCGTTAGGCTTACGCGCACTGCGATCGGCAAAGGGGTTTATTAACATTTTGATGCCCTTGGGCAGCAATTCAACATCAATTTCTTCGCCCGTCATTACAGGGTCGCCATCATAGTGTATCACGCCTGGCTGACTGCGGTGGATGTGTAACTTACGACAACGGAAGGTTTTTATCTTCGAATTTTTATCAAGCGTCTTGTTAAACATATCAATACTTACCTGTGGAGCCTCAAACACATCAAACGGCTCCATGATGATAACATCCATCAAGCCATCGCTCATCGATGCCTGGGGCGCAATATAAGCATTGTTGCCATACTGCGAAGCATTGGCACATGAGATAAGAAACGCCTTATACTGATGCACACCATTCTCATCTTCTACCACATAGGTTTCGGGCTCATACTTCAAGCCTTCACGCAAAATATTCTCGGCATAAGTAATGGGGCCACGCTTGCCAGCCTCGGCAAACTTCTGACTGATAAAGGCATCGAAGCCCATGCCACAGGTGCAAAAGAAAGGATAGCCGTTAATAACGCCATAGTCGAGGTCGCGTATCTCACAAGCATTGATTATCTCTATCGACTTCTTCAAGTTCATAGGCAACAACAAATGACGTGCCAAACCATTGCCCGAACCACAAGGCATAATGCCAAGGGCTGTGTTTGAATGAACAATAGCACGAGCCACCTCGTTTACGGTACCATCGCCACCCACTGCTACCACAATGTCAACACCATTGTCTTTAGCTCGCGAAGCAATCTCAGAGGCATGGCCAGCATACTCGGTAATGGCTATCTCATAGTCGAACTTCTCTTTATCGAGATGCTCTTCAATAAGGTTAGGCACCCCCGCTTTACTGGATGTTCCTGACACAAGATTGATGACAAATATCGCTTTCTTTTTCATAGCTTTCAACAACTATTTACAATATTATTGTGGTAAGTGTAGATGACAAAATTACGAAAACCTTTTCATTTAGTGAGAATAAATTCGATAAAAATGCATAAATATAATATTTCTTTCACAAAAACAAGGCTGTTTTATATCTTTTTTGTAACTTTGCATCTTGAAAACAATTGAAGAAATAATAAGAGAATTCCTCTTACCTATTTATTAATATAATGGGACAATTACAAGAAAGATACAAAAGCTACCGCTTGCCACAGAAGTATATGGAGGCTGGTGTGTATCCTTATTTCCGCGAAATCACCAGCAAACAGGGAACGGAAGTAGCCATGGGCGGACATGAAGTGCTCATGTTTGGTTCAAACGCATATACCGGACTGACTGGCGACCAGCGCGTGATAAATGCAGCAAAAGCTGCCTTAGACAAATATGGCTCGGGATGTGCTGGTAGCCGTTTCCTTAACGGAACCCTCGACCTGCACGTACAGTTAGAGAAAGAGTTGGCCGAGTTTGTTCATAAAGACGACACTCTGTGCTTCTCAACAGGTTTCTCAGTTAATGCTGGCGTGCTCGCTGTAGTAGTGGGCCGTGGCGACTATATCATCTGCGATGACCGCGACCATGCAAGCATTGTTGACGGACGTCGTCTGTCATTTGCGCGTCAGTTGCACTACAAGCACAACGACATGGAAGACCTGGAGAACATTCTTAAAGGTCTGCCCCAAGATGCTATTAAGCTGATTGTGGTAGATGGCGTGTTCTCAATGGAAGGCGACCTTGCCAACTTGCCCAAGATTGTTGAACTGAAGCATAAGTATAACTGCTCAATCATGGTTGACGAGGCTCACGGCATTGGCGTGTTTGGCGATCACGGACGTGGCGTTTGCGACCACTTCGGACTGACCGATGAGGTAGACCTCATCATGGGCACCTTCTCAAAGTCGATGGCTTCAATCGGTGGCTTCATCGCTAGCGATGCCGACACCATCAACTATCTGCGTCACACCTGCCGCACCTACATCTTCAGTGCATCAAACACACCGGCTGCTACCGCTGCTGCTCTTGAGGCACTGCACATACTGCAGCAAGAGCCCGAGCGCATTGAAAAGTTGTGGGACGTTACCAAGTATGCTTTGAAGCGTTTCCGTGAGGAAGGTTTCGAGATTGGTGAGACCGAGAGCCCCATCATTCCCTTATATGTTCACGATGTAGAAAAGACCTTCATCGTAACAGCACGGGCTTACGAGCGTGGCGTGTTTATCAACCCCGTTATTCCACCCGCTTGTGCTCCGCAAGACACCTTGGTGCGTTTCGCCCTGATGGCCACACACACCAAAGAGCAGGTAGAACGCGCCGTAAACATCTTGAAAGGTATTTTTGTTGAACTTGACATCATCAAGTAAAAACAATCATTATACAAAACATAATAAAAGCCATACACTGGTTTCTGTTGTCAGAAAGGTGTGTGGCTTTTATCGTTTATCAATACACATTACATAGCAAATGATAGTGTATAGGCTGCTTGGCCATAACTTACACACGGAAAATAGCGAAAAAGCAGAAGAAAATTTGCAAGGTTCATATTTTTTCACTACCTTTGCAGCCGTCTAATAAAGACATGTGGTTTTACACATTCGGGGTGTAGCGCAGCCCGGTAGCGCTCCTGGTTTGGGACCAGGTGGTCGC
>USAI01000127.1 GCA_900552675.1 uncultured Prevotella sp.
GTGGGGCTGTTTGGGTGGTGCTGTTGGGCTTGGGCTTTTATTTTATATTATCCACAAACCTAAACAACCTATTCCATCTTATGCCAGAGAAGCCGTGGCGGTCGGGGTCGCTCGACCACCATATAAAGATAGGTTTGCCCACGATATGATCTTCGGGCACGAAGCCCCAGTAGCGCGAGTCGAGCGAGTTGTGACGGTTGTCGCCCATCATCCAGTAGTAGTCCATCTTAAAGGTGTAGCTGTGTGCCTCCTTACCATTAATATAGATACGTCCGTTGCGCACCTGCAGGTCGTTGCCCTCATAGGTGCGTATGGGTCGTTCATAGATAGCGATATTGTCGAGCGAGAGCTTGAGTGTAGCGCCACGCTTCGGAATCCATATTGGGCCATAGTTGTCGCGAGTCCATCCCATAGCACCGTTCTGCGGATAAATGTCCGACGTAGTGTTGTCGATGTTCAGCGACACGCTCTGCACCAGTCCGGGCACCGCCTTCAGCGCCTTCAGTGCCTTGTTTGTCAGCGTCATATATCCGCGTTCGTTCAGCAACATGACATCCTCTTCCGAGATATTCAGTTCCTTCATCAGCTCGTCAGGAATATTGTTCATGAGCTTTAAGCAATACGAATATTGCACGTTGTCGGGCTCTTTGTTAGCCTTGCCATCAAGGTAGATAATGTGGTTCTTTATTTGCAGCGTCTGTCCAGGCAAGCCCACGCAGCGTTTCACATAGTTTTCGCGGCGGTCGACGGGGCGCGTCATGATGCCCTCAAACCCTTGCATATCGGGGTCGGCCATGATGTAGGCACGTCCTGTGGCATACACCTTGTCAAAATATTGGCGTTGCTGGAAGCGGTTCATCGAGTCGAGGTTAGCAATGCCCTCGTTGCGTGCCAACAGCTGCTCGCCATAGGCATACACCATTTGGTAATAGTCAGACCCTTGCCAGCGTTCGCCAGCGCACAGCGTGTCGCCAGCGGGAAAGTTGAACACCACGATGTCGTTCAGCTGCACATGTCCGAAGCCCTTGGCACGCTCATACTTCCACTGTGGCCACTCGATGTAGCTCTTGCAGCCAAACACGGGCAGCGTGTGCTGTGTGAGGGGCAGCGTGAGCGGTGTTTGCGGTTTGCGGGGGCCATAGCTCATCTTCGACACGAAGAGATAGTCGCCTGTGAGCAACGACTTTTCGAGCGATGAGGTGGGTATAACATAGTTCTGAAAGAAGAACAGGTTAATAAAATATACGGCCACGAGGGCAAACACCAGTGCATCTACCCACGACATGATGAAGCGTGTGGGACCTTCAGCATCGCGCCACCACTGCCACTGTATCTTTTTGGTGATATACACGTCGAAGAGGAAGGGTACCACTACCAGTCCGAGCCAGCTCTTCACCCAAAACAGGAAGAGCAGATAGAGCACGAGCACACAGATAAACTTGGCCCACTGCTTGCGGGGGTCGAGTTTTGCTTTTTCTTTGTCAATCATTTGTGTAAGAATTTATCGGGAGTTAAGAGGGAGTTAAGAGGAAGTTAACTCGCTTTGCGAGTGAAGATAACGGACATATGCCATGTTGCTTGATTTGCCATGTTGCTTGATTTGCCATATTGCGTGATTTGCAAAGCTATTGTCCGTTATCTTCCTGAACGACCGAAGGGAGTGATAACTTCCTCTTAACTCCCGTTAACTTCAAAAGTTAATTTAGAACTTAAACATATCTCCAATGGTCAGCAAGCCGCTATGCGTCTGCGTATATTCGGCAGCCAGCACGGCGCCTAAGGCGAAACCTTTGCGCGAGTGAGCATCGTGGGTGATGGTGATGCTGTCGGCCTCCGAGTCGTACACCACGCTATGTATGCCTGGCACCTCGTCGCGGCGTATGCTCTCAATGGCCAACTGGTCGGCATTGCAGGCGTTGGTGCCCGTCACGGTGCCGTCGGCATGGCGCTGCACACCCTTTACCCACGCGTGTTTGCGGTCGAGGTTATCAATAATCTCTTCGGCCAGTGTGATGGCGGTGCCGCTGGGGGCATCGAGCTTATGTATGTGGTGCGTTTCTTCCATGTGCACATCATACTGTGTAAAGCCGTTCATAATTTTGGCTGAGTAGCGGTTTACGGCCGAGAAGATGGCCACGCCGATAGAGAAGTTAGAGGCCCAGAACAGTGTCTTGCCTTCTTCGGTGCACATACGGCGCACGTCGGCCTCGTGGTCTTTCATCCAGCCGGTCGATCCACTCACCACCTTCACGCCCGCCTTAAAGGCGCGCAGATAGTTGCCATAAGCGGCTGTGGGCGACGTAAATTCGATGGCTACATCGGCCGAGGCGAAGGCCTCCGACTCGAAATCATCTTGGTTATCAACATCAATAATGCTCACAATGTTGTGGCCACGCTCGCGGGCTATCTGTTCTATCATGTGCCCCATCTTGCCGTAGCCTATTAATGCTATGTTCATACTGGTTTGTGTTTTTGTTTTTTATGCTTGGTAAGGTAATGGCTTGTGGGTATGCACGTTAATATTGTGCACAAGCATTTTATAGCCACTGCGATACAGAGGGCAAAGGTACGAAAAAAAACGGGGTGCGTGGCATCGTGGGCTTTAATTTTACTTAATGGGGCACACTGATCGGTCACATTTTCCTTTAATATACCTGTTGGCGGAATTAATTTAGTGCATACTTAATTCTGCCAATGGGCTT
>USAI01000128.1 GCA_900552675.1 uncultured Prevotella sp.
AAACTTGAGCGATATTTTTTTGACGTGTATATACTAGCATCGCGGATACGCTTACACACATTAAGCCTGTTTTAATTGATAAACACACTTTTATGCGTTACAAAGATACGAGTTTAGTGTTTTTTTCGTAAATTTGCGCCAAATATTTAAAACCGTCTCAGATGAGTATCGTTAAAATAAAGGACAAGAAGTTTAAAACCTCTATTCCGGAAAAGGAAATTCTGAAGAAAGTGAAGGCAGTGGCCGACCGTATTAACCACGATATGGCCGACAAGAACCCACTGTTGCTGGCAGTGCTGAACGGCTCGTTTGTCTTTGCCGCCGACCTTATGCGTATGATTAACATTCCGAGCGAAATATCGTTCGTTAAGTTAGAGTCGTATGCGGGCACCTCAACCACAGGTAAGGTGACTGAGGTATTGGGTCTTACCACCGACATCACGAACCGCCATGTCATTGTGGTAGAAGACATTGTAGAGTCAGGTCTTACCATGCAGCGCATGCTCGACACACTGAACAAGCACAACCCTGCATCGGTAGAAATATGCACACTGCTGCTGAAGCCCGAGCGCCTCACCGTTCCTCTGCATATCGAATATGTGGCCATGGAAATTCCCAACGACTTCATCTTGGGTTACGGTCTCGACTATGATCAGCAAGGTCGAAACCTGCGCGACATCTACACGCTGGTTGAAGATGACGAAGCGTAACATGCTACGACGCTGAAAAAGAAGCGTGAAGCGCTGGTAGCGCAAAGGTTGTCTACCCCCACATCAGGGCCAATCGCGAGTTTGACTCTGTGGGGTATTATGGAAGCGAAATAGGAAAGATTTTATATACATTTTAAGGTAAAAAGATGAAAAATATTGTTATTTTCGGTGCCCCGGGTTCAGGCAAGGGCACCCAAAGCGATTTGATGATTGAGAAGTACGGCTTCAATCACATCTCTACAGGCGATGTGCTGCGTGCTGAAATCAAGAATGGCACTGAGCTGGGCAAGACCGCTAAAGGTTTTATTGATAACGGACAGCTCATTCCCGACGAACTGATGGTAAACATTCTGGCCAGCGTTTACGATAGCTTTGGCAAGGAGCACAAGGGCGTCATCTTCGACGGTTTCCCCCGCACCATTCCTCAAGCCGAGGCCCTGAAGGCCATGCTGGCTGAGCGCGGACACAAGGTAGCAGCCATGATTGAGCTCGACGTGCCTGAGGATGAGCTGATGAAGCGCCTCATCAAACGCGGACAGGAAAGCGGACGTTCTGACGACAACGCCGAGACCATCAAGAAGCGTCTTGACGTATATCACAACCAAACAGCTCCGCTTATCGAGTGGTACAAGAAGGAAGGCATCCATCACCACATCGAGGGTCTGGGCGAGCTCAACCGCATCTTTGCTGACATCTGCGCCGTTATCGACACACTGTAAGCAGCGTAAAAACATACAATAAACATAAAAGGCTACACATGGTGGCGGGCAAGCACAATGCCCCTACATGTGTAGCCTTTTTGCGTTTTTTATTTTCAGCTACCCTAAAGGGTAAAAAAAAGGCGCTGGGCATGTATGCTATACCAAATTAAATTATTATCTTTGCAGCGGTAAAGGGCAAACGCCCGTTACACATTGAGATAATTGTTTTTTATTAGTATAACAAAATTATGGTAAACTACAAAGAATTAGGCTTGGTGAACACACGTGATATGTTCGCAAGAGCCATCAAGGGTGGTTATGCTATCCCCGCTTTCAACTTCAACAACCTCGAGCAGCTGCAGGCTATCATCAAGGCCTCTTCAGAGCTGAAGTCACCGGTTATCCTTCAGGTTTCTAAGGGTGCTCGTGCTTACGCTAACGAGACTCTTCTCCGCTACATGGCAGAGGGTGCCGTTGAGTATGCAAAGGAGCTTGGCTGCAAGCATCCTGAGATTGTTCTTCACCTCGACCACGGTGACAGCTTCGAGCTGTGCAAGAGCTGTGTAGACCTCGGCTTCTCTTCAGTTATGATCGACGGTTCTTCACTGCCTTACGAGGAGAACATCGCCCTGACAAAGAAGGTTGTAGATTATGCTCATCAGTTCGACGTAACTGTAGAGGGTGAGCTCGGCGTGTTGGCTGGTGTTGAGGACGAGGTTTCTTCAGACGTATGCCACTATACAAAGCCTGAGGAGGTTATCGACTTCA